>DAOVGI010000042.1 GCA_030672475.1 Candidatus Bathyarchaeota archaeon
TGCCGAAAGGTTTACTCAACCTTGGAAAACCTGTTGCGTGAGAAACAGGGGTCTTTTAAGCTTTATACTCGTGGAGGATTAAAGACTCTGTTCGATTTTCGTTCAAGAGATACTGTGATGAGCCTCGAAGACTTTGTTCGAACTGAATCGAGAAAGGTGTTGCAAGGAAAATTCATGGATGTGGATTACTTTGTTCGTTTTGTGAAGGACTGGAGCGAAATTGGAGAGAAGTATGGTGATGTTCGCTACGTGAATGTTGGCTGCGCAAGAGTTAAGGCTACAGTTGTAGACGATTCAGAATCAATCTTCACACCCTGCGTTTACAAGGTCGCTGATGTGCAAGTTCTTGAAGGCCAAAAAACAGAACCAATTAAAGAGATCACATCTTTTCGTGGTAGATTCTGTGAACAAGCTAGAAACGGCGAAGTTGTCATTGCACAGGGAAAAGTTGAGCGGGTCGTAGACAATAAACAAAATCGCGAACATTTTAGACTATTGCTCGGGAACAAACCGTCGCACTATATGATATTGGTGTAATCTCGACGCAAATTTCTTCACACAGGAAATAGAAATACCCAAAAACATAAAAATTAAGCCTTCTTTTGGACTATCGCGTCACTGTCCCTAAGCCTTAAGTGGCCAAATATGCTCATTCTCATTTATGCTCGTTCCAACAACAACTTGATGAAAAAATTCACCTGTTTTAACGTTTTCAACTCTTTCCAGCATTCCTGAAACCTCGATTTTACCTCCTTTTCTAGCGATGTTCCTATAGCATCCAATCATGGAAACAACCAGCTTCGGAACCTTGTCTTCGGAAAGCATTGATGCTGAATGAGCTGGTTTGTAATTCTCAATTTTGTAGATTGATGGCCGAAACATGGCTTCACTATCATCCCTAACCGTGCATTGAAACATGACAGATTTGACTGGCAGATACGTGTGCATTCCATATTGTGTATTGACCTCTTCTGGCTTACGGACTGCGTTGTACATGAAAATCTTGTTCAAATATCGTCCTTTATACAGTCTCGCTGCATCCAACCGATTGTTGACCACGCAGTCTAATGCTCCTTCTCCAACAAGCTTGGCAATCGTTTCTTCCAGCTTACGAAAGTTTCTGGCTCCATACACAGCGAGGTCTATGTCGGATTCGACGGTTTGCATGTTCAAAGCAATGGAGCCGTGGACGCCAAAATCTTCCAGAGCGATGTCTGATTCGCTGGACAGCAACTTGATAAGATCTAATGCTATTTTCTGTAGGCTATCCCTGTTTTTCATTTCTTTCAACAAGGCAAGACATTTTCTTGGAACATAAACTCTTTTGATAGAATTTAGGGGTGTACTAATTACTTCTTTCTCTCTGAATGGACAAAAGTAACTGTAATTTGGGAAACTATTTCGAAAAGTCTCAAGAAAAATCTGGTAATTTTTCGCTGTGTAAAGTTTTTCAGTTCTGAAAAGTTTCAGTTTCTCGTACTGCCATGTTCGTTCCAGAAAGCGAACATGAAAAAGGTTCCGGGATTTTGAAGGAATATATTTTAAGAAAGAGAAAACTCGATTGTCGGGGTGGTCGTATCCAAAAACATTGAATATGAATCCTTCTTTGGTTACGAATGTATCTCCGTCTGTTGGAACCCAATTTTTAGGGATAACCGTTTTTGAAACACCTTAATGAGAATTTAGTTGAGACATTAAAAAAGCCTACTGCCTAAGCTGCGCAATATTTAAGATGGTTAGGGTAAACATTTTAAGTGAGTGATTTAAAGTGAGATTACATCCCTATGTAGTTTTTCTTCCATCAGAACAAAAAACTAAGATATTGAGTGCAATTTTCGGTTCGAAGTCAGCTGTTGATACTCTGAGATTTTCACTCAGCCGAGGTATTTCAAACAAGATTTATCAGAAAGACCTTGTGAAAGAACTTCCTTATTCAAATAAGACGATTATTGGAAACTTAAAGTCGTTAACTAACCTTGGAGTTTTGATGGAGAGCATGGAGAAAATGGAAACAGATGGGCGCATTGTATGGGTTAAAGCTTATCAACTTTCGGATGCAGGCAGGTGGTTTGCTTTATTGCTTGCTGAAGAAAAGGACCTGTCTGAAAAAGAAAAGGCGGAAATATTGCAGAGCATTTTTAAAACATACGTGAGATGGATGAAAGATCTATCAGAAAAACTACACATAAACAAGCAAACGTTAGAAAAAATCTTCATTGAAGAAATGAAATAGCAGAGGTGTAATAATTGAAAACAACAGTTGTCGCAGTTGTTGGTAGTAAAAGCTCGGGAAAAACAACAACAATAGAAGTTCTAACGAAGGAGTTAGCGAAAAGAGGTCACAAAATTGCAGCAGTAAAGCATATTCCTGAACGTAATTTCACAATAGATAGTGAAGAAAAGGACACTTGGAGGTTTGCAAAGTCCGGAGCTAAAACAATTATCAGCGTGGCATCGAATGAAATAGCTACGATAGAAAAGACGGATACAACAAGCCTCTCATTGGTTGATATTTTGCAGAGATGTAAGAACGCTGACTTCGTCTTCCTGGAGGGGTTTAAAAGGATTGTAGCCAAAAATTGTGATGTGCCTAAAATTGTAACTGTAAAATCTGCTGAAGAAGCCTTGGAAGCCTTAAAGGTTTTTGAACCTATAATTGTGTTGACGAGTCTTCACCCAATAGAAACATTGAATTTTGATGTTCCCTATGTAAACGTGCTTGGAAATGGAGAAAAAATCGTAGATTTAATTGAGAAATATGGTCGAGAAAAATGTCAGAGAATAACGAGAAGCTAACAGTCAGCATTAACGGAAAGAACCTACCTATGCACTCCTTCGTTCAGAAAATAATCAGGAAAACAGTTTTAGCCATGCTCTCAACGCTGAAGGGTGTCGAGTTTCAAGGCGATGAAAATATCGAGATAAAGGTGCTAAAGAAGCCGCCTAATCCTGCCTCTCGCAGTTGAACTGTGGGGTTTGGAGATTCTTTCTAAGAGGGAGAAAGGAGCGAACTTCTCAAAAAGAAGGAGGGGGAGATTCTCCAAACCTTTCCACTCGTGGCAACTCTTTAGGACTCTTAACTTCACTCTCCTTTAAAGAGCTTTGAAGGCATCAAACCATCTGTTGTATAATGCTATCATGTCAAGGGAAACACTTGGCTTTCTATCTTCAAATATCCGTCTGAAGTCGTTCATTCTCATGAGTCTCGGTTTAGCTAGCTTGTCAGCAGCCTGTCCTGACTCGAAGAATTCGCCTATGACCTTCAAATGTGCCGATTGACACACGTCCCTTATGTCGCTTCCGGAAAATCCTTCTGACAGTCTAGCTAACTCGTGCAGATCAATGTCTGGCGTCAATTGCAGACTACGTGTGTAGAGTTTAAGCATCATTAAGCGTGCGTGGTGATCTGGAAGTGGAACCAAAATTCTTTTTTGGTATCTCCTGATGAAGGGCCAATCTAAATCCCACGGCTTATTTGTTGCTCCAATAATGTAGACGTGTAGATTTTTTCCTTTGTCTACTATGCCATCCATCTCTTTCAAGAATTGGTTTCGAACGCGAACTTCTCCGCCGACTTCGTTTGAGTGTTTTCCCATCAGAGAGTCTAACTCGTCGATGAAAACTATTGCGGGTTTTCCTTCCATGGCTGATTTTCTAGCTGAACCTAGCAGTCTGGCAACGTTTTTTTCAGCTTCGCCCAACCATTTAGACATTATCGAGGCTGCATCAATAGAGACGAAGGTTGCATCTATTTCTGTGGCTACTGCTGCTGCCAACAATGTTTTTCCACAACCTGGTGGTCCAAATAGGAGAATGCCTCGAGGCCATCCTAACGGGAACAGATCTGGTCTCTGAACCGGATAGACTATGGCTTCTTTTATCGCCCTTTTTGCATGCTCCAGTCCGACAACTTCTCCCCATTTAACATTCGGTTTTTCCTTTACTATCAGCTCGTCATAACTGGCTTTTTCACCTGGAGTTGTTTTTGCACTTTCAGTTGTTTCTTCAGCTCCTTTTTGTGGTTCGATGGATGTTGGTGTACCTTGCAATGCCTTTATTCTGTCTTGGTACGCTATTGCCCTCTGTATGTAGACTTTGTTTAAGCTGTACTCTGGATATAATTGAACCAGTTTCAGAAGGGTTTCTATAGCTCTCTGGTACATTGTTATAGCCATGCCTTTTGAACCTTGTTTGTCCAAGCGCACAGCTTCCAAGGCATAATTGGTGGCGGATTTTTCTAGTTGCTGTGGAGCATCCATAAAATTTTCACCGTGCTCTAGTTTCAATTTTTATTTTGCCCTTAGCTCCTAGGTTTTGAAGAGCATCTTCAATTTCACTATATGAACTGTTTAATTCAACGGAGCATCGCATCAAATCAACTTCGCCCTTACTTTTCTTAACGTATTCTAAGACGATTTCTTCGAGTGACCGATTTTTGATTTTCAAAGAGATTTCTTTAACTTCCGATTCCTTGAAAGAAAGGAGATTTTGGGAAGAAACGGATTCTGTTTGAACGATTTCTTCACTTATGGTTTGTGAGCTTGTTGCCGCCAACGCAACCATTTGCTTGATCGGCACTTCTGCAGTTTCTAGGGTAGCAGGCGGTTCAGGAAGCTTTTCAGTTATTTTTTGTTCCATGACCCTTGAGACTTCTTTTAGTATTTCCTGTCCTCCCGACGTTGTCCTGTTTACTGGAATTGTAGATCCGTCGGTTGTTATTCTTGTTGACCAGAGGGTTTCGTTTATCACGTCGTTGACTGTGCTTAGTTCTGACGAGACATCTGGTAGGAACTCAAAGAGCTGCTTTGAAACTTTTTGTAGTATTTTTAGTGCTGGTTTCAAATCGATGATTATGTCGCTTAGTTCCCTTATTGTTTCAAGCCTCAGGATTACACGTTCGAGTGCTAGTCCCACATCGTAAAGAAATTTTATCAGTTTCTTGAGTTCTGCTAGTTCGTTTGCACACATTGTGGCTCTGTCTTTGTTGTGATTTTTGAGGGAGTGGATGCACGTTTGGAATAGGACCTTGTCTCTTTTCTTCAGTCTGAAGGATACTTGTTCAATTTTGTGTTGTTGGATTCTTAGTTTATGCATCGACCTACCTATTACCTCTCGCAGTGGTGGAGGGTTTTTTTGGAAGAGTTTTCTGATGTAATCTCCCTCCGCCTGCTATGCTTAAGCCTAGGCGCTGGACTCGCCGACTTCTTTCACGTAAACTACTACTGGTGGTTCTGGAAGACCGTGTGGTTTAGTTGGTGAGGTTGATGCCTCCTTATGAGCCATTGATTCCTCTGCAGGTTCTTCTTTCGCCTCGTGCTCTGTCTGTGGTAGTGTGTCTCCTATAAGAATGTTTGAAAGCTCGCTTTTTATGGTTTCTAGATCGTTTCTCTTCATTTTGGTGCCTTTTAGGCATTTTTGTATTATTGCGAAGGCTGTTTGGTAGGACTGATCATCTATTTGTCCTATTTCATGTTCGATTTCAAGATTGACTAAAGCATAATTCAAGTTCTTAATCTCTTGCGCGCACCTAGTAGTTTCCTTGTTAATTTCTTCTGTCAAGTTTTGGGATTCACTTTTCAGTTGGTCCAAAACACCTTCGAAACTCTTATGCAGATCATCGTAGACTTCGGGCGAGATTTTATTTTTCTCCACAAGCCCTTTCAGAGCTTGGTTTTTACGCCATATTAGTGGAATCTGATCGCAAAAGGTTGTGGCTTCCCTCTTTATTTTGGACAGAAGAATAGTCTCTGATTCGTCAACTTTCAGGCGTTCTGCAGGATATTTTACAAGCCTGCCATTTCCTTGTTCGATGTAAACGGAGTTAACTGTGCCGTTTGGGTTTACAGCGAATGACGTAACTCGGCCCATTGTGCGTCCATATTCATCTTTTACTTGTTTTCCAATTGAAATAAAAAGTTTGGATTTTTGTGTCATAATAGTCGTCTCCTACGTTTTTGATTTCTACGATGTTTCAGTGGGTGATTTTTCGCTTAACGGTATAGAAGGGATTCCTGCTGGCAGTTCTGGGAATTTCTCTTTAATTTTCTGTTCTGCAACGGCTGCAGCTTCCGTGAGGATTCTCTGGGCATCCTCACCAGCAGTATCAAAGTTCACTGATAACCCTGTGTTTTGCCCAGCTTCCATTATTACTCCGCTTAATACATCGCCTATCTGTCCCAACTCCCTTTCCGCTTCTGGAAAAACGTTCGCCATTCCTGCTTTAATTGCCCTCAAAACGCTTACAGCAGGGCCTAGTGTTGAAACGATATCTCCAAGTTCTGATACTGTTCGCAATCTCAAGGTAATCTGTTCGAGAGCGAGCCTTGCATGCATAATCATTCTTTCCATTTTCCTAATCTCAGCTAATTCGTTAGCGAAAACGTTTGCTCGGGCCATGTCATGCTTTGTGTAAGCATCCACAATTCTTGAAAATATCGATTTATCTCTTTTACTGAACCTTTCGTTGGCTTGATCTAGTTTCTGTATCTGCATGTCCAAACGTCTAACAGCTCCGTCTAGTCTTGGCTTTAATGGTCCCGGTGGTCTTACTGCACCTTTAATACGTTCTGTTATCGGTGGCTCACTACGTCTATCTTCCCATCTTTTAGCAAATCTTTCTGACAAGTCAAATATCTCCGAAGATAGAACTACGTTTAAACGAATATTATACGTTGTTAATATGCTGAAAACATCTACGTATATACGTGGAGCTATATAGGCTTCCACAACCGTTTTGAGCTTTAATTTTAAAGTTAAAAGAAGTGCTTGCTGTTTTAGCGGTAATAGACAAAAATGTGTAAGTTAGACTAAAAAGGAGCTTAGAATCCTAATGTAAGCAAAGGTGAAAAAATTGGGTGAAAGATTAAAGGTTTTCGGGTTAGTAGCGTTCTTAGGATTCATGGCGGGAGTTATAGCAGACCTAACATCAGAACATGTGATTCCGTGGCTTGAAAGGGTATTACCAGCATTTCTTAATACACGATACATTCTGTCGGGACTTGCTGGAGCCTGTCTGACACTGGCCTTAGTAAGCATATGGGCATACATCACTGGTCCATCAGAACCATCGTAGACATCTCTCCACTTCTTTCTTATTTCCACAATTTTAGTTGAAACTTTCCAATTCAGAGAGTCTTGGATTCGACCGCGTAGGACACATTCGCCCGTGACAACACACTCAACATGACGACGTTGAACGATGCAATCTTCACTAACCGTAAACCATCTAGAACTGCTCTCATTGGTTTGGACTCAGATGCGGGAAAACTGATCATTCTCCAAGAGTCAAAGTACCTCGATCACTTCATCGTCCACAAAAATATGACCAGACTAGGCATTTCAACGTTTTGGTCTGCTTCACACTCTAGCGCGCACTCAGATTCCGAAACATTGTACATCATGATCTTACCTGGTGCATGTAGAGTTCTTCCCAAATGCAGTTAAAGATTTAATAACTGAATGTGTTTAGAACAGAGTTTCTAAATGGGAGAGGCATTGTCCTAGCGTGACGAGAATGATAGAAATTCTGTTACCCATACTAGGGTTTTTAATCGGAGCAGTCAGTTCAATGATTGGTGTAGGAGGCGGAGTCTTCATAGTGCCTTTACTGGTTTTATTTTATGAGTTTTCTCCTGCCCAAGCTGCTGGAACTAGTCTAACAACTATCATCTTCACTTCGTTAGCTTCAACTGTGAATTATGCAAGGCAAAAACGAATATACTTCAAGATAGGTCTAGTCTTAGCAATGGCAACCGTTCCAGGGGCTTGCTTGGGTGCATACCTAACGTCAATTATGGAAGCAAGGTTACTTGGTTCAATTTTTGGAGTTTTCCTGTTTTTCGTCGCTCTGCGAATGATCTTCAATTTGAGTTTTTCTCGATCAAAGCAATCACACATGAAAAAAAGCACTGGCAACCCACTTATGTACTCTGAAAGCTCACTGTTTGGATCTAGAAGAGAGATTTTGGTGGGCGTTACGTTGAGTTTTTTCGGTGGGGTTTCCTCTGGGTTGCTGGGCATTGGTGGAGGCTCGCTTTTGGTGCCGATAATGGTGTTAGCCATGAACATGCCGATACATATTGTAGTGGCGACATCAATGTTCACAATGATTTTCACTTCAATAGCTGGCGTCACACAACACTTCAGTCTAAACAATATCAGTTTTGAATATGCTCTTCTACTGGTTTTAGGAACAGTTTTCGGCGCTCAACTGGGCGCTTACACCTCTAAAAAAATATCTAGTAGCAATCTCCGTAAAATCTTCGGCACAGTGTTAATCATCATCAGTATACGCATGATTCTAAAATATGTTTGATCAAGTTCTTTCCATATTTTCTAGAAAGTACCTAGCAATCTCTATTTGCAGCGGAAAAAAGGAAAGCTCTCAATCGTCTGTTAAATAATCCCTTTTCTTCTTAGCATTTTATCGAGTACGGGCTGAAGTTTCTCATTTTCAGCTGTAATCTTCTCTTTGCCCAGAGCCTGCATCTGTTCAGCCATCTCCGTGACAACTTCTGCAAATTTCACCCCCTCAGCAGCAGATATGTATTCTACACGAAACCTTTCCGGGCTTAAACCAAGCTTCTGCAACATAGGTGCTAACGCGTCCATTCTTACCGTCATATTATAATTCCCATTTATGTAGTGGCAGTCGTAGGGCAGATGGCAGGCACCCACCATAACCATGCCTGCGCCAAGCCTGAATGCCTCCAAAATGAAGTCGCGATCAACTCTTCCTGAACACATGACTCTTATTGGCCTCATTATAGGCGGATATTCAAATCTACTTGTGCCTGCTAAGTCTGCTCCTGCATAGCTACACCAGTTGCACAGGAAAGCCAAAATCTTGTCTTCAGAATTCTTTTCTAAGGCTGCTCTTATCTGGGCGAAGATTTGAGCGTCTCTGAAGTGCATCTGTGTTATGGCGTCTGTCGGACATTCTGCTACACATGTTCCGCATCCGTGGCACATGGCTATCATCACTTGAGCTGGTTTCCCTTCCTCAACTTTTATTGCCCCGTAAGGACACTTCTGGGCACATATGCCGCATTTCGTCTTGACATTTCTGCACTTGTCCGGGTCCACAACAGCTACTATCGGCTCAATCTTCCATGTTGACTTTGAAAGTACGGTTGCAGCTCTTGCTGCTGCACCGCTACCTTGCGAAACACTGTATGGTATATCCTTCAGTCCTTGGCATGCTCCAGCTAGGAATATTCCATCTGTAGGGGCATCTATAGGCTTGAGTTTAGGATGGCT
>DAOVGI010000003.1 GCA_030672475.1 Candidatus Bathyarchaeota archaeon
ACCGCTTCTAGAGCAGCCTTTCTTTTTGCTTCTTCAATCCATCCCTTTTCAGGTTTCAATCTCCATCTGCCCCAGTTTATCCAGAACTTTTTCCACTTCAGCTCTGATTTTCTCTATTCTTTTCTCAGCTTCTGTTCTTTGGCTAGGTTTGACCGCTGACTTTTTCTTACTTCTCTTTCCTTGTCTCCCCGTTTTTTCAGCAAGTTTTATCTCCGTTTTTCTTGCGGTTGGTATAGCTATTTCCCTTATCGGTTCTACCTTAACCTTTGAGCGTAGGTCATCAATTTTTACGCTTAAATCGTCGAAGCGTTCGCTAAAAAGTTTTATCAAGTCTTCTTGCATGGCCTCTAATTCGTGTAAAGCGACTATTGATTCATCCTTTGATATGGCGTCCCTTACGTTCATCATTCGAGACTTATATGTCTGTGCAATTCTCTCTCTTTCTTCCTCTGTTATTTTGCCTTCTGCATGAGCCTCATAGAGCCGCCTGATGGCGCTGCTTAGAATCTCCCTTTCCACATCCAGAGTTCTAAGCTGTTCCCTTGCATCAGTTGCTTCACTCCGGGAAACACTTGTCGCAGTCTTGAATGGCAACTCCTTAAACTGCACTTCTGTTTTTTCTTCCTCCGAAAATCTCTCTCCCTTTTTGAGTCCTCTCATGCCAAAAATAATTATTAAACATGCGAGAATCACCCCTAACACGATCAATACGAAGATTAGGGGATCGGTAAAGGGCAAAAGATTTCCCTCTCTATCATCATTTAGTCTTTATGGATATATAAATTGCCCAAAATCTATGTATGATACGTTTTGAAGCCTCGGGCGGGATTTGAACCCGCGACCGCCGCCTTACCAAGGCGATGCCCAACCAGGCTAGGCCACCGAGGCATCAAGTCTCCTTCAGAAAAGAACCTTTCACTAGGAAATTTAGAGCTTTCGGTTTGGTTTCGAGTTTCCAGACAGCGCGTGGCGAGCCTCATCAAACCGTTTCAAAAAAGCCAAAGGTTAAATCAAGAATGTAGCGCAATATCAATAGAAAAGCACGAGAAGGATGGTAGAAACACAGTTCTCCTTTCTCCCCCTCTACCATTCTTCCTACGAATAGAAACTATTCGCCTGACCAAACAGTTTTCAAAGAAACTTCACCTGAGTTATTGCAGGTGAAAAGGGCAGATCAAACATTACATTGTCTTCTCTGACGGATTGAAGTCTCTTGTTCAAATCGTGTATCACGGCAGGGTTGAAGCAAATTCTCCATAAGCAAGTTTATGTTTACCATGATAGTCAAGAAATCTGTTTGGTTACCTTAAATGCTTCGTTAGGAATTTATCATGCGCCTTTCTACGATCACAGGAGTTGAGTCTAGAACTCCGCTTAATATCATCTGTCCTTTGGAAGTGGCAAGGTTTTCTGGTTAAAAGCTTCTGGAAGATGTTTTGGGAAACACAACTCCGCTGATTCACCATGATGATGCTGAATTAGGGCGGGTTACCAAGATTTACATAAAAATATTGAGCGTCAAACAATCTTCTATGTTTAAGGCTCTAGTCTGAAGGCTAAATAAATATAAAAGGATCAATATTTCAACTTTGACTATGATCATTGCGGGGGTGTCCGAGTGGTCAAAGGAGGCAGGCTTAGGACCTGCTGCCGTAGGGCTGCGTGGGTTCGACCCCCACCCTCCGCATCAAAAGCTAAAACCTAGTGCGCTAAGGCGGCATGTAACGCCAGCACATATAACGTAAAGACTTTGAGTTGTCTTGAACACGCCGACCTCGATAGTTATAATGTTGCGTGTTCTAAGGTGTTCAGACATTGCTAAGATGAAAGCAACGTGCGCCTTGTTCGAACTGACAAAAGCAAATGCATGAGACTCGTCACTTTGTTTGTTGGAGAAACAATATGTGGAATCTCCTGTCTAATCTATGCAGGAAAAAACACTTTTAAATTCCTAAGCAATGTCTAAGCGTTTTGGCTCAAAAACTGAAGTGAATCTACTCACTGCCTTGTTTCTCAAATTATTTGTAGAGGTCTTCCCTCTGTGAGTGCTTGTGCTGTTTTTTTTCGCGCGTTATGCAGTAGCCTCCAGACGGTTCCTCTTGAGACCCCCATTCTCTTTCCTGCATCTTCTTGTGATAATTTCTCCAGATCAACGAGTCTTAAGGCTTCCAGTTCTGCTACGTCTATGAATATCGGGGCTGCGCTTCTTGTTGGATTTGGACTGAAATTTGTTATTGGCGGAGCCATTCCTAGCGTAACAGGTTTTGGGAATCTTCCTCTTCTGCCGCGTCTTCGTCTTTGTCGCCACATTGCCTTTTCCTTTTTGTGTTTATGTATATCTCAGCACAACTTTTATATATTTCTGTGCATACTCTCATAATTGTAAAGTGTGCATAAACACAAAAATAAGTTTAGAGGTGAAATGAAAAATGCCGAGAGGAGATAGAACAGGACCTCGGGGTTTAGGACCCATGACTGGAAGAGCAGCAGGCTACTGTGCAGGTTATCCTGTCCCTGGATTCATGAATCCAATACCCGGATACGGAAGAGGTTACGGTGGAGGATGGGGCAGAGGTTTTGGTAGAGGCTACGGTAGAGGATGGGGCAGAGGATGGCGAAGTTACCCGACGCAATACCCATACACATACGCACCACAGCAAAACGTATATCCACCGCAAATGTATCCGACAGCACCACCGCAGTCTCCAGAAGGGGAGTTAGCAGCAATAGAAGAATACAAGAAGGGATTAGAAGCAGAAAGAGCAGACTTCGAACAAGAAATGACCAAAATTGAAGCGAGAATCAAAGAACTAAAGACGAGCATCGAACAGAGAAAAGCCCAATCATCTGGAACTTGAAACTATCGAACTCACCAACAAAGTTAATGTACCAACCGCCCATAAATAATAAGAGTTACCTAACAAGTCCCAAAACCGCCTAACTACCTAGAATGTGAAGAGTTTCCATTGGAAAGCTCTTCACTTTAACCTTCCCTGTTATTAGAATTTCACATTCCCATATCAAGTGTTGGTTGAGAGTGAGTAACGTGAGAAAGTCAAGAATAGCTGTTGCAACAAAAAAACATGAAGGTTTGGAAGATGTTGTTTCTGAAGTCTTCGGCAAAGCAAAAACTTTTACTATAGTGGACATGAAGGACGGTGAAGTCAAGAATGTGCAAGTGGTTGACAATCCAGCTGCGTCCTACGAATATGGTTCTGGACCAGTTGCAGTAAAAACCCTAGTAGACCTTAAAGTAGATTTAGTAATCGCCGGTGAGTTGGGTCCTGGTGCATCAAGTTTGCTTGAGCATTACAAAATTCATCACGTTTCTGTTGCACCCAACACAAAAGTTGCAGATTCCATCAAGGAAGTCTTCAAAACTAAAAACTGAAAATGTAAAAAAGACATTGCTAGATCTAACATTTTTCGTGAGCTTGACGATATAGGCAGATCGCAAGTTGCGACTAGCTGAAATATTTCTGCGGAAGCCCCACGTATGCGAAGGATATCTTTATTAGGCTTTCCCAAATTTATTAGGGGAACCTTTATGCTTCAAAGCGTCTCTAGAAGGGTTGAAGACTATCTGAAAGCAGTATATGTAATCATTCAGCAGAAAGGTTACGCACGTATAAAAGATGTTTCAAGAGAGTTAGGAGTGAGACCTTCCACTGTTGTGGAGATGATGAGAAAACTTCATAATAAACAACTTGTAGTTTACGAAAAATATGGCGGTATAACTCTTACTCCACAAGGGAGGGAGATTGGAGAAGCAGTTAAGATAAGGCATGACACTTTCAAGAAGTTTCTTGAAATAATCTTAGTTCCAAAGGACATTGCAGTTAAGGATGCCCACTTGCTTGAACATCGGCTAGACCCAAGAACTATACTGCAGTTTACGAGGTTTGTTGAGTTTATTACTATGGCTGATGCCATTGATCATCCGAAGTTTATAGGAAGGTGGATGGAACAGTTTAGGAAATACTGCGAGAAGAAAGAATGTGGCGCGTAAAGGCATAGTAGTTAGGTTTTCAGCGCATTTCCGATTTTTCTTCGCTTCTCATTTTCGAATCTAATTCTTTTAGGGCAACTTCAAAATAAGCCTAACGTCATTATCTAAGATTTAGGATACCCTAAATTTAGGTTACCCTAAAAGCCTTGCACATTGAGGATTACACTTTGGAAAAAAAGTTGAACGAGTTGAAACCGGGAGAAAGGGGAGTTATTACTCGAGTTGAGGGTGCAGGATCCCTTAGAAGAAGACTGTTAGACATGGGACTTGTGAAAGGAACAGAAATAATCGTTGTACGGAAGGCGCCTCTAGGAGATCCCGTGGAGTTTCTGCTTAAAGGTTACAATTTGAGTTTAAGGAAAGCAGAATGTGACAACGTGTATGTTCTCGTCAAAGGGGATGCACTGGAATGATGTCAAAAATCCCGTTGATGACGCTTTCTGAAAATGAAGAGGCGATAGTCGTTGAAGTTTGGGGAGGCAGAGGCTTAGTCAGAAGGTTATCGGAAATGGGGTTTACTCATGGCACGAAGGTAAAGATGCTGCATTCAAGCTGTCCAGGCCCAGTTTTAGTAGGTGTAAGAGGGTCAAGGATAGCGCTTGGAAGAGGCGTAGCTATGAAGATAATTGTTAATCCGGAGGCTGACTCGTGACGATAAGAGTTGCGGTTATAGGAAACCCGAATGTTGGCAAAACCTTGATTTTCAACAACTTAACTGGTGGAAGAGCACATGTTGGAAACTGGCCTGGAAAAACTGTTGAGAAAAAAGAGGGAAAATGTAGGCACAAAGGCGTGGAGATGCAGATCATTGACCTGCCAGGAACCTATAGTCTTACTGCCAACTCTATAGATGAGTTGATTGCGAGGCACTATATAGTGAATGAGAAACCAGACGTCGTAATCGACATCGTTGACGCATCCAATCTTGAGCGAAATCTCTACTTGACAACGCAGATAATGGAGCTGGAAGCAAACATGGTTATCGCGTTGAACAAATGCGACATTGCAGATCAATTGAACTATGAAATAGATGTTGAAGGACTCTCCGAACTGCTTAGAGTACCAGTAATCCCAACAGTTGCAACAACAAGAGAAGGAATGGCTGAGCTTAAAGACGCTGTTCTCGGGGCAGTTAAAGGAAAACCAACGGAAAGATTGGTAAAAATTAGTTATGGAAAGCAACTGGACGGGCTAATCCTTAGGATTGAAAAAGCTTTACAGAAAGATGAAGAGATGTGCATGAAATATCCAACACGATGGCTTGCTATCAAACTGCTTGAAGGAGATAAAGAAGTTCTTCGAATGATCGACAAATCTTCATCCAAGGACGAGGTCACAGATCAACTATTGGAGACAGTTGGTTGAGCGAAGAGATAAGAGAAATGATTGGAGAAGAACCTGACGTTCTCTTTGCCGAAAAAAGATACGCGTTTATCAGCGAGATTTTGCCTAAAGTCCTGAAGGGAAAAAGACCGCTAACCCGTTCAGACCTGCTGGATAAGGCTCTATTGAACAAGTATTTAGGTATACCCGTGTTTTTAGCGCTTTGGTGGGCTTTATTCCGTTTCACGTTCGATGTTTCAGGCACACTTTCAGATTTAATAGATATCGGTTTCGGTTCGCTTGGAGAAGTCGTGGGCAGGGTAATTGCTCATGAGCAACTTGCTTCTTTTGTGGCTGATGGCGTGATAGGTGGAATAGGCGGTGTACTTGTCTTCTTGCCGCCAATATTCTTTTTGTTCTTCGGGCTTTCCATACTTGAGGACAGCGGTTATCTTTCAAGAGCAGCATTCGTCGTGGACAGAGTGCTGCACAAGCTTGGATTGCATGGAAAATCTTTTATCCCGATGCTCATCGGATTCGGATGCAACATTCCAGGAATCATGGCAGCAAGAACTATAGACAAAGAAGAAGACCGCATACTAACAATACTTGTTAATCCGCTGATGTCATGTAGCGCAAGATTACCCATATACGTTTTGATTGGTGGAGCGGTGCTCGGCGGATATGCTGTTACCGGCACTTTCTCTATGTACATACTTGGAATGGTTTTAGCTGTGCTTATGGCGTTGTTATTCAGAGGATTAATCCCATACTTTAAAGGTAAACCATCACCCTTCATTATGGAACTCCCCATGTATTCTACGCCAACTTTGAGGAGCAGTTTGACTCACATGTGGGAAAGAGGAGTACTGTTCTTAAAAAAGGCCGGCACAATCATTTTGGCTGGTGTACTAGTAGTTTGGTTCCTCTCTAGCTATCCATGGGGTGCACCTTTAGAGGAAACATATTTGGCTATGCTTGGACATGCAATTGAGCCAGTTTTCCGTCCGTTGGGCTTTGACTGGCGAGGAGCTGTAGGCCTATTCTTCGGATTCATAGCTAAGGAAATTGTTGTTGGATGTTTTGCAGTTATTTTCGGTGTTGAGGCAGGCTGGGGGGCTGAACCAGCTAATGTGCAAGATAGTATAGCAGGGATATTCACTCCGGTGACTGGACTTGCTTTCATGGCTTTCTCGCTCATATACATACCTTGTGTTGCATGCATCGGTGCTATCTATAGAGAAACGAATTTGAAGTGGACGATATTCTCTGTAGTATATGGATTAGTACTGGCGTATGTTGTAGCTTTTGCAATCGTTGGGATAGGAGGCTTACTTGGATTCGCGTGAGGTGAATTATGAATGAAGTTAAACGAAAGCAATGGAAAAGTCGTAGCGACATACGCATTAATCCTAGGAGCAATATACTTCATCCTCGGCATTCTCGAAGTTGTAGAGGGGTTCGGTCCGTTCTTAGGAATAACCGAAGGCCCAGTTTTAGGAGCAGAGTATATTCCAGCAGACCTATTTGGAGGATTAGCGACAATGGTCATAGGCGCGGTCTATTTCGGTGTAGCACCGTTATGGAAGGCGAAGTACGAGTCAATTTCATTTCTCTTAGTCAGCGCATTACTTTCAACAGTCTTCGGAGTTTTGTATCTGCTAATCTGGGGCGCAAACGGGTTTGGAGCCTTCTTGGCGGGTGAAGAATGGGAGTGGATGGCTGAGTTGCTTAGACCAGAAATATGGCTTTTCTTCCTGTCATTACCTCTAGGATACTTCGCGTTGAAAGTCACAAGAACTAAAAGAGAACGGTAAACCGCATGTACACACATGTTCAAACCGCTCTGGAGCATCAATGATTTGATTCTTAAGAAAGTGCTAGAATATATCTGCGATAAAGGACGCATAAAAGTAGATGAAATCAGTCAAGAACTAGGCATTCCAAAAGGATTGGTGGAGCATATTGCCCAAGAATTGAAGGGCAAAGAGTATTTGAAAGCTGTTACGCCTTCAGGTGAAGAGGGTTCATGCAGTTTTTGTCCACTTAGGTTTACATACCAAATTAAAACAGCTGGCGGCGTCAAATCTTATATGTTAGCAGAAAAAGGAAAAAAACTACTGGAAAGCGGCGTGTAAGCATGCCAAACGTGTTTTGGAGCACTCCCATGTTCTGGGTTATCACCATAAACACTACAGCTTTTATTGGAGCTTTACCAGTTGAGCTAATATCACATTCAAAGGAAGCTGAATTCACAGATGTTCATCAGAAGAAGGTAAATTGGATTTTTCAACTTAGCGAGGAAGGTGTGTTATTGACAGCTGGAACCAAAATGGAGGTGAACAAAAATGTCTGAAGAAGTACAGGAAAAAGAAGGTTTGGTTAGGGAAATAGTGAAAAAAGGCGACCTCACAGCTAAAGAAATAAAAAAAGAGCTTTGGAAAAAGAATGCTAGCTTCGTAAGATCATATGATAGACTCTGTGGCATATTATGGATTGCGCTTGTCGTCCTATGGCTTCTTCCCGCCATTGCCAAATACTGTGGCTGGGGGTTCCTGAACTTCTTTGCTCAGTTACCAAGAGTGAACTTCCCAGTAGTTGCGATAGTCACAGGAGTAATTTTCTTTGTCGCAGCAATATTCCTAGAGGCAAGAGTCACTCTCAGAAGGAAAAGGTTAGGGGGTTGCCACGATACGCATGAATCAGTAGTTATCGTCAGGGAAGGCCCCTATAAAGTTATCAGACACCCAGGCTATCTTGCTGAACTAATTTACTTCCCTTTGCTTCCTATAATCCTCAGTAAGTGGGTTCCTTTCACAATTCTGGCAGTAGTTTACTGTGTCACATGGATTGGCGTAATTGTGTATCTGATTAAGGCAGAGGATGACTTTAACATAAGGAAATGGGGAGAGGAATACCGACAGTATATGAAAGAGGTACCAGCACTCAATTTCCTAAAAGGGTTAAAGAACTTGAAAAAGGAAAACGCATATGAAAAAGCAAATGGTTGAAAACTACTACATCTCCAGAAAATCACAGCTTCCCAGAAGGATTCGCCACATTCGCAGGTTCCTTATATTCGATAGAAGTAGGCATCTTGCTAGCGATAGCAATAGCTATCCATAACATACCGGAGGGAATATCCGTGTCCATACCAATTTTCTATGCCACAGGAGATAAAAGAAAGGCTTTCCTCTACTCTTTCGCTTCCGGAATTTTCGAGCCAATCGGTACACTGATAGGCGCTACTTTCCTATTACCCTTCATAACAAATTATCTGACCAGTATTGTACTAGCTTTTGTTGCTGGAATCATGGTTTACGTAAGCTTCGCCGAACTGTTACCGGCTGCCCACAAATACGGTAAAGAACAAATAGTAACGATAGGAGCCGTCTTCGGAATGGCAGTTATGATATTAAGTCTAATCATGCTCAGGTAGAGCGTAATGATAGAAATAAAAAATTTGTCTGTAAAAGTGCATGAAAAAAATATTCTAAAAGGAGTTGACCTCGAGATTAGAGAAGGTGAAGTACACGCCCTGCTGGGTCCAAATGCTTCTGGAAAATCCACATTAGCTTACGCCATAATGGGCTTTCCGGAATACGAAGTTACGAGTGGAGAAATATGGTTTGAAGGAAAGAACATAACGAATTTATCCATAGAGGAGAGGGCGAAACTCGGGATGGCTTTAGCCTTTCAGAACCCGCCCAGCGTAAAAGGTGTGACGCTTTCTGCGCTTTTGGAGACTATTTCCAAACAAACATCCAACGTAAAAGGCTTTCCAATGGCTTTCTCAGAAATCCTGGAAAGAGAAATAAATGTTGGTTTTTCTGGGGGTGAAAGAAAGTTTTCCGAACTGGTACAGATAATCAGTTTGAAGCCTAGGTTCGTTATTCTTGACGAGTTTGATGCTGGACTGGACATAATAAACCTTGAAAGACTAACTTTTGTGATGCAGGACAAGCTACTTTGCAACAACGTTTCAATTCTTCTTATCACGCATAGAGGAAACATACTTCAGTTTCTTGAACCGGATGTTGCCCATGTCATGCTAAATGGAAAAATCGAATGCAATTCGGATAACTGGAGGAAAATATGGAGAACAATCATGAGGCATGGATATGAAAAGTGCAAGAAATGTGAATTTTCTTCAAGTAAACAATGAAATCCGAAGACTCCTCGCTGAGGAAGGCGTCATCATACTTCCAAGCTCCCAAGCTTATAAGAAGCTGAAATGGACCAGAGACCATTTCGAGATGAAACCAGAAGAGGGATACTTCATCTGGGTAAAGAAGCAGGTAATCCATCCTCTAACCACTTGCATAACTATTTCCTCCCCAAGAATCTCTCAGAATCCAAGAAACCTAATTGTAGTGGAAAAGAATGTACAAGCTGAGGTGCACAGTATCTGCAATACTATGAAAAGGAATTTGCATGGAAGTCATATTGGACATACAAAGGTTATTGTAAAGGAACAGTCCACGCTGCAGATGAAGCATTTTCATAAATGGGAAAAGGGAGACACCGTTGGCTCAAGTCTCCAGTTCCATCTGCAAAAAGGAGCAACACTCTCTCACGTTTACAAGTGCTTGGATGTGCCGGAGAAGTTGAAGACAGAGCTTGACAGTTTTCTAGATTCTCATTCTTCCGCAAACATTAAGACAGCTGTCCTAGCTAAAAGAGGTAACATCAACATGCACGATTCCACCTTTCTAAACGGAGAAGGAAGCAGTGCCACAATGAGAGTGAGAATGGTTGCCGACCAAGAGTCTAAAATAGTCTCTCACAGCAAAATGATTGCCAACAACGCTGGAATAGGACATCTGGATTGCATGGGGTTGTTACTGTCTGAAAAATCAAGTATAAGCACAGCTCCGGAATTAATGAACAGAAACAAAAACGCCACGCTTACTCACGAGGCGTCAGTAGGCAGAATACCCAAAGGGACATTGAACTATTTGAGAAGTAGAGGCTTGACAGAAGATGAAGCAATCGATTTAATCATAACTGGCTTCTTAGGGGAGACTGCGTTCTCATATAAAGGGCGTGTTCCACCATCAAAAATTCACATGTAAAATCCACATAAAAACATCTGCCGCCGTCAAATCTTATGTGCCTACAGAGAAATGAGAAGAATCGTTAGTGTTTAACAGAGTAGGAGGAGAAAAGTTGAATGAACTTGACTCTGAAATTGAAAGATCAACGATGTTTATTAGTGTGATGTTTTTCATGAAAAGGGAGGGTTAAAGCTAGAATGGATGAAAAGCTGATTGTGGAATTTCTGGACAAGAAAAACGTGTTTGCGGTTGTGGGTGCCAGTAGAAATCCTGGGAAATATGGTCATCAAGTGTATAAAGACTTGAGGAACGCTGGGTATAAGGTCTATCCTGTAAATCCGAATTCGAATGACATTTTAGGCGATATGTGTTATGCAAGTCTTGAGGCTCTTCCTGTGAAGCCAGATGTTGCTGACTTGGTGGTTCCGCCGGAAATAACAGAGAAAGTCGTTAGAGTTTGCAAGAAACTTGGAATAGATAAGATATGGATGCAGCCTGGTTCAGAATCTGAGACAGCGATTAGGTTTTGCAGAGAAAACGGATTGAACGTTATTCATGGAGTTTGCGTTATGGTTGAAAGAAGGAGTATGCGGAACTAACTTAGTGCGCGTGTTTTTGAAACGAGTTGGAAGTGATGTTGCAGAAAACGAATCTCAAATCGTGGACGCAAGTTCCATGATTTGTTAAAGGTTTAATAAAAACCGAGTTCGTGTTAGGAACCCTAAATACCCTGTCATAGGAATGCAGATTTGTGGCTATAATAGTCAGAAGACTTGAATGTATGTACCTTTGCTATAATCTCTTCGGCAAGGTTTTTTCGTGAATTTTAATTGCGACTGTTAGAAATAGTAGGGTGAACCCTATCAATGCTGCAAAATCCACAAAAACTGAATAATAACTGGTTCCTTGAGTGCAATAGTTCACTAGATCTGTGAAGTATGTTAATGGTGAAAAAGACGCTAGGATTCGTTGCCAATCATGCATTTCCCAGATTGGAATGAAGATTCCGCTTATGAAGACTAGTGGAAATTTAACTAGGGTTGATGTCATCATTACTGTTGAAGGAACGTCTGTAGGTGGATAGGCAGATAGGAGAATGCCGAAAGATGCGAAGCAGAAAGCTGCAAAAAATATGCCTAGACAAAGGATTAACGGGTGGATTATGCTTACGCCAGAAACTAAACCGATTGTTACTGGAATAATAGTGACTAAAAGGCCGTAGAGAAAAGATGCTATAACATCGCCTAAGAGCAGAGCCCAAACAGAAACTGGTGTAGATACTAACCTTTCCAAGGTTCTTGATCTCGCTTCAAAAGGTACTATTGCTGGGCCGATTGACATGGAGGAAAAGAAAATAGTCATTCCTATCAATCCTGTGAACAACTGTTGTATTGGCAGATTTCGACCGATGAAAAATGCGAGGAAAAAGAAACAAGGCGTGATGAGTCCGAAAATCAGAACCGGGCCACTCTTGTAATAGATGCGCAGGTTTTTCTTGGCTATTGCAAACGCACGTTTCAGTTGTTCTAGGAATGGGTATTCCAGCATACTTAGTCTCCTTTGTATTCTCTCACTAACTTGATAAATACATCTTCCAATGTTGGTGCAAGTGTGTTGAGGCTGATAATTTTTAGGTCTTGAGAACGAGCGTAGTCTATTATACTGTTTATGACGCTGTGCGGCTCATCAGTGTACAGTTTTATTTTGTCACCTATTTTCTTTGCTTCTGTTACATTAGCATTTTTGGGCAGTTCATTGACTGATACTGATTTATTGAAGCTTACCTCGACAGATTTTAGAGTACTGCTCTTCATGCGAAGGCTTTCAGGATTGTCTATGGCTGCAATTTCTCCATGGTTTATTATGGCTATTCTGTCACATAACCTATTGGCTTCTTCCATGTTGTGGGTTGAGAGAAAAATTGTTGTTCCATCTCTATTATATTGCCGGATAGTGTCTCTGATGAGCCTTGCACTTTCAACGTCTAAGCCGCTTGTTGGCTCATCTAGGAAGAGGACTTGCGGCTCCGTCAGTAAGGCCATGCACAAAATTAGTTTCTGCTTCATACCTTTCGAAAAGCCTCTTGCCAGGTGTTTTCTTCTCTCAAAAAGCTTGAAATCTCTAAGCAGATGTCTGGCTCTTTCTTGTCTTACTTTTTTGGGGACTCCATACAATTCGCCTATAAGCATGAGGTTTTGCCAAGCTGTAAGGTTAATGTAAGCATTAGCCATTTCAGGGACGACACTTATGATTTGCTTTGCCTTCAAAGGCTCTTTGAGAATGTTGTGGCCCATTATGGTTGCAGTTCCACCGTCTGGCTTTATAACTCCTGTTAATATGCGGATGGTTGTAGTTTTACCCGCCCCGTTTGGCCCTAAAAAACCGAAAATCTCCTTTTTTCTAACTTCAAAATTTATGTGGTTCACTGCTGTGATTTCGCCGTAATTTTTAGTCAAGTCTTTGACTTCTATTGCATGTTCCATACTTGCCACTTACTTCTCTAAAGCTCTTGTTATGCACGTTAATTAGGTAAGCTTAGAATGTTAACCGATTGTTATGATTTTTCCAGAGCCTATTTTAACGTATTTTTCTTCAACAACTTTTGCTATTCCTTTTCTTGCATCGTAACCCGTGCAGTGGCATGGAGAAGCGATTTCAACGTTTAATTCTTTTAAGAATTCGCCTACTTTCATGCCTACGTTTGTGCCTGAGATATGAAAGCCTCCCATAACCGCATACACTTTACTTACGCCTGAAACTTCTCTTGCACGTTTTAGAATGTTGATTATTCCTGGATGGCTGCAACCAGTCAAAACAACCAAGCCCTTGTCTTTAACGTTGATTATGAGTGAATGTTCGCTTATTCCCTTTGCCATTTCACCTGTTGACATTAAGCCTTCTAGGAATTCTATTGGTTCAGAACATACCACAGGTTTTCCATTCTCATTCTTTATCTCTCTTGTTCCAGAAGAATCTGCTGATGGAACGTAAACTGGAACTGAATGCTTTATTAACGGTAAGACTTGGCTTAAAGCTCCCATGTGGTCTCCGTGCCAATGAGAAATGAATACTGCTTCAACTGCTGTCAGGTCTATACCTAGTTTTGAAGCATTTTTATGAAATGTTTCGAAGGACCCGCTTGTATCCATCAAAACCGTGTGCTTTTCGTTTTCTTTGAACGTTTCAACATAGAATGAAATTCCCCAAGTTGAGGATAAACTTTTTTCCCAAACGTCATTATCTACAATTGTTGTTACTTTAACCGAATTTACTTCCTTCATTCTTTTCACTTTTCCTCTTTGCAATGCAAGCTACAAACGTTAGTGTGATATCCATTCTGGAGTATAAGCTTTAGGAACAGCATCTCTTCTTTGAATATATGGTTTAACATCAATTATTGGTGAACCCTTAAAGGCGTCCAAGCCCTTCACGGTTAACCTGCAGTCTTCAACTTTCATCAATTTTACAACGCATAACCCTATCGGATTTGGTCTGGATGGGCTTCGACAAGCGAAGACGCCGACTTTCACACCGTTTGCACATCCTCTCGGAACAACCTGCAATACGCTTCTCTCTTTTTCATTATCCCGAAGATGAATCCAGTAGAGAATTATTATGTGGGAAAAACCTTCAATTCCCTTCAGTGCATTACAAAACTCTGGAAAAATGTGCACCTCAGCCTCGTTTTCACC
>DAOVGI010000024.1 GCA_030672475.1 Candidatus Bathyarchaeota archaeon
CTGGTTGAATTGGACCGGTTCTCACGTTAATCCAGTAGCCGCCGCCCCATATTTTGCATTCTTCTGTGCCGCTGATGAAAGTTTTTTCTCCGTTGATCACCCATTCATCTCCCTCTTTTTTAGCTGTTGACTTGAACGCTGCCACATCTGATCCTCCTGCGGGTTCTGTAGTTGCGATGCCAATGAATTTCTCGCCTTTGATGGCGGGTTTTACGTATTTTTCTCTGATGGTTTCGTTGCAATACCTGTCGATTGTGAATCCCCAACCTGTTTCAACAGCCATAAAACCAGCCGCTGTGGCAATCGTTGGATCGTAATACCCTATCTGCTCAGCGATCATGCTTTGAGTTATCCAGTCGATGCCAGAGCCACCATGTTCCACCGGAACAGTTCCCATAACGACGCCTAGATTGCACAACCCTTCAGCAACATCTTTAGGATAAGGGTGTCCCTTGTCATCCATTTCTCTAACTTTTGCAGGTGTTAGGTATCTCTCACAAAATTCCTTAACACTTTTAATGATGAGTTTCTGATTCTCTGTTTCAGTAAAATCAAACATTATTTTGTTCTCCTATGTCTGAACTGCGACTAGCAAGCACTCCATTTATTTATAAGCCTTTTGTTCCCAACGTTATCAAAATAATATTCGTGTGGACACCTGCGAAAAGCGCACACGAAAAGCAGAAAACTATTGGAAACGTTTCTTCAATGCTTCTGTTAAAGCTGGCAGTATCTCGTATAAATCGCCTACCACTCCATAGTCTGCAACTTCGAATATTGGTGCTTCTGGATCTGAGTTAATCGCTACTATTATTTTTGCGTCGCGAATTCCAGCTACATGCTGAATTACGCCTGATATTCCACAGGCAATGTAAAGTTTCGGTTTCACTTTATGTCCTGAAAGCCCAACCCATTCTGTGAACCATTTCCTGTCTTCAGCTAAAGGTCTGCTGTTTCCAACTTGCCCATTTACAATGTTTGCTAACTGCTCCAGCAAAGCTTTGTCCTCTTTTTTTTCTAGTCCTCTCCCACAGCTGATTATGACGTTAGCTTCTTCAATATTTATGCTCGAGGTTTCAAGCGGCTTTGTTTCAACAACTTCTGTTTTCGGCTCTTCGATTTTCACATCTAATTTTATTACTTCTCCATTGCGGTCTTGCAGCTTGAGCTTTTTAAACACTCTCGCTGGTATGGTTGCTATTTGTGGTTTGGATCTGAAAATGATTTTTGCGACGGCGTTTCCGCCATAGGTTATTCTTTCACCTATTAACCTTCCTTTTTCGTCAACGCTTAGCTCGGTGCAGTCAGGTATGCATCCTGTTTCAAGACGGGTTGCAAGTCTAGCTGCAAGGGGTTTTCCATTCTTTGTTGATCCAATAAGCAAGATGTCCGGCTTGTATTTTATCGCTAAACTGTGTAAAACGCTTAGGTATGCTTCACTTTGAAAGTGCTCCAGTGCTGGGTGATCAACCAAATACACCCTGTCTGCTCCGTATTTTATCAGCTCATCTGCCTTTTTCTCTACTCCGCTTCCAACCAAAACAGCTGCAAGCTCTGTGTGGAGTGTATTCGCTATTTCTCGTCCTTTTCCAATAATTTCCAACGTTAAGTCATACTTCTCAGAGAAAACCCAAACGTCTTTGTTTTCACCCATGTTTTTTCATCTTCTAATAATACCTTCTTGAAACAATGCTTTGGCCAGCTTCTCTGCAATCTCTTTCGTGTTTTCTCCTGTTATCATGATCTTTTTTCGTTCCGTTTTAGGTGCTAAAACTTCGATTACTTCATTTTTTGCATCGATCTTCTCTTTTTGAATGTTTAGATCTGCAACCGTCCACGTGACTATTTCCTTCTTCGAAGCTTTCATTATCATCATAAGCGATGGAATTCTTGGTTGATTTATCTCTCTGGTAACAGTTATCAATGCTGGCATCTTTGATTTGACGGTTTCATATGCATCTTCAAGTGTTCTTTCTGCTGTAACAACATCGGCTTCTACGGAAATTTTCCTAACAGAATTTATCTGCGGCAGATCCAACAGTTCCGCTAATCTTGAACCAACAAGTCCAGAAAAACTGTCTAAAGACGCTTCACCGCAAAGAACCAAGTCGAAGCTTCCAATCTTTTTTATGGCTTCAGCTAGAACGTAAGCCGTTGCCCACGTGTCAACATTCTGTAAAGTATGATCGTTTACGAAATAGGCCTTATCGGCACCCATTGCGAGAGCTTCTCTGAGGACAGGTTTAGCATCTTCAGAGCACACGGTTACTGTGAAGATTTCTGTTTCGCCGTTTTTCTCCTTGATTCTTATGGCTTCTTCCAAGGCGTTTTTGTCAAAATCACTGATTTTCTTGGGTGCGCTGGCGGTTAACAGCTGACTTGTTGCTGGATCAACTTTTAACTGTGTAACATCCACTGCTTGTTTAAGACACACTATTATTCTTTTCAAATCGGCGATCTCCTTGTCAATTTTGAAGTAAAGAGTGCAGAAAAGCAAAATTGTAGTTCTAACCTATAAAGGTTTTATCTTCCTATGGAAGCATTCCGCAGGTTAAAACGGTTGTTTATTCTGACTGATAGGTGGCCTGAAAAAGCAGAACTGGCACAGTCCACATTTTCTTTGATGATTTGAGAGTTTATGCTCTAGATCAGCGTGTAGTGCCGCGTGAAAGCTCCAGTGATTGTATTATCGCGAATGATATCCTGTCAAATAAGCATGGGTCATACGATGAACGTTCAACGACATTCAACATAAGAGAACTGCCCTACAAAGAGCATGTAATTTGCAGGTGAGCTTTCATTATGTGTTCCATTTTGAAATTGAGTTACGTTTTTTTGGAAGCCATCTTCAATCAAAAATGTTTTAGGATAAAGGGATTAAATCCCCTGCAGACGGTGTTTGTATGAAATATGCTGTTGTCTGTTCGGAGTGCGGAAGAGAGACTCAAAATCTGTTAGATTACAGATGTTCATGCGGTCAACCACTTGATGTTGACCTTTATGTTGATTTTGAAATTGAAAAGATAAGAATGAAAAATTACACTCTTTGGCGTTATCTAGATTTTTTCCCGTATGTCAGAGAGATAGAAATCGTATCTTTGGGTGAGGGTTGGACGCCATTAGTCAAGTTTTCAGACAATATCTATTTTAAGCTTGAAAGTTTGAATCCTACAGGCTCTTTCAAGGATAGAGGCACGACAGTATTAGTCTCCACTTTGCATAAGTCTATGAAAAAGGCGGGAACCTGTATTTCTGAAGATTCTTCAGGTAACGCAGGGGCTTCTGTTGCTGCTTATGCTGCCCGTGCAGGGTTGAAGGCTAGAATTTATGTTCCGGAAAAAGTTTCTGGGCCGAAATTTAATCAAATTCGATTTTATAGTGCAGAAGTTGTTAAGGTTTCAGGTAGCCGAAGCAGAGTTACAGAGAAGGCGCAAAAGGTTGAAAGAGGAGAATTCTACGTGGGACATATACTTCATCCTTTGTTCAGGGATGGACTGAAAACCCTTGCCTACGAATTGGCTGAACAGTTTGGTTGGCGCGTTCCGAAACGCGTTTACTTGCCAGTTTCCGCCGGGACTCTGCTCCTAGGTGTGATGAAGGGGTTTAAGCATCTGGTTGATTCGAACGTAATTGAGGTCATGCCGAAAATAGTGGCTTGTCAAACAAGGCAAGTTTCCCCGCTTTACCATCGCCTTAAAGGATTAAGTTACACTCCGCCAGTGAAGATTGCTTCTGTTGCTGATGCTTTAGTGAGTGTGAATCCTCCGTTGCTGAACCTTATGGTTAGACGTTTGAGGGAGGCGAATGGGGATGCTGTTATGGTTGAAGAAGACGAAGTAGTTCACGCTTTCGCAGAATTGGCTGGAAAAGGTTTCTTTGTCGAACCAAGCTCAGCTGTTGCTTATGCATCATACAAGAAGCAGCTTAAGAATGAAGAGGCTTTGAAGGACGATGAGGTTGTGATAGTCCTAACTGGAGTTGGGTTGAAAACAACACTCAAACCAAACTAATGATGCAATCTGAAAATCTGGGTTAGAAATCCAACTTTTCACCATTTCTTTTAGAAAAATTTATATTGTAATGCTGTTTCTGTTGTTGACACATTAAAAGAGGTTTGTTAAGTTTGTCGATACCTGGATCAGCTGGAGGAGTTCCAGTTTTAGTCTTAAAGGAAGGCTCAAATCGTTCTAGAGGGAAAGAAGCCCAACACACTAACATAATGGCTGCAAAGATCGTAGCTGAAACCGTGAAAAGCGCTCTAGGCCCAAAGGGCATGGATAAAATGCTTGTTGACAGCTTCGGCGACGTAACCATAACAAGTGACGGACGTACAATCCTAGATGAAATGGATATTCAACATCCTTCAGCCAAAATGATGGTTGAAGTTGCAAAAACCCAAGATAATGAAGCTGGCGATGGAACAACGACATCCGTAATAATATCCGGTGCATTGCTGGACAAGGCTGAAGACTTAATCAACAAGAACGTTCATCCGACCATAATAATTGACGGATACAAGAAAGCTTCTGAAAAAGCGCTGAAAACCCTTGAAAGAATGGCAATATCCGTAGATTTGAATTTTCAAGGATACTTGAAAAAAGCTGCAATGACGTCTATGGCAAGTAAACTTGTGGCTGAACACAAAGAATACTTGGCTGACTTGTCTGTCAAAGCAGTTCTTCAGGTTGCTGAAAAGAAAATCGGCAAGTACAAGGCAGATGTGGACGACATCAAAGTTGAAAAGAAACCGGGAGAATCTGTAAGGGGAACAAATTTGATCAACGGTATAGTTTTGGACAAAGAAGTTGTACATTCTGGAATGCCTAAACGTGTGGAAAACGCAAAAATAGCGTTGTTAGACAGCGCTCTTGAAATTGAGAAGACAGAGTTCGACGCAAAAATTAACATTGAGAGTCCAGAGCAAATGGATGCATTTCTGAAACAAGAAGAATTAATGCTGCGAGAGATGGCTGACAAGATAACCGCGGCAGGTGCAAACGTTGTTTTGTGCCAGAAAGGCTTAGACGATATGGTTCAACACTTCTTAAGCAGGAAGGGAATACTCGCGGTTCGTAGAATTAAGAAGTCAGACATGGAAAAGCTTGCAAAAGCCACTGGTGGAAAAATCGTAACAAACTTGGATGACATAAACACAACAGATTTGGGCTATGCAAGTCTTGTTGAAGAACGCAAAATCGGCGATGACAAAATGACTTTTGTAGAAGGATGCAAGAACCCCCGTGCAGTTACAATATTGATAAGAGGTGGAACAGAACGCATAGTTGACGAAGCTGAACGTTCACTGCATGACGCCTTATGCGTAGTTCGAGACATAGTTGAAGAACCAAAAGTCTTAGCTGGAGGCGGGGCACCAGAACTTGAAGTTTCGCGAACGCTTAGGAAGTATGCGGAAACCCTGCCAGGAAGAGAACAGCTTGCAGTTAGATGCTTCGCAGAAGCCCTTGAAATAGTTCCAATGACACTAACTGAAAACGCTGGTTTAGATCCCATAGACATCCTTTCAGAATTGAGGGCAAGACACGAAAAAGGTGAAATTTGGGCTGGAATAGAAGTTCACTCCGGAAAAGTTCGAGATATGACCCAAGTGGAAGTATTCGAACCATTGACTGTCAAGAAGCAGATTATCAAGTCGGCAACAGAAGCGGCTTCGATGATACTGAAAATAGACGACGTAATTGCCGCTGGCAAGATGAAGACTCCCCCAGGAGGACCCCCTGGAGGAATGCCCGGCGGTATGCCCGGCGGTATGGGCCCGGGCGCCGGAGTGTAATAGAGCACGTCGAAAAAAGAGAAGAAAGTTTTGATAGGACCGCCTAAACTCACTCGTTTCGAGAAAGCTAGAATAGTGGGGGCTAGAGCCCTCCAAATATCTATGGGTGCTCCCATGCTCGCTGGTGTTCCTAAAAGCACTGCAAGTCCCATGGATGTTGCTCTAGAAGAACTCGCATCAGGCATCCTGCCGATAACAATCAGGCGTACATTACCTGACGGCACATATCAAGATATCCCGATTAAGTGGTTCTCAGAAGAACGAGTGCACGCATAATACCCGGATGGAGAATCAGCAAAGGAGAGAGCACGCGCACATTATCCATAATCTATGGTTGTTAGCCTTCAGGATGTACACACTCTTCACGTCTGTCTTGCAGTTTCTCTAACTTCTCTTTTCGCTTTTTCAAGTGTTTTCCTGATTTTTGTCCAGTGAGCGCCTTGCCAATAGACTTGTTGGCATTTAGGGCATTCCCAAAACTCGTTGTAGTATGTGAATGTGCCTTTGTCAACTTTATCTGCAACTCTTTCTTTCGATATTGGTTTTACCCTAGCATTGCATTTTGGGCATCTTGATGTTGCCATATCTATGTCCAGTTTGATTTTGAATCTTTTTGCAAGTTCAGCTAGTTTTTCCTCTTCAGTTCTTACCTTTAAATAGAAAGCGTCAACTTGTTTTGCTGTTGCTTGTTGGTAAAGCTCCAAATCTCTTGTAAGCAGTATTCTTTTTTCGTTTTTAGCTATCTTGATGAGTTGGCTGTCATCAAGTTTGTTGGAGTATTTCACGTTGTATCCTAACATTCGAAGCCAACGTGTCAGTTTTCCAAGCATCCCATCGACAACAAACTTCAAAGTCTCACTCTCTTCGGACTATTTCACCGTTTCCTGCTTCACCGATGATTTCTCCTTCATCCATGATAAGTCGCCCCCCGACAAAGGTTTTAACGGGTTTTCCCTCAACGTTCCATCCATCAAATGGAGAATATTTCGCTTTCGAGTGAAATTTTGTGGCATCAACTTTATATTTCATATCCAAATCCACGACAACAAGATCCGCGATGTTTCCCTCTTTCAAGCAGCCTCTGCCTTTCAATTTGAAAACTTCTGATGGCTTTTTTACCATTAATCTAACTACGTCGGTTATTGACAACTGTCCATGTTTCACTTTTGTGAGCAACAGTGGAAGTGTTGTTTCCAAGCCTGGTGTGCCAACTTTAACATCCCAAATTGACTCTGCTTTTTTTTCGTCCAGCGTGTGTGGCGCGTGATCTGAAGCCAGTATGTCAATAAAATTGTTTTTGATTCCGTTCCAGAGGGCTACGATGTGATGTTTTTCTCGAATTGGCGGCATGGTTAACGCTAGAGTTCCAATTTTCCTTAGATCTTCAACTGACAGAAATAGGTGGTTAGCCGTTGTTTCGCAAGTAGTTGTCATTCCAGATTTTTTGGCGTCAACTATCGCTTTCAATCCGTTTCGGGTGCTTATATGACAAAAATGTATGTGCACGTTTGTTTGTTTAGCAATGCTTAGTAAACGTTTCACCGCTGTCAATTCAACTTTTTCTGAATGTGCGCAAAGAAAAGCGTCAATGTCGTTGCAGTTGGCACGTTTATACTCCTCTTCAACTCTTTTCAGCGTTGTCTTGTCTTCTGCGTGAACGGCGACTGGAACTTTCAGTTTGCTGACCATTTTGAACGTTTCTAACAATTTGTGATCATCATCTATGTTCAATCCGCCAATCTGTTCAGCCATGTAAAGCTTAAAAGCCACAGCACCTTCTCTGATGATCTCTTCAGTTTCTGTTATGTTCTTTGGAAATTCCGAGTAAAAGCCAACGTTAACCAAGATTTTTCTTTCAGCAATTTTCACTCGTTTTCTTAAGGCTTCAACACTCATTGTTACTGGTTTGTTGTTAGGCATGTCCAAAACTGTCGTTATTCCACCCGCAGCTGCGGCTGCAGTTCCGCTGTAAAAGTCCTCCTTGTATTCTTTTCCCTGATCCCGAAGATGCACGTGAACATCTATTAAACCTGGCAGAACCAGCAGATTCTTCAAGTCTATTTTTGTTTCCGTTTTAGGCATGTTTGATTCTCGGCCAATTTTGAAGATTTTTCCTTGATCTATCGCAAGACTGCAGTCTACTATTCTATCGTTTACGTACGCTTTCGCATTGGTTAAGATTAAGTCAATAGTCAAATTGGCCGCTCTCTTACTATTGGAATGCGTAAAGGAGAATGTTAAAGTTTATTCTATAATATGTTTTTATGTCAGAATATTTGATCATGGTTATCATAGAAAAAAAGCAGTTATCTCGTCTTATGTGACTACGATTCTGGCTTAAATCCTTATGATCTATTATTCTTTGCTTTTTTTGCATACAAAACTGTTTTAAGTTTTATGCGTTTGTATCATTGGGAGAAATAAGGATGCATGTCAACGCTGTGTTCTTCGATATGTTTGACACTTTGCTTTTACTTGAAAGTGATAAGATTTTCTATGCGCCCAGCCTAAGAAGGCTTTGTGAGTTTTTGGTCGAAAAGGGCATTAATGTTCGATTTGAAAGGTTTGAGCGGGTTTATTTTGAAGTTCGGGATAAAGCTTATTCTGAATCCAGTAAAAGTCTTGAGGAGCCCCATTTTAACGTTCGTGTTTCGAAAACACTACAGAGGCTCGGCTACAACTTTGATGTTAATGATCCCGTTGTTCTTGGCGCCACTAAGGCTTTTGCTGATGAGTTTATGCACTATGTGAGTTTGGATCCTGATGCCATTTATGTTCTGAGGAAAATGCATCATAAATACAAGCTTGGATTAATTTCGAATTTTGCTATTCCAGAATGTGGATGGAAACTGCTGGAAAAATTTGGTTTGAAAGAGTTTTTTGAGGTAGTTATTATAAGCGGCGAGGTTAACCGGCGGAAGCCAAGTCGTGAAATTTTCGAAAAAGCTTTGAATACTTTAGGTGTTGAAGCATCAACGGCTGTTTTCGTTGGTGACATGTTGGATTTGGACGTCATCGGTCCAAAGAGTGTTGGAATGAAGACTGTTCTCATAAAAAGGAGACCTGCACGAGAAAACACGTGTGTCAAGCCTGATAAAGTCATCACGCGCTTAAGAGAACTGTTAACTGCCGTTGAGAATTTTTAGTGGTGTCGGGGGTAATCGCACTCGTTGACTTTTAATCCCTTCTCCGATGAGAATGTGTGGACAAGTTTTGCATCAATCAGCAGGACTTATAATTCTGATGTTTGAGTTCACTGGCTACGTTAAAAGCTTCCAACTCAAATCTATGGACTGTAGATTTTTGGCAGACTGAATTAAAACTCCTGCAACTTCATCTCGAATCTCGCGCATTCGGTTGAACATGCTTGCTTGCATCTTTCAGCATTCTCACCTAAAATCGAACTTTGTCTTTCTTCAAAGTTTTTCCGCTGGGTCTCCCTGTCCATTCATATTTGCAGACTTTGCACTTTTTCAATTCTTTAGTCATAATGATTTTCTTGCTCCCGCATTGAGGACATCTTTCTTTTCTACCCATTCCTGTTTGCTCCATCAGTTAGATGTTAGTTTTTACTTATCAATTGCTATGGTGTTTTTAAAAGGATTATTGTCTCCATTATTTATTATTTAGCCTTTGTTCATTATAGTGACTCTGCTGCAGTCATAGTTTACAGAAAAGAACATTCAATACGTCTTTGAAAGACTACACATGAGGTGCGCTGGTTTATTCTATTATTTTGAAGAAGTCTCTCTCAGTTATTATGCCTACGAGTTTTCCATTCTTAACTACTGCTAAAGCCCCTATTTTTTTCTCTTGCATTATTTTAGCTGCTTGGCCGATATCCTCGTTTGGTTCTATGGTTACTACATCCTTTGTTGCTATCTCAAGTATAGGAGTGTTCAGAACTTGGTTAATAGTTCCAGACTTTAAATATTTGAAGACTTTTCCAAAGCCGAAAAACCGTATGATGTCCATTGTCGTTACTATGCCGATGACTCTGCCTTCGGAGACTATTAGCAGTCTCCTGAATCCCCGCGTCATCATCGTTCTTGCAGCTTCGAAAATTGTTGTTTTGGATACTGCTGTCACTATTCTTTTGGACATCAATTGAGAAACGGTTGTGCCGCTTAACAAGTCAGCGAACATGTTGGCAATGTCTCTTTCTGTGATTATTGCTTTTATCCGGTTCTTGTCGTCAACCACTGGCAAGCCGCCTAGATTCTGCTGTGTCATTAGTTCTATTGCTTCACTTATCTTTGCAGAGGTCTTGATTGAAACAACTTTTTTGACCATTATTAGTTTTATCGGCTCGTTTATAGCTTTGAAGATGTTTCCTGCAAATCTTTTCTGGATTATTTCGAATTTTTTTCCACCGCCAAGGTAGTTGACTATGTCTGTAGCTGTCACTATTCCTTCTAGTGTTCCCGTTCCAGGATTCACTATTGGTACACGTCGAAACCCTTCTTTAGCCATTATTTGGATGGCGTCGTAGATCGGTGTTGTAGGAGCCATTGTGACAACAGGGCTTTTTGCAACGTGTAATATCTCGCGTTCCCGTTTTTTGGAGTGGCGAGCCTTTAAAGAGACCGGACGTTTGGCCCTTAACGATCTTCTAAAACTTTCTCTACTCATTTTTCTGCCTTCTTATTTAACCAGTATGTCCGGAGTACGTATCGTTTCAAGTTGTTTGATTGCACATTCAACGTCATAAATGGACAGGTGCGTCTTATCAATCTTCGGTCTGTCAGGGAAGAAACCGCCTCATTATTCACCTTCAATTTCAACTGCGCAGTCTTCGCAAAGGAATTCTCCATTAACCTGTTTTATGGTGTCAGACCAGCTTTCACACCGGTCGCAATATCCTGCAAGAGGGGTAGGCTCTTCTTGTGTTGCTTCTTGAGCTCTGTTTTCACGTTCTATGAGGGCTTGTTCTTGAATGTTTTCTATGAGTTCAGGCATGACTGACAGGATATCTTTGCTTGAGAGCACACCAACGAGTTTCCCTTTATACATAACTCCTAATCTTCTGATGTTGAGTCTGCTCATTCTCTTGGCTGCTTCACTTATTTTTTCGCCGGGATCTATTGTTATGAAAGGTGTTGTCATGACTTCATTTGATGCGAGGGCATCCGGCTTGATGTTTTTAGCTAAGACTCTTCTAACTAAGTCTCTTTCTGTGATGATTCCGAGGGGGTTCTTGTCTTTACTTGTCACTATTATGCAGCCTAAACCATGCTTGTCCATGAGTTCTGCAACTTTGTTCGCTCGCGCATCTTCATGAATGGTTACCACCGGGCTGCTCATAACATCTTTAACCAACATTCTGGACCTTAATCCGATGTCTGACATTGTTTTTTAGCTCCGTAAATGATGCTTGTCTCATTTATGTTTGCTTCAGTGAACTCAAAATATGCATCCTACATTTAAAACTTGCTACGTCAACTTTTTTGTTGACATAGACACCAAAAAAAAGGAAAAGGTTGTTTTGAAGATATCACTAAATCCTACATCTTCCGCACCGTTATGCTGCCGTCGGGGTTTTTGCTTTGGGATAAGGAAAGACTAGTTGCTGAGGGAGCGGGAGCCGTTTCCATTGCTCCAATAATAGAGAACAAAGGTTTGTTTATGGGGAAAGAAGTTGTTGCTGTGATAAGTGGGGGAAATATCGAAGACAAACTGTTCCGAAGCATACTGCTTCAGAAACTACTGAGAGCACGCGCTAAAGGAAGTGTGCTGCTATTTACTTGAGCGTTTCGCCTTGCGCTTTTTTCTTCTCTCTTCTCTTTCTTTCTTAGTCATTGGCTTTTTCTTAGAGCTTTTTCCCATACCCAATCAATTCACACCATATTGATGTTATAGTAGAGCAACATTAAACTTACGGTCAACATGCACATTTTTCCATAGAAAAGGGGGTTTGCAGGTGATATCTTCATCGCAGACCGTTCTGCAGACTGCTACCGAAGCTCGAATAATACTGCTTTTTCATTTGTGTTTACGGCATATAGCCACCGAGTTAATCAATCGTTTCTCATTACCATAAGTCATTTCTATTAGATCAAATATGACATAACAGGTCAACTAAACCAAAGAAGAGATTTGCTATGAAAGACGAGAAGGTGCAAGTGAAAGCAATTCTCCTTGATTTAGATGGAACGATTTTTGATATCACTGAAAGGGACGCCTTCGCACGGTATCAGGCTCTAAATGAGCTTGGCTATGATGTCTCTTTAGATGATGTGAGAAAACACTATCATTATGGTATAGGACGGATGGGCATAGTTAAGAAGCTTGGAATAAAATTCACGGAAAAAGAGGAAAAAGAGTACATCGACGCAAGTTTCGCTCATTTTACGAAGAGAGAGAACGCTCTGAACTTAACGAAAATCCACACTGAGGCATACGATGCGCTTTCTACTCTTTCTCTGAAGTACAAACTGGTTCTTGTGACGTCCAGAAGCACTCTTTCATCTACAGAAGAGGAACTAGAATGGTTTAACATCAGAAAATTCTTTACATTAATTGTCACTAGAGAGGTCGCCGCAAGACATTATACAGTCAAAGACATACCGCTGCTTCCTTTTCAAGAACAAAGAACAAAACTGTACGAATGTACAATTGAATTGACTAAAATAGATCCTAAAGATATGTTGTGCGTAGGCGATTCAGTTGGAGAATTAGAACCAGCAGAGAAGTTAGGCATTAAGACGATAGGTGTTTTGACAGGATTCAGCAGCAAAGAAGACATGGAAAGTGCCTCAATCCCCACGATTCCAGATCTCACTCAGCTTGTCAAGATTTTGACCTAACGAATGATACTCGAGGGTACATACTTTTTCTGAAACAGAAAAAATTAGGGTGTGCGGAAGATATCACCCCGTTCATGTAGGTCAGCTATAACAATCAAGTTTTTCCCTTACCTTCATGTTCTGCAAAAAGTTTGACTGCTGCGATGTGTGCCTGCAACTCACATAAACTGCAATGTAGCCTTTAGGCGCGCTGCTCTCATATATTTTAAGCACGCACGCGTTTCTCCAGCTGAAAAGTCGGTCAATATCCAGCATCACCATGTTAGGGAGAAAAAACCAAGCGCGCGTATCTATAGTCGAAAAGCTGAAATCTAGAAAGGCTAATAACTATTGTTTGGTGAACTGTATGCCCTACTATATTCTGTTGTCTAATTTGACGGATGAGGGCTGGAAAACCGTTAAAACAAAGCCTGAAAGGATTAAAGAAGTCAACCGGGAGCTTGAAGCCTTTGGTGTTCGAGTGATTCATCAATATGCTGTTTTGGGGCCCTACGATTTTTTGAATATTGTGGAGGCTCCAAACAACGAAACCATTGCCAAGGTTTCCATTGAACTCGGCTTCAGGGGAACCATTAAAATACTGAGTATGGCTGCAATCCCCATAGACGAGTTCATAGCTTCGGTGAAGAAACGCTAACACCCTTTGGATATAAGCCTCCCATTTCCCCCATTTTCTTCGAAACCTATAACGGATTGCTGCTACCCGCGCGCGCATCGTCCATTACTAAGAATCTTCTCTTTCCTTAGAGCAATCTTTGTGCCATATCTATCCTTATTGAAAAGTAGAGCTGGTTAAACGCGCCCTTGCTCTAGTGTGTTTGTCGAAGCGCGTGCAGTAGGGTTTTTAATCTTTTGACGTTGTTCTTTTGAACCTTAAATAGGTAACCATAGGGACATAGGGGATCGATCACCGCTTTTCTTAGGGTTTCATCGTAAACTAGCGGGTATAGTCTGCATCCTTCAGGTCGATGGGGATATATTCCACAACGCTCTTCTATAAGAAAAACACATCGTCCAGAGTCATTCTTTAAACGCCATTTCCCATCTGTTTTCACTGCGAAGCACTCAAGTTCATAGCCAAGCTTTAGGATTCTATTTAAATCAAGATTGGAAAGAGGCATCCTCGTCTCTAAGCAACACGCCACACATTTGTGTCTCACACAGATGATGCCCCTTGCCAACGAGTATTTCACCTCTTCCAGTTTCGTTTCGTCATGTTCCTCTCCAAGTCCACTCTACGGGCACAATATTATTCAGTAATTGATTTAAAAGCGCTAGCGTTGGAAAGTTCCTCAGGTTTTTCTAAAAAAATATTTAAAATGCTGTTCAATAAGTATTGTGAAGGTTGGTGAAGACTTTTCGGGAGCTCTGCTGGGTCTTGATGCTTGTTGAATACTTCAAGGTTACAAGAGTTGAGAGTTGGCTTGGGTGGATCTTAAGCTTCGGTTTTGGAAGCATCTTCCTAAGTCTACCCCCTCCTGAACGCTTCCTTACTGTCTTGTTTGCTTTCTCACTCGCTACGGCCAGCATCTTCATCTTGAATCAATACTTCGACCGGAAAGAAGATCGAGAGAACCCGTTTAAGTCTAATATGCCCGTCGCTTCTGGGAGAATTACGCCTCATACAGCGTTAATCTTCTCACTTTCCCTAATAACACTGTGTTTAGTCTTGATAACTCTAGTTGATATTAATCTCTTGTCCTTGTTTCTCATTTATCTTGTGTTGGGAACTGCTTATTCTGCTCCTCCTTTCAGACTGAAAAGCGTGCCAGTTGTAGACTTCGTTGTTTCAGGTGTAGGCGCTGGGTTCATGCCATTCTTAATGGGGTTAAAGTTAACCAGCAAGCCAAGCTTCGATACTTCATTTATCATATTAGGTGTCATGCCACTAGTTCTGATTCACTGTGGTGGTCATATCATTCAAGCTGTTGGAGACTATGAAGCAGACAGTAAAACGGGAGTTCACACCTTTGTTGTTACATTTGGAAGGAAAAACGGCGTCGTCGTCGCTGGGCTTATGTTTCTATTGGCAGGTTTGTTGCCATTCACCTATTCAGCTTTTGGGTTACTCTCTCACTCGCATTTACTGTTGTTTCTTGCAGTCTTTTTTCTTTCCGTACCCCTCATCAAGCGTTATGTTGCTACGTTGAAGGACCCATCAGCAAAAAACGTCATTATTATTCAGAAGACAGCGATAAAATATGGAGTTATCGGGATAATGGTGATGTTGATGTATATATTACTTGTGAAGTTATGCGGCTTTTAAGGGGCTTAAGGCGTAACCGTGTAAAGGTTACTTGCCTAGTTCCTTTTCTATCTGTTCCATTCTTTGTGTTAAGATTTTGATGAAACGGTTGCTTTTCAGATGTGTCATCGGCTTGTGGCGTGTGGGACATTTAAAGAGTATCTTGATTGCTTCCTCGAAAATGTATCGTCTGCATCCTAGTGTTCGGCAGCTGCAGAACTCATGAGTCGTCTCGTAACGAAGCCTTGTTTTCAACCCTTCAAGAACAAGCCTTTTCAGGGATGTGATGAATCCTGTGAACTGGTCAGGCTGAAGTTCCAATGGTATACAAACCAGCGGGTTTCCTTGTCCCGTGACTGCCTAAGGATGACAAGAGAATGGTCATGTAGTTTGTAAAGTGCCCTACGAACCATTGTGGACATTTGTTCGAGTTTTATCCGCTATCTCCTTATCTGTTACCTCGTGCACTCCTTTAATAACCTGAACTACCTTAACAGTTTCTTCACCGAATGACGCAGCAACCTTCATTAAAGTCTGCTCATCTACAAAGAACAAAATGTGACAGACACGCTCTCTCGCGTGCCCTCTTCGCTTTCTTAACCTAAGGCTTAATAATGGGTATTTAGAATTCGCTTATAAGAAGTGAGTTTTCATGCCGAAAACTAAAGCCATGATAAGGATCGAAAATGTTGTTGCCGCTGCAACCTTGAACCAGAAAATTGATTTAAGCGCTGTGGTAAGAAGTTTTCCAGGCGTGGAGTATCGTCCCGAACAGTTTCCAGGTCTAGTGTTTAGACTGAAAAGACCGAAGACAGCAACATTGATTTTTAACTCTGGAAAAATGGTGTGTACAGGTGCAAAATCTGCGAAGGAAGCTCACAGAGCAGTTAAGAAAGTTGTTAAAGAACTGAAAAAAGGTGGAATAGTAATCATCAGCAAACCTGAGTTGAAAATCGTGAATATTGTGGCCTCTATAAGTCTGGGAGGGATCATAGACTTGGAAAAAGCGGTAGGTCTCTTAGGAAAGACAATGTATGAGCCTGAACAGTTTCCGGGATTGATATACAGAATGGCTGAACCCAAAGTTGTTATTCTGTTGTTTGCAAGCGGCAAACTGGTTTGTACAGGAGCCAAGAAAGAACAAGATGTTTATGATGCGGTGCATAAGCTCCACATAATGTTAGAGGAAAAACAGCTTATATTCTATGAATAGACTTCAGCCGTGTAACTTCAGTCTCTCATGTTTTCAGCTCCCGCGCTTATTTGACATTGCGTGCACGCGTTTTGATGATATTTATGTCGAAAAAACCAATACGGTCATGCTGATAATTCCCACGTGCAGGGCATGAGTTCTTCCCAGAGACCTTTTAATAGGTTCATGTGTTACATAAGAGAGGATTATGATTTATCCAGGAAATGAAACGTTGTGTACATTGGAGGAAAGCCTGCGATGAGTTACGTAATGGTAGTCATAGCAAATTTCACTGGAACCAATGCTAGGGAGGTCACGCTAAAGGTAAGGAGACGAGCAGTAACAATGATTGTTGATGTTGCCGAGATAACCAGACGCAGATTCATGAAAGAGTTAGATGTAGGCAGAATCACTATTGGAACCAAAGAAATTCTGCAAGAAGAAGGTGGATCAAGAAACGTGTTAACCAGCGAGATCACGTTAGGCCGTGGATAGACAGGTGAAACGCGAATGATAATCCCAAGGGTGCGCATGCGAGGTCGATCCAATCGCGGTTACCAGTCTGCTGATTCTAAACTTCTCCAATATCTTGCCCTAGTTTCGATGGAGTATGGAATTGATTCCCAAGAATTCTTCATCAGTTTCGTTGAAGCCTGGAAAGGTCAACACTCTACATGCAAAAGCCTTTTGATTGAATGCCGTCGGAGAACACAAGATTCTGGAGTCTTTCTTATAACTAGCAGTGGCAAAGTGGTCGCACAATTTCCCATACCGAAACGCATCCTCGAAGAAACCAATCCACTCAAAGAATATGCATATGTAAAGGTGTTAAGGAGGACAAAACTAGAAAACGTCGATATGAAACACCTACGGATCGGAGATTTGAAGCCTGGAATGAACCAAGTTAACTTAAAAGCAAGGATTCTTGAAATTCCAAAGCCTAGGCAAGTCATCACGAGATTTGGAGGATTTGCCACGGTAACGAACGCAAGCATCACAGATGAAACGGGAATTATCCACCTACCTTTATGGAACAAACAAATAGACGTAGTTTCTGTGGGAGATCTTATAAGAGTTGAAAACGCCCGTGTTGTAGTGTTCAAAGGCGAGCGCCAGTTGAGGGTTAGCAGAAGTGGACAATTGAGCGTCCTCGAAAAGACTGGGTTATCTTTTGAAAAGCTCTCGAACCATTAATCATAATAACCAGACAGCTTATCTGTATACCCTGATTGTAGGTAAAGCGTGAAGTAATGCCTAGAGATCCTGTTTGCGGCTTCATCCTGGACGAGAAAACATCTAGATATAGGATCAAGTATGAAGGAGAAACATATTATTTCTGCAGTACGAAATGCAAGAAAAAATTCAAAAGGAATCCGAGGAAATTCACATAGGACCCGTTCCAACTCCAGTTGTTTCATTGCCTTTCAACTGTTATGGAAGAGATGACGCGCGGTTGCAGTATAGAGCGCGTCTCAGACACATGTCTAGCGTAGAAAACACTCTGTCAGCATAGTCTCTGCGTAAGGCTTCAAGCATGGATGCCTGTTTTGCACTCACTTTGGGGAGGCTAGTAATTGTGATACCTCAACCTTCTGGCTGTACCAGTCGTGGAGAGCGTGTTCTTTCTTAGTGGCAATTCGTTTCCTATGTAGTCTTGCTCATACATTTTCTTTATCCGCAGGAATTTCTGATCTTTCTTTTCGTAGACTTCTATCTCACCGTCAAACAGGTCAAGGACCGCTTGGACTTCCTCGGCAGGATGCATGTGTGGATTCATTACTGCCAAAGTAGTGAATCCTCTCGATTTGAGTTCAGCAGTTAGTCCAATGAGCCACCTTCTTGTTTGAACAGCGCGGTGTTGCAGCAGAATATCTGAGAGAATTTCTATACATATCCTTCTAGGCTTGCCATTGGGCGCACCGAGTTTGCGCAAAGCTGAAACAAGGGAAATGTTGATATCAGTTAGGTTCTCCGCTCCTCTTATTTTAACCACGTTGGGAAGTGCTTCCATCATGGTTTCTGCTTGCGGATTACAGATAAAAAGGTTGAAGTTCGGAAATTCTTCAGCGAGCTTCTCCCATCGGGTTGTTTCCACTGTGATAAGAAGAGTAGTTTCCCCTTCTCTGGCACCTTTTTCAAGGAATCGGTTGATAAGAAGCTTCGTTTCATCACAGGACACCGAGGTCAACGCAACAGCATACTTTTCGGGTATTCCACCAAAAAGCAGATTGTCGAGCCCCCTATATCCAGTGCTTACACGACCTGGCAGAACAACTTCTCTTACTTCGATGGTGGCTGGCTTGAGGTCTACGATCTTCTGAACTCCTACTCCAACCATGTACACTATCCGTGGCGCAATTGCATATGTGCCCTTTTCGAGAGCTCTCACCGTGAGCCGCAGTTTCTCTGTCATCGAAGGCTCTAACACTCTTCCATTCAAGTCAAGATAGGAACTTTCTAGATGGCATTTTTCTGGGGTAGTCATCAACTCCATTCCACAACAAGGAAGGATTTCTTCAATTCCGTGTAGCGTTGCAGGCATCCTTCCGAAATTGGCTATCTCGATTTCCAGACTGAATATCTCTCCTGCCAAAACCGCGGGTTTCACAATTGTTACTTTTGCCTGCAGAAGGACACTCGCCATCTTTTTTATATGTTTTTTCGTGTAGACCTTGTTGCCCATCAAGATCATGTCTTTAAGCACAGCAACTTTTTTTAGAAACAGGTCTAGCTTTTCACTCGAATCCGTGCGATTATTGGGGTTTTGAGTCATCATTCAACACCGTGCATGAACGAGGAGGTCACAGAAAATATGGCGCGAGCAGGATGCTACAGCGTCAATTCGCCTTGTTTGATAATTATCTTTCCATCAAGCTTCACGGTAGGTTTCGCAAGGGTCAAAGAGAGACCCCAATCACTATCGTTCTTTCCTCCAAGCTCTTTGTTAAGACCTATACCTACTGATGCTGTTCCAAGAACTATCTTGTTGTTTAAGAATCCTAGGCTTGCTCTTGGATTTAGCCCCAAGGTTAACCATCCTATCTTGTCCTTGTCTCCTGTTGCTTTTTCCCACAGGTTCCTCATGAGTTCAAAGTTCTTGCCTCCGACAAATGATTTGACTTTTCCATTTTCAAAACCAAACGACACACTTTGGATTAGCATTCCAGCTTGGGGAAAAGGAAGATTGGAGGTGAGAATACCGTTTGCACTTGTTTCAGTAGGAGCTACGACGACAGTGCCGTCAGGCAATTTCGCAAACATTGCTCCCATCTCGATATCTTCGTCATCGATTACTCCATCATAGACATGGGCTTTTCTGCCTTCCAGAGCAAAGCTCAGATCAGTTCCATCAGGATTTGTAATCTTTACTTCGCGCGATTTCTCGAGAGTATTCGCCAACTTTCTTCCGAGTTCCTGCATCTTCTTATATTCCACATCAGTAGACTCTCTAACGTTCTTCTCCCACGCTTGATAATCAAAACCGTAGGTTTCGGCGCGTTGAGGCGTAACGTACCCCAACATTATTTCCGCCATGCGAACTTTTCTTTCTAGAATTCTTTCGTAATAGGGCCTGTCTGCTCTCGACAATGCCATCCATCTTTCGGCTGGCACTCTTTTCTGTCTCGCAGGATTTTCCGGACCAGAGATGAAAATGGTGGCGGTGGCAACTCCTGCTAGCGCAAGACCAAATGGGTCTGGAGTTTCCAGATAGTCCAGTGGAAGATTTGTGACAGTATCATACCACATGTCATCAGAACAAAATTCTATAAGAGCATGTGCTCCAGTTCTCTTACACTCCATTGCAAATGCTTCAGCCAGATCAAGCATGTGACGCCACGCGAATATCGTAACTTTGTCATCCTTTCCTATTCTAAGACACGTCTTAACCACTCTCTTAACAAATGTAGGGATTACCATCTATTCACCCCATCATGCAGAATACATTTCGTGTGCTTGCTTATTTTAGTTTGCCAGTTCTATGCGCGCATCGCTCAAATACACGATTATCTAATACAGAAGGCCTGTTCACAACCTAGAAAAAAGGGGAGTAGCAGGTGATATCTCCACTGGAGTGTTAGTCCATACTAGACCGCATGCGCGTACGGATTTGAGCCTATTAGGCAGAATACCGTTAGCATTAGTAAAGCCTGGAATCTCTGAGATATCTTTCCATGCTTGGTTTTGCACAGTGCGAATTTTAGTAAGATTTTGGTAAACCTAGAACGTGCTCGCCGATGAAAGCCAAAGCCATTTGATGAGTTACAGGTGCAAGTCTTATAAGATTCACTTCTCTCCACCAGCGCTCTACATCGTATTCCACAGCATAACCGTACCCGCCAAGCGTTTGCATGGAATGGTAAACAGCCGCGATGCCTGCTTCAACAGCTGCGACCTTAGCCATGTTAGCTTCAGCACCGCAACGTTGTCCTTTATCATAAAGCCAAGCAGCCTTGTAGTTCAGCAATCGAGCAGCCTCAATCTTCGCTTTGGCTTCAGCAAGCGGAAACTGTACAGCTTGATGAGAACCAATGGGCGCTCTGAAAACCTTCCTTTCCTTAGCGTGTCCAACAGCCTTTCGGATGGCTAGAAGCCCAAGCCCGCAAGAAGCTGCTGAAAATGACATTCTCTCAGGGTTCAAAGTATCCAAAATAAGATACCAGCCTTTATCCAAATCACCCAGAAGGTTTTCTTCAGAAACCTTAAGATCGCTTATATAGACTTCGAAAGTTTTTGAGTAGTTGATTCCATGCTTTTCTATTGGAATAATCTCAACTGCGGGATTGGGCAAATCTACAATGAAAAGGCTTAAGCCTAAAGTCCTTTTGGCAACCTTTTCCATCGGAGTTGTTCTTGTTATGAGTACCATTCCCTTAGCTCGGTCAGCGCCTGAAATGAACATTTTCTGTCCGTTAATCACGTATTTGTCTCCATCCTTCACAGCCTCCGTCTTGGTGTTCAAAGTGTTCGTTCCAGCGTCAGCCTCAGTTAAGGCTAAACAGAACTCCATACCCTTGGCGATTTTCGTTAGGTACTTCTGCTTTTGGTTTTCGTTTCCATGTTTTACTATGGATAAGCCTCCAAAAACCGGAGACAATACTAGAAACCATATCCCAGCCAAGCCGCAACCTTCAGAAGTTAGAGTTTCCATAGCCAAAATCATCTCGAACATCCCCATCTCGCTTCCACCGTACTTTTCAGGGATAATTATGCCTGGAAAACCAGCCGTAACTAAAGTGTTCCAAAAATCCTCTGGAAACTCATGCTTCTTATCTTTCTCTCTCCAATATTCTGGACCAAAATCTCGCGCTATATCGGAAGCTGCTTCAACTATCAATTTTTGTTCATCAGTTAACTCAAAATTCAACATCTTTCACCAGTCAAGTTTTGATTGCAGAAGTATTTCTAAGCTAAAGGTATAAATTGGTTTCTAGATGTTGTGCAAGAAACATACTACATCAGCGCACTATTTACCCCCCCTCCCCCCTAGGTATTTCTGAATGATTCGGAGTTGCGCGCTGGCTGTTTTACGTATCCTAGTCGCGCCAGAACAAACCAACAAACCTAGTCTGTCACTTGTTTATTGCATTTTGCAGTGCGTCGATTACGTTTTGTTTCCCCATGGCAAGTAGGTATGGACCTAATCTTGGTCCTCGTGGCACGCCTATAAGAATCATGTAGAGTGTCTTGAACAGTTTCACTGGTTTCAGACTGTGTTTTTTGGCTGAGTTGAATATGGCGTTTTGAATCTTTTCAGCCTCGTTCTCAACTTTTAACGCTTCAATTAACTCTTCTATCGCTTCTTTCTCTTTAGGGGTTAAGCTTATGACGGATTCTTTTATCTTTTCAAAATCCTTTATCCAGTTGGACGCGTATTCGATTCGTTTTTTCAGTTTTTCATCAAGTGTTTGGCTTTTCTGCAAATATCTGTAACTCCGGAGTTTCTCGGTTACGAATTCGTCTTCATGTTCTTTTGGAGCCATCTTGACTAAGAAAGCCAACAGGTTATATGGCACATGAACATCTGGCTTTGCGGGTGGTTTCGACGCCCAACAATACTCGTACAAACCTTGAAGCTTTGCCAGTTCTTTCTCATCTTTCACTATCTTTTTTCCGAAGTACGTGTCTTCCAGATTGTCCAACTCGTTCATGTAGAACGGAATGTCTGTCACGTCTAACGTACGGGTTCCAACAAATCTTTTCAACATGAGTAAAAGCAAAGACTGCGGTGATCCGTAACGGAACCACACTTGAGGAGTCAGGACATTCCCGACGGAACTAGAGATTTTCCTTCCATCTTTGTCAAGAAACATTTCATATCTTGCGTGCATGGGTGGTTCATACCCTAAGATTTCCCGGCAAATTCGATCATTTATCTTTACAGAGTCCTCTATGTCCTTGCCGTAGGCTTCAAACCTAATGTCAAGAGCTTTCCATCTGGCTGCAAATTCACTCTTCCAACTGAGCTTTCCTTCACCCTTTGTTACGTCTGCTTCTCCTTCGCAGCCGCAGCCTTCTATCCATTGTCCTTTTATTTCCATGCCTTCACAGACATAGAGAACTTTGTTTTCTCTCGGCAAGAATTCGGTAGCTTTTGTGGTGTATATTCGTCCACAATTTTTGCATATTGGAAAGTAAGGTAAGACTTCCAGGTAACGTTCTTGTCCAACTTCCTCCTTCACTATTTCTCCAACTCTTTTTGCATTAAGAAGCAGTGTCTTAATCTCTTCGTTCAATAATCCTTTTTCATAGGCTTCCCTGCCGGATATGTACCTGTATTCTATCCCACATTTGTCTAAAGATTCCAAAAGCAGAAAACTCATGTGCACACCATAGTTTTGATGGCAGCCAAAGGGATCCGGAATAGCAGTCACTGGAAAGCCCAAATACTTATCCAGAGACTTCGGCAGTCCAGCAGGAGCTTTGCGCAGACCATCCATGTCGTCACAGAAAGCAATCAGCTCCGAACTATAGTCTTGCCCTCGAATAGCCAAAGTAACAGCGTAAGAACGAGCGGCATCACCTAAATTGCCAACATGCGGAAGCCCGGAAGCCCCAAGACCCATCTCCGTTCTAATCAAGTCCATTCTTCTACCTAGCTTCCGCTCTCTTTCAATTATTCTGGCAGCCATTTTGTCGTACCATGTGCCGCGACCGATTATTCTCTTGCTCATACCGTGTCTGACCTCTGCAATGATTAACTAGTCTGCAAATAAAAAGTGTCTAGAAAATCAAAGCTATTTCCTTTTTAAGGCGGCGGCAATTGCTAGAACAGCTGGTGCGACCAGTATTATTACCAAGGAATAAATCCAGCTGACGCTTGAAACAAACCAGGCTCCACCAACCGCTATGAGTATAAGGCCTAATGCAAATGTGCTAAATGGGCCACGCTCGTACTTATGTGGATTTGATGCTCTGATTCCAGCTAAACCTATTGTCCAGCAACCGTATAATGCAAGTATCAGTGGTAGAATCAAATGCCAATCAATTAGATGCAACGGTTCATAGAGGATTATGGAAATCACCATGATTATCAAGAAAATACCGATGGATAGCAGTCCTCGATTTCCGTCTTCACTCATCTAGTTGCCTCTTACTCCATTTTTGCTCCGCAGTCAGGACAGAACTTTGAAGTTGAAGGAATAAGTTTTCCACATTTTGGACATTTGACCGTTCCAGCAGACGGCGGAGTAAGCTGTGTTCCACATTCAGGACAGAACTTTGAAGTAGCCGGGACTTTTGCACTGCATTTTGGACAAATCACTAAGGCAGCGGCTGGTGCCTGCATGGGACCTGTAGGCGTCATAATCTGTGGTATAAGCACCATGCCTGTTCCTAAGCCGGCTCCAGATGATTTTCCAAGCTCTTCAGCAGCCTTCTTCACGGTTTCCATTCGCAACACTTCTCCCGGTGCAGCCTTTCCAGTTCTAAGCCAGAACAGCCGCTCACGATATTCGGGTGTTGTATCCACACCTTCAAAGCGCAGATCCGTCAATTCCAACCCTATCCGCTTGAAGTAGTCCAAGACTGCGTTTTTCACAATCATTGATGTTTCATCAAGTCTTGTGAAGACGGTGATCAAGTCGTAGTGGGAAAGCTCGTCAATTACCTTCTCATTCAAGAAACCTCGCAGGTAGTTGTTAACATCACTGGTTGAGTACACATTCTGTCCACCAACAACTTCGTTCACGAACAGTTGCGGTTCCTCAACTTTGAACCAGAATGAGCCGTGAACTTGTAGTGGAGCGAGCTCCGTGGTTTGAGCCCGCGTGCCATATTTCCCAGCGAAAACCTTTGTTGAAACGAAAATCGCTGTTGCTTTGAAAGGTTTCTCGCCATATCCAGCAATTCGTGACAACACTCCAGTCAGCAACGACAAATTCAATGTCGTTAATGTATGTCTTCCTGCACGGAACACATCGTAAGCTTTGCCATCTCTGAAAAACACTGCAACCTCGTACTCATGTACTATTAGCTGTGAACCCCATGTGATTTCCTCGTTTGGATATCTCCACAAAATATCTTCTGGTCCCGGATTTTTCCACTCTATAACTTGCGGCATCTCAACTCCCTCCCAATATTACTTCGCCTCTCTTATCAAAGGTTTTCTCAAAAGCCTCCAACGTTTCAACCAGATGTTGCGTACGCTCTTTCGCCTTCTTGATCTCTTGCCTCATAACTTCCGATTTAAACGCTTCAACTTCGTTGACTATTTTCTCCACATCATCAACTAGCTGTTTGTCAAAATCAATCATCCTATCAAGACCTGCCTCTTCAACTTTCACTATGTTGAAGAAGCCTGCATACCCGTAAGAAGCATGATCAATCTTTGCTGCCACACGATCAAATTTTGCGACAAGGCGATCTAAATCCGTTAGAACTTCAAACAGGCGGCGGTCAGACAGCTTCTGAAAAACATCTTTAAGGTTGCCTTTTGCTTCTGACAGCTTCCGGTATAGATGATCTCTGATAAGCTTGTCAGATTCTCTCCGCAATTCTTTTTCCTTGTAACCACGGAACCCTGGAATTGCTGCAACGATGCGCTCAGATAGGCGCATCTGTTTTTTTCCTTTCTCATAGAAATCAGTTTTCTCACTCAAGAGTTGTTCCCTCACGTCTACATTTCAATCTTATAAATGCAAAGTTGCCATTTAAAGTTTCGTTATCACGCCATTGAAGCATTCAAGTCTTCAGAATATAGTAGAATGTTGATTCAGCTTTTCTTTCTTTAGAACACCTTGGTATTTCGTATGCACAAAGGATTTATGTCATGAAACTTAAGATTCATGGGAGGGCTTCAGTGATGCGAAGATCCAAACTTGAAACTTGTATAGACATTCTACGGGTTTTGGCTCACAGTGAACCATTGAAGTTGACTCACGTCATGTATGAGATCAACGTAAACTGCAGCGTTCTCGAGGCGCATTTGGATTTCTTAATTCAACAGGGTCTGGTGAAAGAAAGAACTGTTGGGAAAAAAGGAATTGTTTATGTAGTAACTCAGAGAGGTAGAATTGTGGTTAGAGCCTTCAGAGAACTGAACCAAGTGTTATCCTTAACAGAAGAAAGCAAAAACAAAACGTCAATCTCACACTAATCTTTGGAACCCTGCTCGCATTCCACAAAACATTTTTTGACCATCCTCCTTTTCATGTGAAGATCAGGATGCTGGCCAAGTGAATTGCCACGATGTTTAACCTCAGGAATTCTAAGCAAGACATGACCATAGAAATCCTTGTCGCACGATGAGCAAACAGCTGATAAGCATAACACCCTTAGCCATGTTAGATCGTTCCATCATATCCACAACATAGTCCGTTTTTAGCCTACTACGAGATCGGTTCAACTAGTTTGCTGACGCGATTCCTGTCAAGACCCAGTTTTTATCATCTGTGCGTGTAATCAGAGCTTTCATTGCAGCGCTGCAAAATTGGTTCTTCATTATCTGCATGGGAAAAATGACAGCGTTTATGACGACACGCACTAGGTTTCAGAGTTCATGACTCTTCTTTTAAGCAACACTCGATGCAGCTTTTCCACTCGTTTCCTGTCAATATAACCTTTGTGAGGACGAAAACCTCCTGAAAACCCGTTCGGAATATGCAATAGTTCATGAATTACTGTTTTTTCTTTTTCTTCGTCACTCAAACGATCATAATGCTCAGAGATGACCTCTATAACATACGCTGGTGGTTGCCGCAACGCTTCTTGCCATATCCTACGTAACCCGTGAATACGGGCGATAATCCTTTCAGATTTTGAACCACTGCTTCGATTGCAATACACAAATTGAGGTACAATGTGAAACAAGTCTAAGCTTTCTATGATCTCATCCACCAGCTCTTTAACGTCCGGAGCTTCTACATATTTTAATACCAAACTCGGCGTCCCTCTAACATTCGTTATGTGCAAAGGAATATGTTGTTACCTAATTGAAAATAATTACTTTTGTCACTCTCAGTCTAACATCCTAGACTTGGACCCATATTTTGAGTACGCGAAATTTGGAAGAATCAGTCTCGTTTAAACTTTTCACTTTTAAGGTTAGGTATGATATTATGTGTGTGCATATTCGTACAGAATGTTGATGGATTACAAATTAAACCTTCTCGAAGAGATGTTACAACCAAGTTGCTGATCCTTGCTTAAAGGTGTTGTCGCGTACGTTTGAAGAGTCGTTAAAATATTCCGAATCCAGTTGAGGGTATGTCGCCTTTTATAGTCATTCCGGTTGCTCCGTCTATCAATAACCGGTAGGTTTTACGCTTATACTCATATTTTGTGAACCAGATGGGAGCATGTAGATAGACCACCTGGTTTGTTTTGATTTCAGTTTTCATCTCAATAATCCTGTCAACATCTTGCTCAATCAAATAACGATGATGATCTTCAATTTGCTGTTTTGCAACTGCCACGGCGTCATTTTTGTCGATTTCACTGTTCAGCACTTTTGCGAAAGATTCGATTTTTCTGAAGTCATAGGGAATTTTACCTTTCAATGGAATGTCATACTCTCTTGTTGGAAACTCGGCTGCCTTTCTGGCAAGAACAAGCCAGTCATACTTCTTCTCGATTTTTCCTTCTTTGACAACAGGCGGAGTTATCCGCTCAAATATTCCTTTATAAACACTTTCAGCTTCCACCGATGTAACCCAGAAAGGCAGATAAATCAAGGTTTTTTCCGTAATTTTTGATTTTTTCGCAAGATCTCTAGGTTTCAGAAAGCCTGCGCGCATCCAGTTTTTGATGGATTCTTCAATTTTTGTCGGGTCATATTTGTTCTGTAACATGGAATGTTCGAATGTGAAGGCCTTTCCAGTTTCAATCACAACTGTATGACCGCAGTACTTGCATGTTGCTATCATTTCGCCTGGTTCAAACGATATGGGTGCGCCGCAGTGAGGACACTCTATTTGCTGAACTATGGCCATTTGCTTCACGGTTTTTGTTTTTCCCTTTCAATTATTTCCTTTGCCACAATGACGCCTGACGCTGAAGCTTGAACCAGCCCTCTTGTGACGCCGGCTTCGTCACCAATGGTAAACAAGTTGCGGATTTTGGTTTCCAAGCTGTTGCTTAACTGTAATCTTGAAGAATAGAATTTCACCTCGATGCCGTATAGAAGCGTATCTCTTGAATGCACTCCTGGGGCAACCTTGTCTAATGCTTGAAGCATCTCCCTTATGTCAGCAAGATAACGATAGGGCAAAACGAAGCTTAAGTCGCCTGGCGTTGCATTCTTCAACGTTGGGGTTACAGTGCTTCGGTTCATCCTCTCAGGTGTCGACCTTCTTCCATACTCCAAATCGCCTAAACGTTGTATTATTATTCCTCCGCCTAGAAGGTTTGAAAGCTTGGCGAGATACTTCCCATACGCTATCGGTTCCTTGAACGGTGCAGTAAAAGATGTACTTACCAGAATGGCGAAATTCGTGTTTTTTGTTTTCCTCTCTGCGTAACTTTGCCCGTTGACAGTTAAAATCCCGTCGTAAGATTCAGTTATGACTTCACCGTATGGTGCAACACAAAACGTGCGCACTTGATCATCAAAAAACTTTGAGTAATAAATGAATTTAGGTTCATAGAGAACGTTCGTCAATTCTTCTGTGACAGAAGCTAAAACTTCAACCCTTATCCCGACGTCCACCGGATTGTTAAACGTCTTCAAGCCTAGAGCTTGAGCCTCTCCTTGAAGCCATTCAGCACCACTTCTTCCAGGCGCAACGATAACATGTTTTCCGAACAGTTTTTCACCATCAAATGTTTCGACGCCTTCAATAACTCTGTTCTTCACTATAAGTCCTTTAACATCTTTTCTGAGTTTAACTTCAACCCTATCGTTCAGTTCTTGACGTAACTTCCGAAGGGTTTGAGCACACCTCTCAGTGCCCATGTGCCGAATCTTCTGGCGGACAAGTTTTAAACCGGCTAACGATGCTTTTCGCTCAATCTTCTCCACATCTTCGACGCCTGTTCCATAAACATGTTTGGTTGCCCCGAATCTCAGATAAATACTATCCACATAGCCTATAAGCTTGCCAAGCTCTTCCTTTGACACATACTGATCTAACCAGCCACCAACCTCAGTTGACAGTGTCAATTTACCGTCGCTGAAGGCTCCTGCTCCACCCCACCCCGATAACAGCAAGCATGGTTTGCAGTGAATACATTCGAATCCTCGGCTCGCTGGACATTTACGTTGACTTATATCTGGACCTTTATCAAGCATCAAAATGCTAAGATCAGTTTTCTCTACAAGTTCAAAGGCTGAAAATATTCCTGCAGGACCAGCTCCAACAATTATCACATCATACTTCAAAGCACTCAGCTCCCTGAAACCCAAAACTACATGTAACAACTAGCATATATTTTTATGCGAGTAATCTACTCTTGAA
>DAOVGI010000058.1 GCA_030672475.1 Candidatus Bathyarchaeota archaeon
ACTTTAACGCAGGTGAAAAGATGGCACTATCATTTGTAATTCGGAAGTATCAAGACAATGACAGAGAGCAATGCCGTACTCTATGGAGAGAGCTAACTGAGTGGCATCGTGAAATCTACCAAGATCCAAACATCGGCGGAGAACATCCCGAAGACTACTTTGACAAACACTTAGCTGCGGTTGGACCTGACCAGCTTTGGGTTGCTGTCCACGATTCTGAAGTGGTTGGGCTTGTTGGACTGATGTTGAAGGATGAAGAAACTGAAATAGAACCTCTCGTAGTTAGCAAACCGTATCGCCGCAAAGGAATAGGAACAAAACTGATAAGAACAGTCGTTTATGAAGCTCGAAAAAACGGAGTAAAGTATCTCAGTATAGGGCCAGTAGCACGAAACATAAAAACTGTAAAATTCCTGTATAAACTGGGCTTCAAAAACCTTGGATATATCAACTTGTTCATCGACTTCTCTAATTTTCCTTGGAAGTCAGGACCTGAAATTTTTGGATGCAAATTTAACTACTAACAGACAACGGATACGTAGCTTACGAAAGTTCAGGAACTAAATTAATAGTCTCGTTTGTCCCTTTTCGATTATATGGATCACTTTGACGCCTTTCCTTTCTAGATTTGCTGAGACAAACCTGCGATGACAATATTTCGGTTTCATTTCCATATACGTGACACAAGCACGCTTAGCCTTTGCAACTTCTAGAAGCTGCCTTATTCCCTCTGCAAAGAGTTTGGTTTGCATATACCTCCTATATTCTCCTCGACGATAGCCTGCAAGCTCCTTACCAAACCAAACATATTCTATACAATGTTCTCGCAGCTACTTCTTCATTTGCTCTCTCTTAAAATGCTCAATCTTGGATGTCGGAAAACTGGGAATTCCACAAGCATCTGAATTCCGTATTCACCCAATAATTCTAAAAAAATTTCTACAGAGCGGTTGCCATACCCAATAGTCAGTATTGTACCCTGCAATCCTATCGCTTGCTTTCCAATCGTCTAAGTATTAACTTCACCAAGTTATCTAATCTATCCCTAACTTTCTTATCCTCAATCAACGTTCCCCAAACCGAGCTCTGGCCGTATTCTGCGGATTGCAACAATAACGATAGAGGTGGACATTTACACTCATAATGATCTAAAACTACCGTGTGATATACGAGATCACCGCCAGCAGGGATATTTCCGATAACAATCAACGCTATATTTTTCCTTGATACATATTGCTCAATTTCCTCAGAACTTTTGATGATTCCTTGCGCCCTTTCCGTAAAAGCGCAATATAGACTTGATGCCTTACCACCATACGTTGGAACCGCAAGCACAATGATGCCTGCTTCTTTAATTTTGCTGTAAATTCTTGCCACATCATCTTGGATTGGACATTGTTCATCTTTACCTCTTAATTCATGAGCGAAACATTCGTAGTTACAATGGCTACAAGGGTTTATCTGACAGTCGTAAACATTGATAACTTCAGTTTCAAATCCTTGCCCTTTCAGCTTCAATAACACATATTCTACACAGTTTAAGCAGTTGCCTCTTTTCCTCGCACTGAACGCTACCCCTAAAGCTTTCATCTTTCAGCTTCAACGGATTTTTATGTATTTGTAGGCTTCTGTTGCATTTTCAAAACAATAGTGCACTTTCTGGTAGTCTTTTCTAAATTCCATTACGTCTGCCTTCACTTTTTCTAGTGGTTCCTTGCGTATTATTACGCGTGCAACGAATTCAGCTATCTCAGTCATTTCAGACTCTTTCATTCCAAGCCTTGTAATCTCGGATACACCGAGTCTTATGCCGCCTGGATGCATGAAATGTCTTCCCTCTTTAATGTCCCATGGAAGCAGGTTTCGGTTTATTATTATGTTTGCCTTTTCCAGAGTTTCTTCAATTGTGCCTCCGTCGCCGTGTTTTGTTATGTCTATTAACATTACATGAGACTGTGTGAAGCCCTTATGCTCCGCCAAAACATTAAATCCTCCTTCATAGAGTGCTTGAGCTAAGGCTTTGGCGTTTTTCACTATCTGACTTGCATATTCCTTTCCAAACTCAAGCAATTCCGCACAGGCAACTGTGACACCTGCAACCGCATGTAAATGATGGTTACTTAGCATGCCTGGGAAAGCCGCACGCTTTATCTTTTCCGCATTTGTCTCCCATGACAATACTCCACCATGTTGAGGCCCAAAAAACGTTTTGTGCGTGCTTAAACTGACGACATCAGCCCCCTCTCTAAGTGGATCCTGAAACTGCCCTCCACCAATTAATCCAGCCACGTGGGCAGCGTCATATCCAATGGTTGCCCCAAATGAATGAATGATGTCAGCTAAATCTTTGATTGGATGAGGGAAAGGGAAAACACTTGCCCCGAACATGACAAGTTTAGGTGATCTGCCCTCTCCTACGAGTTTTTTAATCCTGTTTTTCGCTCGATCCACATCTATAGTCAATTCCTTGTAGTCTAATGGTAGATACTCAACTATTAGACCGTGAACGGCTCCCGCTGTGCCTCCCAGTTTCTTCTTACCCATTGTGATGTGTCCTCCGGCAGGAATTGAGAGAGCCATCATGGTGTCGCCTGGTTCTGTAAAAGCTGTGTAAACCACCAAGTTTGCGACAACGCCTGAGATGGGTCTGACATCCACAAATTCTGCTTTGAAAAGCTTCTTCATGAGTTTGATGCATTGGAACTCCACTTGATCAATGAAGCGGCAACCAGCGTAAACACGTTCTCCAGGCCATCCTTCTGCATAGCGATTTCCAAAATCCGTTGTGAGTGCTTCACGTACAGCTGGGCTTGCAATGTTTTCACTTGCAATAAGCGGGATGCATTGTTGAAACCATTTATGATGTTGTTGAAGGAGGTCGAACACGTGGTTATACTCGTCTTGAGAGGTCACTATTCCAACACCTTCCTGCATCACACTATCGCTTCTTCAAAGATAAAAACTCTTTGAAGAGCAACATTAATAATCAAGCCAATGCATGACTTAACTATCAGACTTGAAAGGGATTCAAGCAAATGAGCAAAAGGAAGAAAAAGAAAGAGTCACCAATGCCTGCTGCAAGTGCAGGGTTGCTCAGATTTTTTGAAGAGGAAACTGAGGGCATAAAGGTCAGACCCGAAATGCTTGTGGGTTCGGGAATAGCGCTAATAGTAGTATGCATCTTAGCGCAGGTTTTCTTCTAGACTGACGGGTCTAGCGACGAGAGGACGTATGTAAAACTTCTATTCGCTTGACAGAGTCAAGGTGAACAAAAATTTCACTCCTATCTTCTCTGCTTGCAACTTGAGGTATGGGATGAGCGATGGTTGCACGCAGGATGATGGCTTCTGCATTTGAAAGCCATATTCCAGCGGGTTTACGGGTTACGGCTGACAATCTTCCTTCAAAGCCATAAGATGTATCCAGAATAACTCGTATGTTCTTACCTAAGTTTTTCTCAAGCATGTGAAATATTGTGGGAGGTAAGTTTTGTTCCGACATTGCCTTCGCAAAATAATAAATTGGCGTTTGAGAATAAAACAGTTGCCCTTTTCAGAGAACATTGAAACATTATGCAAAGAGGTTCTCGTCTATGTTATGTGGTTTCGGGTTGTCAGTGTTTATGTTAAAACCAGCAAGTCGTATAATGCAGTGGTTATTTTAATCGTGTGTTAACCTGCAAGTGAGCTTTATACAGTTTTCACGACACTTTAATATGCTTGATGCCCTCTGATAAAAACTCATTTGAGATGATATGCATGACTGTTGAGGATTCGTTGAGCCGATCCATGGACAAAGCAGTTAAACACTATTCATCATTGTTCAAGCTTCCGTCTTATAGAAAAATTTTTTTGCTTCTTGCGTTCTTATGTGTCGGTGTGGGAATCGTTTCCACAGTTGCCGCTCTTCCATCATTTGAGGAGTTGATTAACGGGTTAGCTTTGGGGTTTTCGTTATTTCTCGTGAACTTAATTTCTGATTACGTGGTAAGCATGTTGATCCTAGGGCGCGACCCGATCTATAATTTAAGAAGAACTTCAGCTCTATCTCTTTTCTGCTGGATTTTGTGGCTCTTATTTATCTTTGTAGGCGTTGCCATCACGATGCAAGTAAGGGTCTGTCTTCTAGGGTTTTCAGCAGTCCTAATCCTACGTTTAGTCGTGTTCAACTCAACGTCCTCTTCGGATTCTAGACGACTTCTCGTGGCTTCTCTTCTTCAACCATTACTCTGCATAATTCCGTTCTTGGTGTTTTGGACAGGAATTAACTATTTTTTCACATTTCTCTTCTTAATTTTTTCAATCATTGTAAGTATTCTTTCAAGCGCTTATTTTGTTTCTCGTTTGAACCGCGTAGGTGAGCAAACAATTGCAATCCCTTCCTTATCCCTTTTCAAAGCGTTTTTGCTTAACTGGATAGTAGACTTGAATGCTCCCGTTGAAGAACTTCTTGAAAAACTAAGTGAAGAACAAGACGTTAAAGTCTCAATGATAAAGTTTGCTGCTTCTAAACCCAAAGCAGTTGTAATAGTTCCTTCCATTCATCCCGGCCCCTTCAAAAATGTTGGCAGCAGCCTTCTACCTTCTATGCTTAAAACAGTCATGGAAAAGAAACTTAACTGTATTGCGTGTGTCCCTCACGGCTTACTTGGTCATGAACTTGACTTACCTTCTCAAACGCAAAACCAGAAAATAATCAAAAACGTTGTCGAGTCCTCCGACTTCAAGGTTTCTGAAGCAGAAGCAACACCGCTTATTAAAGCCAGCAGCGGTTTGGCCACTGCATGCTGCCAAGTTTTCGGCAAGTTTGCCTTCCTTTCATTAACTCTCTCTCCTAGAACAACTGAAGATCTACCGCAGGAGATAGGTCTATTTGCTAACGAAGAGGCAGAGAAATACGGGTTAACCCACTGCATTATTGTCAATGCGCACAACAGCATTAACGGAGCAATAAACAGGCGAGAAGCTTTGAATGCGTTGAAAGCAGCTACGGTGAACTGTTTAGAACAGACGGTCTCTTTAGGGCGCCTGCCGTTTGAAGTTGGTGCCGCCAGTGTAAAGCCAAAAGAGTTCAGTCTCAAAGACGGCATGGGACCAGGAGGTATCACAGTGATTGTGACCAAAGTTGGTGAACAGAAAAGTGCATATGTGGTCATCGACGGTAACAACTTGGTTTGTGGGCTGCGTGAAAAAATTCTATCAGTTCTCCAAATTATCGGCTTAGACGAAAGTGAGGTTTTCACGACAGACACGCACTCAGTAAATGCCATAATACTGAGTGAGCGAGGATATCATCCAATAGGCGAAGCTATAAACCATGAAAAGTTGACTGACTATATAAAAGAGACAACACTTACCGCAATGTCCAATTTGGAACCTGCGAAGGCTGCGGCATGCAACATAACAATTCCCAACGTTAAAGTTATCGGAGAGAAAAAACTGGAAACATTATGTCTCCTAGTAGATAGAACTCTTGAAAAAGCAAAGAAGACTGTTGTACCCTTTTCCGTTATTACGGGTTTACTTCTAATGTTGTTTTCAATAATTGTCTAGCCTAACGCTAATAAGGTTGAAACAGCCACCTTTCACTTCTCAATGGTGGGGTAAGCCTTGCTTAAGGAAATTAGAATTCACGGTCGCGGAGGACAAGGAGCCGTCACCGCTGCCCAGTTGTTTGCTCATGCAGCATTCTTAGAGGGCAAGTGGGTTCAAGCTTTTCCATATTTCGGAGCAGAACGGCGAGGGGCTCCTGTCAAAGCATTCGCCAGAATAAGTGATGAACCAATACTTGTGCATAGCCAAATTTACAATCCTAGTCATGTGATTATCCTTTCGCCTAGTCTGATGCAAGTAGTAAATGTAACAGAAGGTTTGAAAAAAGACGGTTTAGTCCTGATTAATACAACGAAAAAGCCTGAAGAAACCGATTTAACTGATTGGCGAATAGCCACAGTTGACGCAACTGGAATCGCAATTCAACTAGGATTGCTTGTCGCTGGGTTTCCAGTTGTCAACACCGCAATTGTAGGGGCATTTGCCAAGGCAACAGGTGAGGTTAAGCTAGAAAGCTTTTTGGAAACTATTAGACAAAAGTGGTCCGGAAGTGCTGGAGAGAAAAACGCTAAGGCAGCGGAAATTGCTTATGAACGCTTAGTAAAGGGATGGTGAAGTTGATGGTTGTTGTTCCAAAAACTCGTAAAGAAATGCCTGTGACAGCGCTTTCTGTTCCAACTATTGGCAGTGCGGGAAAAACTGGGTTTTGGAGAGATTTTAGACCAGTCCTTGTTGAACTCGTTTCACCGTGCGTGAATGATTGTCCAGCCAATAATCGTATTCCTCAGATTTTAGAAAAAATTAGAAATGGGAAAGTGCAGGAAGCAGCGGAGTTATTTCTGGAAACTAATCCTTTTCCATCAATTACTGGAAGAATCTGTCCTCATCTTTGTGAGGAACACTGCAACCGTGGCGAATATGACGAAGCTATATCCATAAGATCTATGGAGCGCTTCTTGGGCGATTACCTTCTTGAAAAGAAATGCGAAGGCGACTTTCATGAAATATCTGCACAAAAAGCAGGAAAAGTTGCCATAATAGGTTCTGGGCCTGCCGGTCTTTCAGCCGCTTATTATCTGCGAAAAGCAGGGTACACCGTAACAATATTTGAAAGTGAGGAAAAACCAGGTGGCATGCTCACCTATGGGATACCGCCGTATAGACTTCCAAAACAGGTTGTGGAGAAAGAGGTGGCTGCTCTCACGGTGATGGGCATTGATATCAAAACAAGAAAAACCGTAGGTGAGGACGTGGAGTTTGAGGATATTCAAAGAACGTTTGATGTTGTGCTATTGGCGGTGGGCACGTGGAAAGAGGAGGCTATTGGAATACCCGGCGAAGAGTTCTTGATGTCAGGGTTGGATTTCCTAAAGGGAATAAACAAAGGGCAGAGAAAACTGCCAGGGACGTCCGTGGCAGTGATAGGTGGAGGAAACGTCAGCATAGATGTTATCAGAACCCTGAAGAGACTGGGCGCCAAACCTACTCTTCTTTACCGGCGAACTGAAAAGGAAATGCCCGCAATAAGTGAAGAAATAACGAAGGCGAAGGAAGACGGTATAGAATTCCAGTTTCTAACACAACCAGTAGAGGCTTCTAGAAACAACGGAAAGATCATACTTAAATGTGTAAGAATGAGGCTTGGAGAACTAGATGCCACTGGAAGAAGAAGACCGATACCAATCGAAGGCTCCGAATTCGAGTTAGAGTTTGATGCCACCATAAAAGCGATAGGTGAAAGATCGAACATACCATGGGTTCCTAAAGAATTCCTAAATGAAAAAGGTTGGGTGAAAGCAGACCCAGCGACGGGTATTATCGGCAAGAACATATTTGCAGCAGGGGACCTAGTATCAGGTCCAGCAACGGTGATTGAAGCTATAGCAGCTGGGAGAAAGGTGGCTAGAATTATAAACCAGTTTCTGAGAGGAGAGGCGGTAAGTCCTGAAGCACCGTTAGAGAAACCTGTGAAAATAGAAGAAATAAACATTGAATATTACGAGCCTGAAGAAGGATCAAAAGCTCTTGAACTGCCACTTCACGAAAGAACAAAATCGTTGGATAAAGAAGAAACCTCAGCCATAAGCCTAGAAAAGGTTGAAAGCGAAGCTCACAGATGTTTCAGCTGCGGCTACTGCAGGGCATGTGATATTTGCTGGCTTTTCTGTCCCGATGCCGCTGTGGACTTAAAAGATGACGGTAAACCTGAATTCGACTATGACTATTGTAAGGGCTGTGGCATATGCTCAAATGAGTGTCCATGTGGTGTCATAATAATGGAGAGGGAGGAGGAATAGAAATGGCGCAAACGGTAATTGATACGGCGAATCACATTGCAGCTTACGCTGCAAAAGCAGCGAGGGTTCAAGTTATTGCTGCCTATCCGATAACGCCTCAAACGTCAATAGTTGAGAGGATAGCTGAGTTGGTTGAAAGTGGAGAGTTTGACGCTGAGTATATTCGTGTGGAATCTGAGCACAGTGCGATGGCAGCTTGTATAGGTGCGGCAGCTGCTGGGGCTAGAACTTTTACGGCAACTGCGGCTCACGGTTTAGTGCTTATGCACGAGCCTATGCATTGGGCTTCTGGTTCACGATTGCCGATAGTGATGCCTGTTGCCAACCGTGCGTTGGGACCTGGTTGGAACATTTGGGCTGATTCTACCGATTCTATGTCTCAGCGGGACACCGGATGGATTCAATTCTATTGTGCCGATAACCAAGAGGTTTTCGATACCATAATTCAAGCATACAAACTCTGCGAAAATGAGCGAATCCTTTTGCCTGCTATGGTGTGCCTTGAAGCTTTCATTCTAACACATACCTATATGCCTGTGAAAATTCCAGATCAAGAAAAAATTGATGATTTTCTGCCACACTATAAGCCTAATTGGATTCTAGACGTAAGCAACCCGCTGTCGCATGGAAACATACTTTCACCAGAATGGTACATGGAATTCCGTTACATGATGCAAGAATCCATGGAGAATGCCAAGCAACTCATTCCAGAAATCGATAAAGAATATAGTAAGCACTTTGGTTTCGAACATGGCGGATTGGTTGACAAGTACAAATGTGACGACGCAGATTTGATATTGCTGACCGTAGGAACAATCGGAAGCGAAGCTAAGGTGGCTGTGGACAACCTGCGAAGGGAAGGCTTAAAAATTGGCTCCGCAAGAATTCGAGTTTTTCGTCCATTTCCAAAAGAAGAAATTAGAAAACTTGCGGAAAATGCACAGATGTTTGCAGTGATAGATCGTGGTATATCCTTTGGTATGGAAGGTTTCATTGCTGAAGAAACAAAGGCTTCGCTTTGCAGTCAAAACGATCGACCGTTGATTGCCGGCTTCATTGCAGGATTGGGAGGAAGAGATGTAACGTTCAAGACTATCGAGAAAATCGCTAAAAAATCAGCTGAATGGATGCAAAGAGGCAGGATTGAAAAGGAAACGGTGTGGGTTGATTTGAAGGAGTGAAAAAAATGGGAGAAACAAAAATCATTGAATCAATAAAAGGACTTTCGAAAGAGGAATATTTGCTTAAAGGTCATATTGCATGTGCTGGTTGCGGCGCAACCATCGCGCTTCGTTTACTCTTCAAGGCTTTGGGAAACAGAGTAATCATGGTTATTCCAGCATGTTGCTCATCGGTTATTCCTGGGCCTTATCCCTACACGTCTTTTGCGGTGCCTGTTCAAAACATAATATTTGAGTCGACGGGTGCTACAGCGTCTGGTGTTGTTGCAGCCTTGCGTAAGCGGGGCATTAACGATGTAACTGTTGTCGGCTGGGCTGGAGATGGTGGAACCTTTGACATAGGTATACAAGCTTTATCCGGAGCAGCTGAAAGGGGAACAGACTTTATTTACATTTGTTACGACAACGAAGCTTATGGTAACACAGGTGTTCAAAGAAGTGGCGCAACTCCCTACGGTGCATGGACCACCACGACTCCCACCGGGAAAAAAGAACGGAAAAAAGATATGCCATTCATCATGGCCGCCCACAAAATACCGTATATTGCAACAGCTTGTCCGTCTTACCCGATAGACTTTATAAGAAAGCTTAGAAAGGCAAGGGAGATCAAAGGTACACGTTTTATTCATCTGCTGGCCCCCTGTCCAACCGGCTGGCGTTATGATGCAAGCAAGACTGTACAGATGGGACGGCTGGCAGTTCAGACTGGCATGTGGGTGCTTTTTGAAATTGAATATGGGCGGTTTAAACTTAATCCTCCAAGCGACGAACTGATTGATAAGGCAAAACGAAGACCACTTGAGGAATATTTAACCTTGCAAGGTAGGTTCCGCAGACTAGGGGAAGAGGATATTCAGAAAAAACAGAAATGGGTAGATGAAGATTGGGAGCGATACCGTAGATATCATCAAACAATGTGTCTTATCTAGACTATATGCAAGAACATAAGAGCTTTAAATCTGCCATAATTCAATGTGTGCAGTATTGCCATCTGCCCGCCTAAAATCGAGCGTAATCCAGACGACACATAACGGTGCAGAAGGCTTAGGACGGATTTCCAGCGAGCACGAAATCTCCCTATTTTTTCGATATAAAACGTGATCTTTTACTTAGAAAGTTATATAAAACGGTCTTTTCTAATCGTTAGTCTCCAACGGTGAAGTAGAATGAGTGTTTATCCCAAAATAATTGTTACCCCACCTGGTCCTAAAGCTAGGGAGCTTGTTAGAAAAGATGAGAGCGTTATCTCGCCTTCGTATGGGCGGTTTTATCCGCTTGTGGTTGAGTCGGGCAGGGGGTGTATAGTAAAGGATGTTGACGGAAACGAGTACATAGACTTCAACTCGGGTCTAGTATGCCTAAACGTGGGTCACAGTCATCCTAAGGTAGTTGCAGCCGTGAAAAGTCAATGTGACCGTTTCTTGCATTATTCAAACACGGACTTTTTCTATGCTGAAGTTATCAATCTCGCGGAAAAACTTGTTGAAATTGCACCTGGAAGCTTTGACAAAAAGGTTTATTTCGGAAACAGTGGCGCTGAATCAGTTGAGGCAGCCGTTAAACTCGCGAAGTGGCATACACGTAAACAACGGTTTATAGGATTCATAAGTGCTTTTCACGGACGGACAGTTGGAGCGTTATCCTTCACAGCCAGCAAGCCAACTCAAAAGCGGTACTTCTTCCCCTTGATGCCAGGTGTCACCCATGTGCCATACCCCTATTGTTACCGTTGCCCCTTCAAGCTAACCTACCCTAATTGCAATTACTGGTGCGTAGATTTCATTGACGAGTTTGTCTTGCAGAAGTATGTACCTCCTGAGGAAGTTGCTGCAATACTGCTTGAGCCAGTTCAAGGTGAAGGCGGATACGTTGTTCCGCCACCTGAATACTTCCAGCGGTTGAAGAAACTTGCTGATGAATATGGCATACTGCTTATAGACGATGAGGTGCAAGCTGGTATGGGTAGAACCGGGAAATGGTTTGCAATTGAACACTGGGGTGTTGAGCCAGATATTATATGCAGTGCGAAGGCGTTAGCTTCTGGGCTGCCGTTGGGGGCAACCATCGCTAAAACAAAGGTTATGGATTGGGTTGGAGGTTCTCACGCAAGCACCTTCGGCGGTAACCCCCTCTCCTGCGTTGCAGCAAACGCCGTCATAGATGTCATAAGAGAAGAGCGACTTCTGGAAAATGCAGTTAGGCAAGGTGCTTACATTATGAAGAGACTTGAAGAGTTGAAGGAGCAAAGCGAAATCGTAGGCGATGTAAGAGGCAAAGGTTTGATGATAGGTATGGAAATCGTGGAAAACAAAGAAACTAAGAAGCCGGCACCTAAGAAAGCTAAGGAAATAATGATGCGCTCGTGGAAGCGAGGAGTCGCCGTCATTACATGTGGGGTTTCGACAATAAGAATTGCGCCGCCCCTTCGTATAACGAAGGAACTTGTTGATTCTGCATTAGGAATAATTGTGGATGTTGTAAAAGAGGTTGAAAGAGAAGGTTAAGTCAAACAGTGTGTTTACATGGAAATCCGGCGACTAACGATAGAAGACTACGAAGAAATTGTGAACCTTTGGTCCAAGGCGAATTTGCCTTTCAAACGAGAAGGGAGAGACAGCAGAGAAGCTATAATGGTGCAAATGAGGTCGCGCCCTGATTTCTTTCTAGGAGGCTTTGAAGATAACTGTCTTGTCGGCATGGTTATCATAAGCTGTGACTCGCGAAAAGGATGGATAAATCGCTTGGCTGTGGATCCAGGTTACAGGTATCTGGGAATTGCTAAGACTTTGATTGCTGAATCTGAAATAATACTTCGAAAGCGTGGCATCAGGATTTTCTGTGCTCTAATCGAAGATTACAACGCTAAATCAAAGGAACTTTTTAAGAAATGCGGCTACATCGAACACCATGACATAATATACTTCAGTAAGCGTGACAGTGATGCAGTTTGACTGTGCTTTAGACACGTTGGCAAAAAGTGTTTATAGTTTCGAGTAATTGATGGACACGTGCGGGTTTTCAACTTTCTATTGTTCAGCCAAGACTTGCTATGAAAGAGGCAAGTCGAGAATTTTAGAAGTTTCTTGGTTTCGCTATGATTTCCTTTATTTTCAAGTCGAAAAATCTTCCAGTGTTTGCAGGTTGGATGCGAAGTGCTGTATCTGCGCCCTTGCCCGTTCCTGCTATGACAATTACATCTTTATCAACTGGAATCAAACCAGCATCCGCAGCCATCAAGGCAATTTCTATACATACTTTTGTTCCTTCGCCCATGAATCTAAGTGTATTGGCAATTAATTCTAGAGGCTGGATTGTCCCAAAATCTTTACGGATTGCCCGTTCAACGCTGCTTAACGCGTGGACACCCGTGGAAATCTTTGCTTTATTCATTAGAATTTCTCTTTTGCACTCGTCCTTTAACTCGGTTTTTTCTGGTTCGCGGAAACCAAAACAATGCGTGACTATGATTGTGTTATATTCTTTGAAGATTCTGGATGCCTTTACTCCTGTCTCACCAGTTGTTGAAGCAACCACGATATCTCTTATATCCTCTCTTTCTGCGTATTCTCGGACAAGCTTTAACAAGGTGTCGGTGTTCTGTTCCCCTGCTTGATTGAAATAGGTCACTTTTCTCTCAACTACGCCCATGGGTTGTCACCAGATCGTACAATCCCTTGTTTTTGCTAATATTTTTAGCGTTTTGTCACCGTCTAAGCATCTTTTTTCTTAACGGTTTTCTTTTCAATTCTGTGCCACACACTTCACATTTATTATGTTTGTAATCCGCTGAATACCGCTTGTAACACGCTGGGCAGTATCTTACCCATTGTAAACGAAATCGAATGCCAAACTCAGCTAGTGAAGTGAATTCTATACCGATTTGATCTGCAACATTTTGTATTGAATAGTCATCGGTTACAATCGATGGAGAGTAACCTTTTATTCTGAGCTGTAAAGCCAATGCTAGGATTTGCAGGTCTGTTTCTGATAAGAAGAACGCGTCTCCGACAAGTTTTGCAGATGCTTTTACTCTATTTATGAAAATCTTTTTCGGTGCTTCAACCTTTAGCCTTCCGCTTTCTACTGCCGTTTTAAACCTAACCTGAATCATAGATCTTCTCAATATTTCCTTCTTGACTGTTGGGACAGTGAACTGCTTTTCACTTATTGAAAATGGGTCGAAGCCAGCCACAAAGGCAGAAGTATCCAAAACCATAACTCTTTGGCCTGTCATTCGTTACGTTTCTCCTTCCATCCCTTGAAAATAAGTCTGCTTCTCAAACGATCGTAGAAATTTTCCTTAAGCCTTATGAAAGAAGTTTCATACTTAGAACGAGTAACCTTTAGACTTGTAACTTCAGAGTTCACAATTTCGCGGTGTTGTCCATCAATGACTACAAGGGTTCTTCTCGGTCTAAGAACTTCAACTGTGAGGCTTGAATCCGCTGGAAAAACAATGGAACGGAAAACGCTTAGAGCACAAACCGGGGTTAAAACAAAGGCATCTACACGTGGGTCAAGAACGGGTCCCCCTGCTGAAAGCGAGTAACCAGTGGAGCCAGTTTGTGTTGCTATCATTAGTCCGTCTGCTTGGCAGTTCAGAATTAGTTTCTCATTTTTCATGATTCGAGCGTAAAGCAATTTTGCAGGTTCATCGGCTGTTATTAATACTTCATTCAAAGCGTCTGGTAACTCCAAGTCAGCTGTGCTCGCCGAGAGCTTCATGCATTTCTCAAGCGTGAACTCTTCTTCTAGGCATTTATCTACGGCTTCAAAGGCCTGTTCCGGTTGAACTTCTGTAAGAAAACCTCTAATACCCATATTAACTGTAAGTATTGGCGATTCAGGTTTCGGGATCGCGATGCATGTTCTTAAAACTGTGCCGTCTCCACCAATCGTGATTATAAAATCAGTTTTCATTCTGTTTAATGGCACAGTGTCTTCTTCCGTCTCAATTTCCTTCGCTAACGTGTCTTCAATGTATACTTCTAATCCCTTTGCTGCCAGATATCTAGCAAGTTCTTCTGCAAGTTTCATGGCTTTCTTGTTGTCGAAACGAGCGACCAAACCGACACTTTCGAACAAGGTTTTCACTTTCGAACTACTAGCGACACCTTAATCTATATATGGGTGTTGTTTAGAATTGCTGTGGATAAGTGCAATAGCAAGTTGGTGGGGCTATGAGTAAACCAGCTAGTGTAGGAAGCCTACGTGAAGGTCGCTATATAATTGTGGATGGTGAGCCATGCCGCATAGTTGGTTTAACTAAGTCGAAACCTGGAAAACACGGATCAGCCAAGGCAAGAATTGTCGCTATAGGTATTTTTGATGGTGCCAAAAGAAGCTTTGTTAAACCTGTAGATGCGAACGTGGAAGTACCGATGATTAATAAGAGGGCTGGGCAAGTGTTCTCAGTGATGTCTTCCAGTGTTCAAATAATGGACTTGGAAACCTATGAATATTTGGATGCACCTTTGCCCGAAGATGAAAGTTTGAAGGCTAAAATTGTCTCAGGTGTTGAAATCGAATATTGGCGGATAATGGGCAGAGTGAAAATTCTGAGAATCAAATAAGACGAAAGGTCGGATTTGAGGACTTAGAGGGTGACCAGTGATCCCTTTTTCGTTTTCAAAAATGATTTTCTCAGGTAAGACCGAATCTTACCTCTCTGGATGCAGCGGAGAATACTGGAATCAGTTTTTGACGCCGAAAACTTCAGGATGCAGTGTCTCTTCTTTGCAGGCAGTTAAAACCTCACATTATTTACAAACAGTTTCTGTGAAGCGGTAAATCTCGCTGTGCACATAACGATTCACTGTCTTGATCCAAGAGGTTTTAACGATGCTTCTCCAGAAACAACAATTACTTAAGCAACGCTAAGCCTGAAGATAAAACTATAGCAGTTATTTCTGATGATATAATTGGCTTCTGACTAATTATAGCTGCGTTTTGAACAGTACTTAACTCCACCATTCCCAGTTGAGCTGTCTGAATCCTAAATAGAGTATTAAAAGAATGACTCCCCAGCTTAACGCCAAGCCCGCAATTTCCAATATCATATTGTTGTTTAGGTAGCTGTAGCTAGCCCAGGCGCTTATTCCACATAAGCCTACTAAAAGGAGGGTGAAAATAGCAAAATGGATTGCACGTTCCACCGTCATCTTTTCACCCGCCACACTCATTTCTATAAGTTGGTGCAGCTTATTGTTAAAATTTTTCATCATTTTTCTTTCCAAATTCCCCCAAACAGTTTCATGGGGGCTTTGCTTTTGGTGAAGTTCAAGCTGTTTCTGTGGTTTTGGAGTGTTGGGAAATTGAAATGTAGATTAAATAGATGCCTTGTTCAATACTTCTAAGGTACTTCATGTGCTTATCATACAAATGCGCGCGATGAATCGTGGAACAAGATGCTGTAACACTTTACCTGCGGGAGCCTCACGTGAGGATGTCTAGGATGCTTGGAATCAGTAGAAATATTACGAGGAGATAGAGGATGAATAAACCTATCACCAATAGGAGGTTCTTGGCCCAATTTTTGCTCCAAGCAATTCCGAAGGGTATCCCAATCATGAATCCAATAACGTGGGAAACGTAAGCAATATTCCCTTGAACACCTAGGTAGACAGCAATCATATTGTATGTGAAATAGATGATTGCCACAAGTCCTTGAGGCATTAGGAAAAGGAAAGAGAATTTTAAAGGCTTGACAAGCATAACTACGGCAGTCAAGGTGAAGATGGCGGCAGAGGCTCCGATTAAAGGAGTTGTTGAATCATAGAAGAATGTGCTCAAAAGGAAACATAGAATTCCACCAAAGAAGAAGACCGATAACGTTTTAGTTGCTTCTATTTCCTTTTCAAGCGTATTGCCGAAGACGTAAAGGAACACCATGTTACCCAGCAAATGCAAAAGGTCACCGTGAAGGAACAATGCTGTAATCAAGGTCCACACTCTACCTTTAAGCAGATTCTCTCCGCTAAAAGCAAGATATTCAATTATGAGGTCTGATCTCCCATACCAAGAAAGTATGGATATCAGAGCGCACATGATTATTATCCAGTTTGTCTTATTCAAAGACGTATCAAACGTCTCAATGAGAAAAATAAACTATTAAAACTATCGTTTTTCATGTTGTTGATTAGCGAAGCGCGCGCTAGCCAAGTTAAGATAATATGGTGTTTGCTGGGTTGACACAGCAGTTTGATCGGTGCCTCAGGATTCTGGTTCCGTTTCCGGATGGAGTAAGGCGAACTACGTGTGGCTTATCAAGAATAATGATGCAGTGTTTTGGCACAGAAAAATGAAGAAGTCAAGCCTATGATTTGGACTGACGAGATTCATTAATTCTTTTGAAGATTGCTTGATAGGACTATGATAAGAATTGACCGAAGTGTAAAGAAAAATCCCTGAAGGGTCACCAGCATAGTTCCGAAGAAACAACCAGTTAAGATACGTTAATCTGCAATAGACAATCTGATAACGCTTTTCAAAGTAACTCTGTCTATTTATCTGGGCAGAAAACGATTGTCACTCATATTTCCTTTTCTGTGGGGTTCTTGGCGATCTAACTCTAAAGGGGCTCGTCGCAAGACGTAGTGTACGCGATTTGCCTCGCACATTTACTTTGGAATTAAGGCTTATTTTGTTGTTAGTTCCAATATGTTTTGAAGCCGATGATGAGATAAGAGCAAACTGATCTGTGACGACCTCACAAATCCGGCGATGAGGCTTCAACCCTATTCTATAGGGATTTCCTCCCGGTGTTTCCTAGGCAGGTGAATCTCTAAAATTCCTTTTTTGAAGTTAGCTTCGATCTTATCTGTATATACGGGTACTGGGATGCGTGTTTGACATTGAAGTGTTTTGAACTCACCTTCGTATTGAGTCATGCCGAATTCGTCAAATCGTATCTTCCGTTTCATTTTGGCTGATATCTCGATCAAGTCGCTGCCTATGGGTTCAACTCGTATTTCATTTTCTTCAGCGTACGGCAAATCGACTGTAATTATCACTTCTGTCGGAGTCACCATTATATTACGGAGCGGTTCTATTGTGCAGGTCCTATTGTTCCATGTTGGCTTTTCAATTAACTCTTCTCGAAATCTTTCAGCCCACTCACTCAAATTTTCAAAGTATTCGTCGATGATTTCGAAAATTGAACGCCTTTTTTTTGATGACATTTCTTCACCATCCTATGACACGTACAAGGGAATGTCAAATTCTTGTGTTTTCTTCATCTTTGACATCTCATGTTGAGTTCGTCTCATCACATCCCTAGCCTTCAAGCGGATTTCTTCACCCTTCTCAAGAAGCTTTGAAACGTCCGCTTTTATTTCTGAAATATTTGCTAATTCTTTTAGTAATTCAGCTGCTGCTTCTGGATCTGGATAGTTGAAGAAACACTGTGCGAGCAGAGCAATGGCTGGTACGTCTGTGTTTGCACAATGCTGCATCATGATAGCTTGAGGACCAACCATATACCCTTCTTTTAACACTTGTACACCCTTATCTTGAACCATCTTCAGAATTTCGGAGTTCGACGCAGCTGCAAACACCTTCAATTCTTCAACATTTTGCCTATCTTGAATAGGAATGCCGCTCATGGAGATCATCATCTTAACGTCTGTGTTTCTTCCCCAATCAATCAAAGCATGCATTACGGGGTAGATTGTATCCGCCGATATAGCAGTTTCTGAAACGGCTAGAAGAGTATCATGGTTTCCGAAAATCCTCACCGGTGAATGGGGCAGTCCCTTGTGTAGAACAATTAAGGGCGGCAGCAACTTTGAATCCATGTGTGCTACCTCGGTTAAGCTAAGCTCTGATATTAAATGTGAAGCTGCTATAACACCAACTAGTCCGACGTCTGGGAAGCCGAAAAGCATGACAGCACCGTGTGGAACCCTTTTTGTCTCTATAATTCTAACTTTCTCACTCAAATTTAATCCTCAAACCCTTTAGCTTTCAAGAGACGTAAAAAGCTTATGGGAACCCACTTAAAAATCGAATATCTATTTAAAGGCGTAAACGCCTTAAAATCTGGAGCAAACGATGGTTCTAGAACGTTTAGGTTCTTCACTTCATGAAGCCTTAAAAAAAATTTTCAGAGCTTCTGTTATCGATGAAGCAGCTGTAAAAGAACTTGTGCGAGGCGTACAAAGGGCACTGCTTCAGGCGGACGTGAACGTTAAACTTGTACTCGACATTTCTAAGCGAATGCAAGAAAGAGCGTTGAAGGAAAAAGTTCCTCCAGGTATTTCAAGACGTGAACATGTGATGAAAGTTGTGTATGAAGAGCTGACACGTTTTCTCGGAGAGAAACCAGTACCAATGAAGGTGGAGCCCGGGAAAAAGAAAGTATTAATGCTTGTTGGTATCCAAGGATCCGGAAAAACAACAGTCGCTGCTAAACTCGCAGGATACCTGCGAAAAAGAGGACTAACCCCTGCTCTAATCTGCTCGGACACATACCGCCCAGGCGCCTATGCACAACTCAAACAACTCGCTGATAGGATAAATGTGCCTCTATATGGAGACCCGAAAGGTAAAGACCCTGTTAGAATAGCTTCAGAAGGTTTGAAACACTTCAGTGACAAAGACTTAGTGGTTGTTGACACTGCCGGTCGCCACAAAGAGGAGCGAGAACTAATTAGAGAGATGAAGGTTTTTGAGAAAAAAATCAAACCAGACGAAATCATGCTGGTGATTGATGGAACAATTGGTCAACAAGCAATGATTCAAGCAAAAGCATTCAATGAAGCAACACCTATTGGTTCAATATTCGTAACAAAACTGGATGGGTCAGCTAGAGGGGGCGGCGCTCTTTCTGCAGTCGCAGCGACAGGTGCACCCATAAAATTCATCGGGGCAGGCGAAAATATACAAGATATAGAATCTTTTATCCCTTCTCGTTTTGTGGGTAGACTGCTGGGAATGGGTGATCTGGAAACCTTACTTGAGAAGGTGCGTGATGCGGATATAAGGGTTCCAGAAAAGAAGGCTAAGGCCATCTTAAGCGGCAAATTCACACTAACAGACATGTATGAACAATTTGAGGCTGTGAAGGGGATGGGGCCCTTTAGGAAACTACTGAAAATGCTTCCTGGCATGTCTTACGATGTGCCGGAGGAAATGCTGGAAATGGCTGAGGATCGTCTGGAAAAGTGGGGTGTGATAATTCAATCTATGACACCGAAAGAAAAGGAGAACCCGAAGGTTCTCAATGCGTCAAGAATAAGACGTGTGGCAAAAGGTTCCGGAACGAGCGAAAAAGAAGTCAAGGAACTTTTGAAACAGTACTCTATGATGCGAAGGATGCTAAAAACTCTGCGAAGGAAAAGGAAACTACCGTTTTTCAAGAAGGGAATGTCCTTGGACTTCAAGTAGCACCGCATGAGAATACAAAGGAAGCAACATTATGGGCATTCTGGAAAAAGCCTTAAAGATGCTTGAAAAATACCCTTTGTGTGATCATTGCTTAGGAAGACAATTCGCGTTACTCGGATATGGTATGGAAAACCATGAAAGAGGAAAAGCGATAAAAAATGTATTATTCCTAGAAGCCCATGCACGCGCTCTTTCCAAGGACAAGAAGGGCATAAGAACTCTCAGGATTCTTGCAACAAATGGTTCGCTTACTACAGCGAAAGAAACGCTGGATAAAATGAGAGAAAGTGTTCCGAGAAAACGTGAACCAAAAACCTGTTTCCTGTGTGACGACAAATTTAAAACTGTTGGAGAACTAGCGGAAAAAGCCCTTGATAAGCTTAAGGAATATGAATATAGCAGCTTTTTGGTGGGCACGCACCTTCCCATTGTGATCGAGGAACGTGAAGACGAGTTCAAGGCTGAATTTGAAGTACGTTACAGCGAGAATATTCGAAACGAGTTTGGACGAATAATTGGAAAAAAAATCGCGGAATGCAATGGAAAACCCGTCGAATATAGAAACCCAGAGGCAGTTGTGCTCATTAATCCGCTAACAGAAGAGATAATGCTTCAAATAAACCCGTTTTACGTAGCTGGAAACTATAGAAAACTGGTCAGAGGCATACCGCAATCAAAATGGTTCTGTTCCAACTGTAGGGGAAAAGGCTGTGAAAAATGCAGCTGGACTGGCAAAATGTATTCAGAATCGGTTGAAGAAATGGTTGGAAAACCTTTTCTGGACGCAACAGGCGGGTTTACGTCATCATTTCATGCTTCAGGAAGAGAAGACATTGACGCTCGCATGCTGGGTAGAGGTAGGCCTTTCGTAATAGAAATTAAAACCCCGAAAAAACGATTTTTGGATCTTAAGAAGATGGAGGAGGCTGTAAATGCTTATGCCGAGGGCAAAGTTGAGGTTTCAAATCTGCGGTTTGCAGATAAAAATGTTGTCAGAAAATTGAAAAAAGCTGAGTCTTCACAAAAAGAATACCGTGTCATCATAAAGTTCGAAGCTGGGATGTTAGCGAAGGATCTGCGTTATCTGGAAGAGAGGCTGACAAGAGTTTTCATTAAACAGAGGACTCCGACGCGTGTGTTGCACAGACGAGCAGACTTGACGCGAGAAAAGTACATATACGAGGTTAAGCTAAAGAAGTTGTCGGCTAAAAAGGCTGAAATGAGAATACGTTGTCAAGGAGGACTGTATGTTAAAGAGTTGGTGACTGGTGATGATGGAAGAACCAAACCCAGCGTTTCAGAAATTCTCAAAACCGAAGCGGAGCCTATAGAGCTTGACGTTTTGAACGTTTTTATAAAAGATTGAAAGGTTAGGAGATATGAGAAAATCTAAAGGTTTTCGTGCAGGAACGCGGCATCTTCTGAGGAAGAGACCAAGAGAAAAGGGTAAGATGGGGTTAAGCAAATTGCTTCATCAATACGAGCCTGGAAATCGAGTGGTTATTAAGATAGAATCAAGCATTCAGAAGGGTATGCCTCATAGGCGCTATTACGGTAAGGTAGGTACAGTTGTTGAAAAACGGGGGAGAAGCTATGTTATCAGTGTTTCACAAGGGAAAGTTGACAAAGAGATTATTGTTAGACCTGAGCATTTAGTGCCTTATAGAGTTTGAAAGAAATGCCTAAGAAATCGATTACAGAAAAGAACCTGACGATTCCGCAAGTTAAGAAGTTGCTGGAATCTTTAGGAGAAGAAAATTTAGACCAGTTTCAACGGCGCACACTTGATTATGCATCTAAATTCTCTAAGGTTGACGCTGATGCTGCTGAAAAGCTGATAGAAAAGCTTGTAGAGGAATTTGGTTTAGAGGAGGTAGAAGCTGTTCAAGTCGTCAACTGCATGCCTAAGAGTGTTGAAGAGTTGAGAGTTTTCCTTGCTGGTGGACGGAAGATTATTGAAACCTCAAAACTGAAAGTCATAGTTGATCTTCTAGACGAACATCGAAAATTGAAATAGCCACTAAGTCATCATTTTTAAGCAATAAGCAGCTAAAATAAAGGTGAATACGATGGAGAAGCGATACGAAGAGCACGCTTTCGTTCTAGATTTCCTGCCGCACGGCCGACCCAGAATACGTAGCACTGGGAGAGCCGGTTATAGAGCGGGAGCTCTGGTTCAACTTATAGGTGGAGCCTTCTTCACACTTCTGGAAGCTCTAGTTAGAGAAGGTGTTCTTCTTAAGCCTCATGACCGTGTTTATGTTGGAAAGGCTGCTCGTAAGGAAATAACGTATATCATCGGGCGGATAGGTTACGATGAGCTAACTGCTGCGGCTAAGATGGAACTTCCCGCAGTTATTGGCAAAATAGTGCTTAACCGTGAAAAATGGTTTGTCAATTTTTTCAACACGGCACATGCTATCACACCACGGATGCATGCTCTAGAGTTGATTCCTGGAATAGGTAAGAAATACATGTGGCAAGTTATCGACGAGCGTGAAAGGAAACCATTTGAAAATTTTGAAGATTTACAGAAACGTGCGGATATCCCTAATCCCGTTAAGTTGATTACGAAGAGGGTCTCGGAGGAGCTGGCTGGTGGGAGCAAATATAGGGTGTTTACAAGGGTTCGCTAGATTCAACTCAACTGGTCAATTAAAATTATGAGTCTCCTAAGAAAGACGAAGTCTAAGCTTCAACAGTATCAGATTATTCCGCGAAAGCGTTTGGGACAGAACTTTATGGTTGAATCTACGATTTTTCAACGCATGGCTGAATACGCGTCACTGAGCCGGAACGACGTGGCGTTAGATATCGGTGCTGGTATGGGCTTCTTAACACGTTTTCTCGCTGCCAAGTGCATGTGTGTTTTGGCTGTTGAATCAGATGCAAGGCTCGTGAAGGTTTTGCGCGAAGAGCTGAAGGATTTACCCAACGTTAAGATATTCAAAGATGACGTGCTTGAAGCGCGAATATCACAATTTAACAAAGTTGTTTCAATTCCACCTTACTATATTTCTTCATCCGTGATTCTTTGGCTTTTCAACAAGAGTTTTGAGTGTGCAGTTCTAATCTTTCAAAAGGAGTTTGCGAATCGCCTCATAGCTTCAGTTGGAGTTGAAGATTATGGTTGGCTAACTGTTGTAACATATTACTATGTTGAGGTTGAGCTTTTAGATGATGTTCCCAAATGGATGTTCTATCCACAACCGGAAGTAGATTCAGTTGTTGTACGCTTGAAACCCAGAGCTCCCCCTTTTAAGTTGAAAGATGCAGCATCGTTTAGACAATTCGTTCAAACACTCTTCAGAAAGCGCAATAGAAAGGTGAAGAATGCTGTTCTGCCATTTATAAAAAGTAGACATCTCGCTTCTGACAGAAATGCAGTGAAGTTGGCTGACTCCATACCATTTCGTGAGAAACGCGTTAGAGAATTGGCACCGGAAGATTTCGGAGCCTTGATAAATGTGTTCACCAATTAAACAAGTGTTTTTCGAGGATTACATCTTCCGTATCTACGAAGGTGTTTACGAGCCAGCGGAAGACTCTTTTCTTTTCGCTGAGAATTTATCTGTGAAAAAAGGCGAAGTTGTTCTTGATATAGGCACCGGATGTGGTATGTTAGGCATCATTGCAGCAAGCAAAGGCGCAAGAGCAGTTGCTGTTGACATAAATCCCTATGCAGTTCGATGCGCAAAAGAAAATGCAAGACTTAATGGAGTTTTGAACAGAATATTTCTAGTTGAAGGCGACTTGTTAGCGCCTATTAAGATAGAAGAAGAGTTCGATATGATTCTTTTTAACGCGCCTTACTTACCTTCTGAACCTTCCGAAGCTAGATCATGGCTTGGGCGTGCTTGGGCTGGCGGAGTAACTGGCCGGCAAGTCATTGACCGTTTCTTAGAAGAGGCACCGAAAAATCTGAAAGAGAATGGGTGTATCCTTTTGATGCAGTCTACACTATCAGATGTTCATGAAACGTTGCGAAGATTTGAGGAAGACGGCTTGAAAACTAGTATTGTTGCCAAGCGTCAGTTACCATTTTTTGAGGAAATAATGCTTGTTGAAGCAGAACGCTAAATCATTTTGTGAAATCAGACAACTCAATATTCTTAATCTTGTGAGGACGGTTTTATCAGGGAAGATTATTGGATGCCGCTGGACATTTCGTTCAACTTGTACTGTTTGACGACGACGCAGAAGAATGATTGCCCAGATAGAAAACAGGTCGCTGAAATATTCGCCAAGCAATACGGGAAGAAATACGGTTAAAGGACATTTACCTTAACAGTTGCGTGAGCAGTAGTCTGCGCCTTTCAGATGTTCGCGCGCGCGAAGACATTTTTCACTCAGCCACAGCAAGAAACATTGAAGAGCCCAAGGAGCTTGTAGAGTCAGACTTCAGTTATGTATGTGATATTGAAGGTGTCAAACTATTCAGAAAGCGGATGTAGCACTCACGCAAAACTTATGTTATATAGTCAAAATTAATGTTAAAAAACTATATAACGCTAAATTCTAGTATTGCTAGAAGGTACTGGAGGTTTCGGTTGATGGCTGTTTTAGGGAAAGACAAACTGAAGGAACTCATTGACAGATACAAGTGCATATACCCTTATGACTATAATTTGCTTGATGGAGATGGCTACGTCTTGACAGTTAAGGAGGAGACAACCCTTCACTATTTGGAACATAAAAACCTCATATCGTACGAAATAGTTTTCATATTGCCTGACAATGTGGCACATTTAACGGCTAAGAGCAGGTATGGAAGGATGGGTCTTTCTTTCTTAAACGCGGCAAAAGTTCACAGCGGATTTGTTGGAAGACTTGCTCTGGAACTTGTGAATTTAAGCAATGACCGTGTTCCAATTGCAATTAAGAGGGGAGAGCCTTTTATGCACATAGAATTTGTGACAAGGGAAGGTGAATTATCACCTTACACTGGGGAGTATCAATTTCAGTACTTAAGTGATGAGGAGTTGCAAATGTATATTCCAATTCTGAAAGAGGTGTTCCCTAATTATGACGAGCTCGCCAAGATATGGTTCAGAAACAGGCGGTTGTCACTACAAGAATAAGCTGAATGCGTATCTTGATTATTAAAACTGATTTAGAATTCACAACTTTAATCAAAAGGGAGTATCAACACACTGTTTAAATATCGCGGTTATGGTATGCTGAAGAGGGAGTACCCATGCGTGCACGCAATTATCGAGATGTTAAAGGCCAGGCTTTTACGAGGAAAAAATTTGTTAAGGGTTTTCCACCTCCAAAAATAAATAAATTCACTATGGGGGACACTAAGTCGGAGTTTGAATTCAAAGCAAAGCTTATAGCTCTAAAAAAGGTGCAAATTCGCCACAACGCTTTAGAAGCAGCACGTATTGCTACAAACCGTTATTTAGGTCTTAAACTTGTAAAGACCTATTGTTTCCGTGTTCTTCCTTATCCGCACATTATTCTCAGAGAGAACAAAATGATTTTTGGTGCGCACGCAGATCGTATTTCGGATGGTATGAGGAAATCCTTTGGAAAACCAATTGGAACTGCGGCACGTGTAAAGCCGAATCAAACGCTCATGACGGTTGACGTGAATGCTGACGGTGTTCCAGTCGCCAAAGAGGCTCTGAAACGTGGAAGTGCCAAGCTTCCAACTCCATGCAGGATAACTATTGAAGAGGCGCAAAAGCAAGAGGCATAAGCATCATGCCGGAAATGAAAAACGAATTGGTAACATGGTTTGAGGATGTAAGAAGAACAGATGTCCCTTCTGTGGGCGGGAAAAATGCTAATCTCGGAGAGTTGATAAACGCAAGTATACCCGTTCCACCAGGCTTTGCATTGACAGCTTTCTCTTACAAGAAATTCATTGATGAAACAGGTATATCGGAAAGAATCTACGCGGTCATAAATGAAATGGTAACTGATCCAAACGATCCAAAACAGTATGAAGCAGCATCCAAAAAGATTCGCGACCTCATGGAGTCAACGCCTATACCTAAAGCTGTTGAAGAAGCCGTTAGACATGCCTACAGAGAATTGTGCAGAAGACTAAACACAGATGAGGTTCTTGTTGCTGTGAGGTCAAGCGCCACTGCTGAAGACTTGTCCGACGCCTCTTTTGCTGGACAACAGGAAACCTACCTAAACGTGAAGACAGAAGATGAACTCCTAAAGAAAACTGTGAAGTGTTGGTCAAGCCTCTTTACGCCTAGAGCAATCTTTTACAGAACGCAGAAAGGGTTCAGACATGAGGATGTTCTGATAAGTGTCGGCTTCCAAAAGATGGTTAACGCAAAGAGTGCAGGAGTGATGTTCACTCTCAATCCGGTTACTGGAGACTCCAACCATATTGTTATTGAAGGTAACTGGGGTCTTGGTGAAGCTGTCGTTTCAGGAGCAGTTACACCAGACTACTTCTTGATTAACAAAGCTACGATGCAAATCGTAGAACGTAGGATAGCCAAGAAGAGTATCGAGTACGTTGGAGACCCTGAAACGGGAGAGAATGTGCAGGCTGATGTTCCCTCTGAACGTCAAAGTGTTCCATGTTTAGAGGATGAGGAAATACTTAAACTTGTAGAACTTGGAAAGAGAGTTGAGGAACATTATGGAAGAGTCCAGGATATTGAATGGGCAATAGATAAAGACTTATCATTCCCAGAAGACATTTTCATCGTGCAGTCTAGGCCTGAAACGGTTTGGAGCCTTAAGAGTGCAGAAGAAGGATTAGAGAAGACAACTGCCGATACTGCTTCTACAGAGTTAAAAGTCATTGTGAAAGGTATCGGCGCTGGACGGAGAGGCACAAGTTTCGGCAAGGCTAAGGTTATCTTTTCACTTGAAGATGCTGGAAAACTCCTGCAGAAAGGCGACATACTCGTAACCACGATGACGAATCCAGATTTTGTTCCGTACATGAGAATTTCAAGCGCTATAGTGACAGACAAAGGTGGAGTTACTTGTCACGCAGCCATTGTCAGCCGCGAACTCGGAATCCCATGCGTAGTTGGAACTGAAAACGCGACTCAAGTCCTGAAGACTGATGAAGAATATACTGTCGATGCTAGGAACGGCATAATCTACGAGGGGGTGGCTAAGGAGATAATTCAACCATCAGCATCTGCACCTGCAGGCGCGGCGTTAACTATGAATACAACTATGCAACAAGCTCCAGTAACAGCAACTAAAATCTATATGAATCTGGGCATACCGGAAAAGATTGAAGACTATAAAAATCTTCCATTTGACGGAATAGGCTTGATGCGCACTGAATTCATACTTGCAAGCTACATTGGTGAGCACCCACTTTATCTGATTGAGACTGGGCAGTCACAGAAATTCATTGACAAGCTGGCAGAGGGAATTGCGACTGTTGCTAGAGTTATTCAGCCTTGTCCAGTAATAGTGCGTTTCAGCGACTTCAAAACAAACGAGTACCGCAAGCTAAAAGGCGGAGAGAAATACGAGATTGTCGAAGACAATCCAATGCTTGGCTGGCGTGGATGCAGCCGCTACATAAGTCAGTGGTACGAGGAAGCTTTCAGGCTTGAGTGCAAAGCAATCAAAAAATGCCGTGAAGAGTGGGGTCTCAAAAACGTTTGGGTGATGCTTCCAGTTGTGCGCACAGTGTGGGAAGCAAAACAAGTGCTGAAGATCATGAATGAAGAAGGCTTAGAACGTTCGCGGGACTTTGAAATCTGGTTCATGGCTGAAACGCCGTCAATAGTAATAATGGCTGATGAATTTTCGAAGCTGTGTGACGGTTTTTCAATAGGTTCAAATGACCTGACTCAAGGAGTTCTGTTGATAGACCGCGACTCTGAACGCTTAGGTTTGCTGGGCTACTTTGATGAAAGAGAGCCAGCGTTGAAAAGAGCAATAACCCACCTGATTCGAGTAGCCCATCAGAATGGATGTACAGTATCAATCTGCGGTGAAGGTCCATCAAACCTACCAGACTTTGCAGAGTTTCTCGTGAGGGCTGGAATAGACAGCATTTCAGTAAATGCAGATGCTGTTACAGCTACTAGAAAACTTGTTGCAAGTGTAGAACAGAAAGTGATCCTTGAGCAGCTTGCCCAACTGCGTGAAGAGGTTTCCAGACGTTCAAGTGAGAAACCAAGACAGGACTGGGAATGGTCGCCCCGATGGGACGAAACCATAAAATAGTAAAATCTACACTTCCCACGAAACATGTTTACTTCTAATACTAGGAGCGTGTTTACATGAGGCAATTCGATTTTGAAGAAGAAAGAATTAAACAAGAGATAAGAAAGCTTGAAGCAAAACGCGTGCTAATTCAACTTCCTGAAGGACTTAAACGTGAAGGTCCTCGATTATCAAGGATTGTGGAAAAAACCAGTGCTCTACCTATAGTCTCGGCGGATCCATGCTATGGCGCGTGCGACTTGGCAACAGCCGATGCTGAAAGCTTAGGCGTAGACTTGATAATCCATTATGGACATGCAAAGTTGCTGAAGTATGAACGGGTACCTACAATATACGTGGAAACTAGAGCAACCGTAAGTGTGGATGAAACTGTTGAGAAAACCTTGCCCTTATTGAAAAAATGGGATACCATAGGCTTAGCCACAACAGTTCAGCATGTTCAAACAATAGACAGCGTCAAAGAAATTCTTCTTCAAGCCGGAAAAACGCTTGTAATAGGTGACGCTGGACATATGAAGTATCCGGGGCAGGTGATTGGATGCGATTACAGCAATGCCAAATCAATAGCAAGCGACGTTGAAGCCTTTCTTTTTGTTGGCGGCGGACGATTTCACGCTCTAGGTGTGGCCCTGTCAACATCAAAACCAACAATAGTTGCTGATCCATACGAAAAAAGAGTTTTCTCAGTTGATGAAGATGCAAGAAAAATCCTCAAACAGCGATGGGCAAGCATAGAAGAAGCAAAGAAAGCGAAAACCTTCGCAGTCTTAGTTGGATTGAAACCAGGACAGAAAAAACTTGAAAAAGCGTTAAGCATAAAAGAAGAACTTGAGGAAAACGGGAAAAAAACTTGTCTTTTTGCTATTAGAAATGTCACTCCAGAAGCACTGATGAGCTTTCCAACAGTAGATGCTTACGTGAATACAGCCTGCCCAAGAATATCACTAGACGACACGTCAAAATTTCAAAAACCAGTGCTTACTATGAACGAAACATTTGTGATGGTTGGTAAATTATCTTGGGAAAAACTGTGCAGAGAAGGATTGTTCGAAAGCTAGATTTAGAAATGCTGCTTTCACAAATCGAGCCGCATCCATCACCAAAACCAAACCTTGAACAATACACAGTTTCAGCAGATGTTGCGGCAACAACACTCTATATTGCAGCGTACATACACGACGACATTATCGACAAAACGATTCTAGATTTAGGCTGTGGGACAGGGAGACTGGCTTTGGGAGCGGCCTTTCTGGGTGCAAAACAAGTGATAGGTGTAGACATTGATGAAACGGCAGTAAGAGTTGCTCTTAGAAACTCGAAAAAAACTGGTTTGAAAGAAAAAGTGCAGTGGTTTGTAGCAGATATCGATGCTATACACGGACAGTTTGACACAGTTCTGCAGAATCCACCCTTTGGCGTACAAAGACGTAAGGCTGATCGTAAGTTCTTAAAAAAAGCTCTGGAAGTTGGCAACAGCATTTATTCAATTCACAAAAGCCCACACAAAGACAAGGTGTTCATTAAAACGTTGAAGACCAGCGAAACCAACACGATGCCAGCAACTCCATCCCCATTTATTGAAAGGTTTGTTGAGAGGCATGAACGGAGAATTAAGGCAGTGTATGCCATGTTAATGACGATTCCGCACATGTTCAGCTTTCACACTAAGCGTAAACATGAATTCGTAGTTGACTTGTACGTTATAGAAAAAAAGTGAAAGAGCAAGGTGTGGAGTGGCATCAATTCGCTTTAAGGCTCTCCAAAAGAAATGAAACTGCCAGACATTATTATTCAAAGAATCAAAAGGTTTATTGACAAGCGTGAAGAGTAGAAATATGTTCGATCAGTAGGTGTCAAGTTAGCAACTGTAAATATCTGATCACGTGAATTTGCATTATGATGGGGAACATGAATGTCTTCAAAATTATCAAACGGGAAAAAGGGAAGATTTGTATCGCCAGGAGAACGCCTCGGCGTAATAGAAGAGTTCGTCGCGGATGCTGGAACATACGTTAGAGACGGGGTCATCTACTCTGAGGTTGTCGGCCGTGTCTTACCAGATTTTATGAACAAGCGGGTTTCAGTTTACCCGTTAGTTCGTAAGTTAAGGATTCCGAAAACTGGAAGCATAATCCTAGGACAAGTTTCAAGGGTTCAAAAACAGAATGCCTTTGTGCGCATACACAACATAGGTGAGAAAAAGATTTCTGGCTTTTTCTCAGGCATCTTGCATGTTTCTGATGTACAGTTAAGATACGTTGACTCAATGTTCGAGATCTGCAAACCAAACGACATCATTAGAGCGAAAGTGATAAGCGAAAAGAACGGAACCTATCATTTATCCATAAAAGACAGAAATCTAGGAGTGGTCTACGCTTTCTGTTCGCAGTGCGGCTACATGCTAGAACTAAGTCGACAAAGAATGCGCTGCCCAAGATGTGGGAGAATTGAAAAGCGCAAGACATCGTTGGATTATGGAAAAGGCGCAATAGCATAAAGGAGGTAGCAGATGAAAGTTAAAGTGTTGAAGAAAACTTCAACTGAACTCAAACTGGAAATTGAAGGTGTTGGACACGCCCTTTGCAACCTACTGCAAAACAGGCTTCTAGAAGACGAAAATGTGGACTTTGCAGGCTACGACGTACCGCATCCTCTATCCTCACATCCGATAGTCTACGTCCGTACAAAGGGTAACATAAAACCTGAAGAAGCTCTCCGAAAAACTGTGAAAAGAGCACGTGAAATAAATAAGGAATTCAGCAAAAAACTCAAAAAAGCTCTCAAAACTTAATTCTGTTTTTCGCCGTGACAAGCAGTTGGGCAAGGCTCTCAACAAGATCATCATTTTCTTCTAGAATTGCAACAGTCTCTCCCAACGTGACATAATGGTGAAGCCAAGCATAAACAGCCAAGGCTTCTGCAGCATCCGCCAGCATGTGGCGAGTTGTTCTTGATGGCATATGCTCTCTCAAACCAGCCTTTTTAAGTGCCTCAGCAAGTGCACGTCCCTTAACTTTTGCACCTGAGGGCTCTCCTCTTCTGTTTGACAAAGCGAGAGAATATACGAAGTTTATGAAGGCATCTCCGAGAGATGCAAGTTGGTGGTCTGTCAGTACTTCAGCTAAATCTCCACGAGTGTCCGCGAAATGAAATGACTTACCCTGTCTTCTCAATGCCAGACGCCTCTACACGATGAATATCTACTCGCCAAACTTATAATATCTCTCTTTCCTCATATTTTGGATAGTATTATTGAGGAATAAGTTTGGTTCTCACAAAATTTCGTGTAATCAAGCCTGAAATTCGTGTTCTAGGAGTCGATGACGGAGTTTTCACCCCTCACGTGAAAGGCTTGGTGCATGTTGTAGGAGTGATTTTTCGAGGCGGATACTGGCTTGATGGCGTGATGCACACGAAGGTTGAAGTGGACGGGTTTGACGCTACAGATAAAATGGCGTCAATGATTATTAACTCGCCTCATTACAAGCAATTAAGAGTAGTAATGCTTGATGGAATAACCTTTGCAGGTTTCAACGTTGTCAACATTGAGGAACTCAATGCTGAGACAAGATTGCCTGTGATTGCGGTTACACGTGAAAAACCGAACTTCAAAGAAATCCGCAAAGCCTTGAGTAATTTGACAGGAAGTGAAGAACGTTGGAAAACGATCCGAAATGCTGGGAAAATGTTTGAGGTGTTTACGAGAAGCAAAAAGGAGAAAGTGTACATGCACATATCAGGGATTTTGGAGAAAGATGCAAGGAAGATTCTGCAGTTAACCTCCACTCGAAGCAGCATACCTGAAGCACTACGTGTAGCTCATCTTATTGCTTCAGGAATTAGCAAGACGTAACCCTAATACTTATTCTTGCAAGAAAAGGTTTAAAAGTGACCATGTAAAGGAAGACCAAACGGACAGCGGAGTAAGCAGCCATGGAATTTTGTACTAAATGCGGTTCTCGTCTTATTCCAAAGAAAGAAAAAACCGGTAAGAACTCATCAATGATCCTTATCTGTCCTAAATGTGGTTACAAGAAACAAGCGTTAGGCAACAAAGTTGCACCGAAAATTACTGAAGCTTTGCAGCCTGATCCACAGAAACTTGTTGCGGTAATAGGTAAGGAAGAGCAGAAATTGAGAACATTGCCCACTGTCAGGGTGGAATGCCCTAAATGTGGAAACAACTTGGCTTATGCTTGGCAGGTGCAGACAAGAGGAGCTGATGAATCATCAACACAATTTTTCCGATGCACAAAATGCGGATATACATTCAGAGAATACAGCTAGAGATTCCTTTACTTCTACAATGGCGTTGTTCAATAAGTCGGTTCTGATGGAAATACTATTAGAATTGTATTGATGTTATTCAATGTTGCATTCTTTGAGTCTCATGTGAAGACCCATTTATAGTTTGTAATGTTTAGCATATGTTGGTCTATTATAGGCCAGTGTACAGACCTGTTAAGCAGTATGCTTAACCGCAGTTCTCTTGAGTGGGCAAAGTCTTTTTATAACAACAGACCATATCCATAAAAAGAGGATTACCGTGTTCAAACTGAAAACGTCAGACGCTAAACTCCTAAAAGACATGATTACCGCCATATCTATACTGGTGGACGAAGCTACATTCAAAATTGACTCTGAAAGCCTAAAATTACGAGCGATGGATCCATCACGTGTTGCTATGATCGACTTCGACTGGCCAAAAACGATTTTTGAAGAGTATACATGTACAGAACCGACAAAAATGTGTATAAACATAAGTGAATTGTTGAAACTGATCAAGAGGGCAGGCAGAGACGAAGTTGTGGAGCTTTCTTTAGATGAAAAGACCGCGCGTCTGCACATAAAAATCACAGGAAAGTACACGCGAAACTTCACTATGCCGACACTTGAAGCCGCTGAAGAAGAAGTGCCGACGCCGAAAATCACCTTTAATGTAAAAGCCAAGGTTTCAACGGAAGGTTTACATCAGGCAATTGAAGATGCACAACTTGTAAGCGACCACGTTCGCATTGAAGCGGACCCTGAAAAATTAATCTTCAACGCTTCAGGAGATTTGATGGGCGCAAGAATAGAACTTCAAAAAGGAAGTGATACACTTCTGGATTTGGAAGTCAAAGA
>DAOVGI010000004.1 GCA_030672475.1 Candidatus Bathyarchaeota archaeon
ACGTTCATTTTGCATTTGGATGCCAACTCAGTTGAAGTTCTAGGTAAAGAGCCGGAAACAGTGCTTCCATCTCCAGGAGAAGAAGAGAAAATCCTTGAACTTGCAAAAGACCCATGGATACATCGAAAAATCATAAATTCAATGGCGCCTTCAATCTATGGATACGCTCACATAAAAGAGGCAATAATGTATCTTCTTTTCGGCGGTGCACTGAAAACCCTTCCGGACATAACAATAAGGGGAGAACTGAACGTTCTTCTAATTGGAGATCCTGGAACAGCAAAATCCCAGCTTCTGCAGTATGTAGCAAGACTTGCTCCCCGTGGATTGTATACTTCAGGAAGGGGAACAACAGCTGCAGGCTTGACAGCAGCCGTTATACGGGAGAAAGGTGGCGGCATGAGCCTTGAGGCTGGAGCCCTTGTGCTGGCCGATAAGGGGATTGCTTGTATTGATGAAATGGATAAGATGCGTCCGGAAGATAGGGTGGCAATTCATGAGGCTATGGAGCAACATACAGTTTCAGTTGCAAAGGGAGGCATCGTCGCAACACTTAACGCCAGAACAGCAATACTGGCGGCTGCAAACCCCACCTTAGGAAGATATGAACCACATCGTACAGTAGTAGAGAACATTTCGTTACCTGTTACAATACTGTCAAGGTTTGATCTTATCTTTATTCTAAGAGACGTGCCGAACAAAGAAACAGACAGCAAAATGTCAGATCATATCCTCGAAATTCACAGAAAAGGGTTGAGTCCCGTAGAACCACCAATACCTCTGGATCTTCTAAGAAAATACATAAGCTATGCTAAAGGGATAAAACCAGTGCTGACAAAGGAATCGCTTCAACGCTTAAAAGACTTCTACATGGCTATGCGTTCAGTTAGCGAAACCGAAGATTCGCCAGTAGCCATAACTGCACGGCAATTAGAATCACTTGTACGCACATCTGAAGCAAGAGCACGCATAGCCCTAAGAAAGGAGATTTTAGCAGAAGATGCAGAAGCAGCTATTGCCATAATGAAGAGGTCCCTTAAAGAGGTTGGAATAGACATGTCCTCATCCAAATATGATATAGACCTCATAATGACTGGAAAACCGAAGAGCCTAAGAGATAGGCTTCAGATAGTGCTTTCAACATTAATGGAGATGCAAAGAGAAATGGGACTGGTTGAAAAAACAGCACTTCTAAACGAGTTGGAAACTAAACACAATGTCCCGGTGGGTGAAGCAGAACGATTCATAGGCCAATTATTGCGGGAAGGAACACTTTTTGAGCCAAAGGAGGGCTATCTAAAGAAGACCTAGTGACAATTTGATTGAAGAAAAAGAAGACGGGTGTTATTGTGCCGCCTCAACATTAGTTTCTTTGTAGTACTGAGCGTTTGATGTGAAGACAGTAATACCCACTGTTAAGCCAACATCATTCAACGCTATACTGTCAGGATTCATTACGTAAATGACAATGGTCCATCCAGACTTCAGTGTCAAATCATCTTGAGCTTGCTGGAAAGTTCGTGTAGCACCCTGAATTGTAATGTCAACGTTTGCACCAGTAATGTTGGTTCGGGTGATCTCTAAGTCATCTGAGATAGTCACATTGTTTGTTCTCCAGTAGTAGACGTTTCCCCAAGCGCATTCTTGGCCGCGGACCGATATTTTGTCAAACACAACATCTTTTCCGCCAGCGTTTATGATTACTGTTGCGGCTTGTGCCCATGAACCTGTAGTGTTAAACCAGACATGCTGTTTAGTTAGATGCAATGATTCTTCTTGCACTCTTGTCGTGGTCACGTTTATGGCGTAGAATGTTACTACTGTTGCAAGCAAAACGGAAACTACTAGAATTATCAGTGTAGTCACTACGACGCTTAAACCTCTTTTATTTCTTAGCAGACGCATACATCGATCACCAAACTTGATTTCACTATCATTAACAAAAAGGAAGAGTAAGACCCTTTGTACGTCACAAATGTTAACGCAATCTAACGATTATTATTCGCATAGATGATTAAGAGTTAGAACTAGGCAAGAATATTGAAATTAAGTTTTAGAGGTCAGTCCACGCCGTATTGGGATGCTGGAACAATTTACGAATAGCTGGCTGTCTACCGTCTTCTTTATGAAATATAGGTAATTCTCTTATTCTCTCCCTTACGTACCTCTTCTGCTTGCAGGACCCTTTTTTCCTCGATCTTCTGTAAGCGCGTAATCATTTTGTCTGCATTTTCGATTTCCTCATCCAAACCAGTTAAATCGACATCAATATCAAGCATTGTTTTTAGCACCTCTAAAACGCTCTTGGCAGCCTTCGGATCAGGCAGGTATCCACGGGTCTCACCTAGAAGGCAAAGGGCTTCAATGTTCTTGAAACTGGCTAGGCCTAAGATCAGCCCGGCAGTGCCTACAATGGGGCTTCCCATAGAGCTTAGTATGGCTTTAGCCTTTAGCGCCTTGTTTAGAAGCTCTTCATTAGTGGCGGATGCGATTACTTTAGGGTCGTCCTTGACTTCCATTCGGTAGCCTCCGATTGTAACAATCATTTTCACTTTGTGTTGCAGAGCGTAGTTTAATATGCAATCAGCGATCTCGTATTGACCCTCAATCGTCTGGGCTTGGCTGTCGCCTGTGAAAAAGATGAGGTCGTTTCTTCCATTTGGGTTTTTCCAGAAATAAAAGGCACCATGTAAAAGCCTGACGCTTCCTTTTCTGTTTACAAGTACGTAATATGGAAAGTGAGGGGAATATAGATGAGCGAACTTTTTTGTTTTCAATTTTTTGATCAGATAGCCAGTTGCAATTTTGCCCACAAGTCCCAAGCCTGGAAGTCCTTCGATTAGAATAGGATTTTCCAACTCAGTCTTTGCGCGTTCTTTGATGAATGTCTCCTTCATTCGTCGAACCTCTCTTTAAGGCCATCCTGTACTTTAGATACTTGTCATCAGGTGAAAACTTGGGTGGATGTGCCACATGGACTTTTCCACTACAGTAGGGACACCTGTCTTTCCTTAAGGTGTGTTTTCCGCAGCTTTCACATTTTCTCAAAAGCCAGACCGTTACTTTTCCCTTCTGAAAGATCCTTTTCCGCCTGCTTTGACGATGTTTGAAACAGTTTTTTCAGCAAATCTTTGCAGGGTGGCTTCTGCCTGCTTATAGTTTTCGGCTAGAACGTCAATGCCGTATTTGGGCGCAGCAATAACGTAAAAACGAAGGTTTACATCTTTAGACTTCTCACCTTTCTTGGCTTTCATAAATGCTTTTTTAATGATTGTCACACCGTTAGGCTTTGCACAGCGGAGTTCAACCACGCCCTTCACTTTAACCATAGGTATTCGTATACGCTCTTGAGCAACTTCAGCAAAAGCAGTTGCAAGCTGATCGGTCACACCTATTTTTGTTAAGACTTCTACGCCTTCCTTTAGAACTTTCTCGAAACCCTCATACAAGCCATACTCATTCTCTATAGGTGCTCCAGCTTTTTCATAAACCTCCTCCGGTGACATGCTAGTTCTTTCTGCAACATTACGAAGTAATGCTTCAGCTTTCCTCTTTCTTTTCCATGACTTGATCTTCTCGATTTTCTCTCTTTTGGTGACTCTTCTAAGGGACAGATCTATATGTCCCTTCTCTATACTCACCCGTAAAACTTTCAAGACGACCTTTTGACTTTCACGAACGAAGTTACGTATATTACGAATCCAAGAAGAGGATATTTCAGATATGTGTAGTAAGCCCTTTTTGTCATACTCGTCCAGTTTTACGTAAGCCCCGTAGTCCTTAACGTTTTCCACAGTTGCCATTACTAGGTCGCCGACTTCCGGCCACTCTTGATTTCTCGATGCCATTACAGCATTCATCCTTATTCGAAAACTGCAACTATTTCGCCCTTAATTAATGCCTTTCCACCTGAAGGTTCTGCAAGTTCGGCTCCACAAACGTTGCAGTTAACTCTGTTCACAGAGTGGCTGAAAAGTATTTGTTCGTTGCCGCATTCTGGACACTTTACTCTCAGAAATCTACTCCTCGGTCTTGGTACAAGTTTCTCCCACTCAGCCATAACGCCAACCTCAATCTTATATGATAACTAACTTCCTTAATCTGATACCGTCTTTATGTCTTGTGTACCCGCAGACTTTACATTTCAACTTCAAAGTCTGTTTTTTAGTTGTCTTCGCGAACTTCCTTTGGAGAGGATATTTCTGTCCACCATAGCCTTTCTTTTGCCGCCTGTGCCTACGCTCACCTTGAGCTAAGGCTCTCCGTTTCCCAGCCTTGTACAGAGAGACAGTGTGAATTTGATGTTTCCTGCATCTCGGGCAATAAGTTCTAATCTCCTTAGGGACATTCACTTTAATCACGACCAGCTTTGCATAAAGAAAACACACTCACTCTTATAGTTTTTCGCACAACAGGCAAACCTCAACTTTTTCAGCCAAACCCTGTTTAACTAGAACCTTCGAGTTTTCAGAAGGCAAAGACGCAACATCTTCAACCTTGAAAGGCCCATAAGTTCCCAAGTCAACCCCGACAATTGCAGGAACATCCTTCAAAAAGCGTAAAACAACCTTTCCAGGCTTTTGCTCAACACTTAGCTTTGGCGCACGGCCACGGAGAATGTTCTCAGTCAACCTTTGATAAGCCTCTGCGAGAGGCTGAAGACCTGTATAGATTTTTTTCTCTTCTATCGTCAAAAAATCCGACGGGATCTTTTCGTCCTTAATCGCCTTGTTGACTAATTTTCTGTAACGTGTTTGAATCAGTTCATGAATCATCCGCTTCACGTTTTGCATTTCAACGTTGAGAAGCCGTGCTTTCACCGTCTTTTTATCAAGCATTCGACTTTCCGTTTTCAACCTTCTCAAGTAGTCAGCGAGCCTAGAGTAAAAATCGGACGGAACTTTTTCAAGCTCATTGTTATCAAGCTCCTGTTTCCAAGCTTCATATAATTCATTATACATTCTACTCTATCACCTCTGCCCTGCCCTTACAGACGAGCAGCATCGCTGCCGCTGTAGGCAACTCAACACTTTGTTTCCTGTAAGGACCAAACATTTCATCACCTATTCTAAACTCCGGTGCGTCAGAAACAAAAACAGTCGCAGCACCAGTTTTAAATGCTACTGCACTCCTGAAAGGATCAAAATCATCTATCGCTGAAACTGGAAACTCAACCTTTCTAAAACCCGTCTTGCCATGCAAGGTCCCATCTAGCCTAATCAAACGATGAATATCCGTCGTCACGACAGTGTCGATATTAGCAGACTGTAATTTTGCACTGTACTCAGCCAGTTTCTTACGTGTTTCCAAACCGATCCCCCTCACAGCACTCCACATTCCTCTGTCCAACCAGTTTTTCAGGATCACATTCTTGTTCTGCAATATCGTTTCAGCAATCTTCTTGGTTAATCCAATTTGCCTAAGGTTCTCTTCCTTAGCTTCAAGAATGAAATTGTGCATCCCCGAGGCTAGACGTTTCCGCCAACCAAATTCGTCCAATGGTGAACCTTGAGAAGAGTGGACTTCTCTCAAACTTTTCTTCCTCAAACCATGAAAAGACACGTCTAAACCCAAACCAGAAACATAGTCGACAATTTCTTTCCGTGAAATAGCATCAAGCGCCCTTATTGCCTTGTTTTCAACGTAAATATGGTAACCCCGATTTCCAGAAAAGAATATATGTATATCCTTTTCGGAAAAACCAAAATCACTTATCAACATGTCCAGGAGTTTGATAGATTCTGTTTTTGCGGAACTCAAACAAACCTCACAGTGCCACACTTTCACTTTTAGCTTTTCGTTGCCACAGGCAGGGCATCTTTCAGGGACAACTCCCTTCCCGGAAAAACTGCAACTGCTGCAAACCCAAGAGTCATGGATCTTGTTGCAGGGAGTCGGAATATGATCAGCATCAATGTCAAAAATGAGGTCAGCACCCAACCAGTCCTTCTCATCCATTTCAGCCTCAGGCTCCTCATAATAGGCGCACGAACAATAAGCATCTGACGGAACACAATTCTGTAAGAACCTCTTTAACTCATTGACCTGTTTGAAGCTTTTATGACGAAGCATCAAACCTCCAAATAAGAGGAAACCGAACTCTCGTTCATCAATCATGGAGATAGAACGATCTAGGAAGTCACAGCTCTTATAATAAGAGCGAAACATTCTCTGCACAAAGTCTTGTGAGTTCAAGTCTATCTAGTTCTAACGAAAGTAGTTTCAAGCTTTAAGCTTTCAGTGTTTTTCACATATTGAGCATTACAGCAAGGTATTACACTGATTTGTCTTTTTGCAGGCATAAGTAGAGAATACAGTTCACATATGTCATATCGTTTTTTCAAACGTGAGTCTCTGAATACAAATAATCAATAGAATGTACGAAAAATTCCAAATGGAAAAAATCCAATTGTTTATGAAGTGTGAGAATTGCTTGGTTTCTAAGCAATGACTCAACATCATGATGAGATACTTACATTTGCGAAATATTTACATAATAAGGTTATTGTCAAACATGTCCTCCAGCAGCTTAACCCACCCTTTGACAATCATCTTTACATCGAACTCGAGCGCCTTTCTCCTGCAGTTTTCCCTTATGTCTTTGCGATAGCCTTCCCTCCACAACTTCATGGCCATTTTCATCAGCTCTTCGTCACTTTCTAGAAGCCAGCCTGTTTGTCTGTTGACCACACTTTCGCTTGGACCCTGCCTATCATATGTGAGCACGGGTGTGCCACACGCCATGCTCTCAACAGGTATGTAGC
>DAOVGI010000060.1 GCA_030672475.1 Candidatus Bathyarchaeota archaeon
ATAAACCTCGGTTTCAGGAGACAGTTCCTTAATTTCTAATGCGTTTTTTATCGCTTGAGAACAGCACGTCCGCGAGCAGTTTGGCCTCTCTTCATTTCTTGAGCCAACACATTGAATCATAATAACAGTCTTGGCGTTAAACTGACCTTTAGCCAACCTCTCCTCTAACTCGTGCTGTGTCAAAACCCTAGAGTCGACTCCATAGAGATATTCGGTTGGCTTATACTCTGTGGCTCCTGTTGCAACTATGACAATGCCGTGTTCAATTTGCTTTTCATCTCCATCAGAACGAAGAACTGTCTTAAAGTTTCCAACATACCCATCAACATTGATAATTTCTGTGTTGAGATGAACAAAAATTCTCTCACTCTCATAAACCTCCCTGATAATAGACTTTAACATTTCCTGCGGGTTTTCAGACCCTAGCAGGTAATGGATATGACGTAGATGACCACCAAGTTCCTTCTCCCTCTCAATGAGATAAACTTCAAAACCTTGCTTTGCTAGCTCTAAAGCGGCGGTCATTCCGGATACACCGCCGCCGACGACTAGGCCAACAGGAACAACGCTTGTTACAGGCTTTTTCAATGTTTCCAATAGTCGAGCTTTAGAAACAGCCGCTGTCACTAGATCCTTAGCTTTTTCTGTTGCCTTTTCTGGTTCGTGCATGTGAACCCAACTGCATTGATCCCGAATGTTAGCCATCTCGAACAAGTACGGGTTCAAGCCAGCCTCTCGCACAGTTTCTCTGAATAAGGCTTCGTGAGTGCGTGGAGTACAAGAAGCAACAACCACACGGTTGAGTCTATGCTCAACTATTTTTTCACAAATCCTCGTTTGAGTGTCGGCTGAGCAGCTGTAAAGGTTATCTTCTGCATAAACTACCTTTGGTAGTTTTTTGGCGTGCTCCACAACTTCTGGGACGTTTACTATTCCGCCTATGTTTATTCCACAGTGGCAGACGAATACGCCTATGCGTGGATCTTCTTGGCTTGTGTCTTTTTCTGGAGGGTACTCTTTAAGGGTTATTAGTTTTCCTCTTTCAGAAGCAACTACGGCTGTAGCCTTTGCTGCTGCAGCGCTTGCTTGGGCAACGCTTTCAGGAATATCCTTGGGAGCAGCAAACGCTCCGCACACGAATATGCCTGGCTTTGAAGTTTCTATCGGCGAGAAAGTGTCTGTTTGGCAAAATTCGTATCGGTTAAGTTTTATCCCTAAAACTTCGGCCAGTTTTCCCACGTTTTTCGGAGGGCGCATCCCGACGGATAGGACAACCATGTCGAATTCTTCGGTTTTCGGTTCTCCATCTTCTACATAATGCACGAAAAGATCATTTGTTAACGGGTCTTCGTCCACGTTTGCAACCCTTGACCTTACAAATCTTGTGCCATATTCTTCCTTGGCACGGTTGTAATAAGCGTCAAATTCTTTCCCATATGCTCTAACGTCCATGTAAAAGATTGTACTTTCCAGTTCTGTGGGAACATGTTCGTTAGCAATAATTGCTTCTTTGATGCTGTACATGCAGCAGGCAGCAGAGCAGTAATTACTTCCAAGCTGAGCATCACGAGATCCTACACATTGAATGAAAGCAATTTTTCTTGGGATTTCACCATCTGATGGTTTAAGAACCAATCCACCGTAAGGACCTGAAGCATTCAATATTCGCTCGAATTCTATGCTTGTAACTACGTTTCGGAAACGTCCATAGCCATATTCTGTTTTGAGCTTAGCGTCAAAAGATTCGAAGCCCGGAGCCAGAATAATCGAGCCTACCTTTAGGGTTGCCTCAGTGTCTTCTTGCCCGTATTCAACTGCTCCTGCTTTACAAATTTCTTGGCAAATACCGCAACCGATGCATTTTTCCCGGTCTATTATGTATTTTAGCGGAACCGCTTGAGGATATTCGATGTAGATGGCGCTTCTGTTACTCAAGCCCTTATTGTACGTGTCTATCGCTTCAACTGGACACTTTTGTGCGCATATTCCGCAGCCCTTGCATTTCTCTTCGTTTATGTAACGACTTCTTTTTCGAATTTTTACTTCGAAGTTTCCAGGTTCACCGCTCAAGCCTGTGACTTTTGCATTTGTTATTATGCTTATATTCGGGTGTCTTCCAGCCTCTACAAGTTTAGGTGCAAGAATGCACATTGAACAGTCGTTTGTTGGAAATGTTTTGTCAAGTTGAGCCATCACTCCGCCTATGCTTGGCGACTGGTCGATTAAATAGGCTTTGAAACCGGAGTCTGCGATATCCAAGGCTGCTTGTACTCCAGCTACCCCTCCCCCTACGATAAGAACGGCTCCAACTTTTCCTTCGGCCATTTTATCGAACCTCCACGGCTTTGTAAAATGGGGTTGTCCCTTCAACGCTGTCCAAGGCTATCATTCCTTTTCTGCGCATGTTCACAATGTGGCGGAGCACAATGGCTGGTTGCATGTTAAGGACTTTAGCTAATTTCTTGACTGAAAACGGTTTTTCCTTGGCTAAAAGAAGTATTTTATGTCGGATGAACTCTGTTTTCACAATTTCATCCAGCAAAGCGTTAAATTCTTCTTGCGAAACTCTTTCACCGTAAGCATTTGCGTTCATTGTTAACTCTTTTTGTTTTCCAATTAGAGCCCTTAAACGAAAGTCTGCAACCGCATGCTCAGCCGCCAAAACGTTTTCAAGAATGCCTGCATCAGGTTTTTCTCTAGCTAATGGTGATGATCCAAGCTTTTTCAGTTTTTCCCCAAAATCCTCAATGATCTTGGAAAGCTCTACTTTTTCTACAGGTGAAGCCCAACGTAGTTCTAGACGCTCAGGTTCTAAACTCGCTATAGCAAGTAGCTTCTTTAGCATATTGACCGTGAGTTCTGTGTAAATGTTGCCTTCAATAAAATGGCAATCAGGAGGAGTACAACCAACGAGTAGAACGCCGTCTACGCCTTTCGTGAATGTTTCAAGCACTGTGATTGGGTCTATTCTTCCAATGCATAACACCTGTACAATATTCGCGTTAGTAGCTTTGTGTATTCTGTCGACAGCTAATTCTTGTTCGCTGAAAGCCCAGTTGCAGACGAAGCAAACAATTTTCGGTTCTTCAAAACTCATGAGATCATCCTCCAAAGCCAGCTAGTGCATGACTTAGGATCTGTTCGTTCGTTAAACGCTCCATTTTAATCGCGTTTTCTGGACAATGAGCAGCACAAATTCCACATCCTTTACAGAGTTCTTCATTGACTTGTGCTACTCCCCTTTCGTTCTTGCTTATCGCTCCGAAAGGGCAAACTGACACACATACACTACAGCCAGTGCACAAGCTTTCATTGATTATTGGCTTGTCGATTTCACAGAGACCTAATTCTGCAAGACATTCAGCGCACGGCCCACAATTGAGACACCGAGATGCTTCAAACCTTCCTTTCCGTTTAATCTTCTCCAGAATTTCCGCGACTTCTTCAAAGCTCACTCTAGGTTTCGGTTCACCCTTCTTAGCAATGTACCTTCTCGGCTTTTTGTTAAGCATTTCCCAATTTTTGACCCACACCGTCTCCACAATTTCCTCTCTTCCAGCTTTCGAGTCTTCACCATTCAAGTAACGATGAATTGAAATGGCGGCTCGCCTTCCAGCACCAACAGCCTCAATAATGCCTGCTGGCTTACTCTTAATTGTGTCGCCCCCAGCGAAAATACCATGCATTCTGGTTTCCAAGGTTATTGAGTCAACTGGAATCACGAGGGCTCCCGATTCTTCACTCAGGAGCTCCGAAGGTAAGGAGTTTTCTGACAGTTTCCCAATTGCTATAAACACTGCTTCGTATCCTTCGTTTCGCAAAGTGTCAAGATTCATGTCTTTCCGAAATTCAATATTACACCTGATTTCAACACCTAAATCTTGGAGGTAAGCTATTTCATTTGCTACAACGAATTTTTCGAGCAGCGAATCAGGTATCCGGTATCGCACCATTCCCCCTGCTTCCGACATGCGTTCAAAAACAGTTACAGGATAACCAAGCTTAACGAGATCGTAAGCTGCAGCAAGTCCAGCCGGACCAGCTCCAATGATGGCTATCTTCTTGTTATATTTCCGTGGTATAGGTTTTCCCCTCACACGTCCTTGTTCGCGTTCAACATCAGCAACTATTCTTTTCAGAGAGCGTATCGCCACTGCTTGATCAACATTTTTTCTTACACATGCTTTTTCGCAAGGAGCAAAACAAACTCTTCCACAAATCGCTGGAAAGGGCATGTCTCTTCTTATGAGCTCTACGGCTTCCTTGAATTTGCCTCTTTGAATCAGAGAAATATATCCTTGAACGTTTACACGTGCTGGGCATGCAGCATTGCACGGTGGCAACTTTCTTTTTGCGTGTGTGCAAATGGTAGTTGCCATTTTTAACGGCCTCACTGCAGAGCTTATTTGGTCTCTGTTCGGATATATTAACTCGCCTAAATTATCCTTAGTTGATGCGTGACATAAAAGTGATAAAAAGGGGAGATGTGGAGATTACTATTTCACTCGTAACCGGCCTTCAAGTTTGCTTACCCACTTATTGTACTGCCTTGAGCTGAGCATGTCTTTTAGTTCTTGCTCTAGAGTTAGCGAGTTTTTGGGTTTGATTTCTACTATCCAT
>DAOVGI010000050.1 GCA_030672475.1 Candidatus Bathyarchaeota archaeon
ATATTGATGGATGAGAAGAGGCATCATGAACTTTTGAAGAAGGTTCTCGAAATTCTCGTCAGAGGAGAAACCATAACAGACGAAGATTGGTGGGATGTTCTTTGGAAAAACGTTCCGTTCCACGGAGCCCCCGGAGGATAAAACGTACAAGATACATGGGGATTAGATGAGAATGCCGGACGTTAAGGTTGAATGGAAGAAATGCAATGGCGATGGGGTATGTGTTGACGTGTGCCCTGTTGAAGTTTTTGAGCTTCAAGAAATACCGGAATATCCAGACAGCAAAAAATCGGTACCAGTACGCAAAGAAGAATGCATCCAATGCATTGCCTGCGTAACCTCATGTCCCACAGAAGCAATAACCGTCGAAGAGTAAGCAAAGAGCCTTGTAGATTCATCAGCCTTCGTCATATACGCGCGCGAGCGATCTCTTCATTCTAATGAACCTTTCTAATAGTGTCCTAACAATAGAAGCCATAAATTCAAATATAATCCTGCTCCAAGTGAAGAAATTAAAATCAGAGAGGCGATTGTCTCTTTATAGAAACTGTAACGTTCGCTGAGAATTATCATAGAGATGGCAACAGGCATACCGTGCATAAGTATCAATGCTGATCTTTCAAAAGTAGGCAAGTCAAATAACATTGTGGTTAAGAAGGCTACTATCGGTAGAAATATTATCCTTAGCATGCTTAGTTTCAGGGCATTACTTATGTTTGTATATTTTCTTCCGTAGAGAAAGACCCCAAGCATAAAGATAGCAACTGTGGAAGTTGTACTTCCCAGCATGTGTAGGGGCTGTGATATAGGCGTGGGAATTTCTATTCTGATGAGCGACAACAGAATACCGGAGAAAATTGATATAATGAGTGGGTTTTTTGAAAGCCTTTTTGCAACGAGTTTTAATCCTGTTAGTATTTTGGATTGCTGAAGCCGATACAATTCTAGAGTAGTGATAGAAGTTACTACACTTACAATAGAAATTGATGCTGCTGCCAATGTCGCCACAGGTTCCCCTGTACCTGGGAAGGCAAATGTTATGAAAGGTATGCCAAAGAAGGCCAAGCTGCCAAAGATCGTACTTAGAATAAGTAGATAGAGGATATTCTTTGAGAATCTGAATACTAGGTAAAGAGAGATGTAAATTGTCAGCGCTATTAGAATGGGGATAATTCCCGCAAGCATAAGTCTCAGAGTTTCCTCGGTGAAATTCGTTTCAGTCATATTAACAAAAAATAGGGCTGGCAGTGCAAAATAATATACATAAGCACTAAGTATCCGCTCGTCACCAGATTTCAAGATTCCAAGCTTTCTTGACAGGAAACCTATTCCCATTAGGAGAAGAATGGGAATTATTGTTCGTAAAATGATATCAGACATTACCTTTCCTTGTGGTGTATCTTTTTTCCTTTTTTAAATTCTTCTACATAAGCGCGCGCGCGGCTTGGTGAAGCACCTGTATAAATACTCGTGGAGAGAGCTTGCACAAGTATGTGTCAATAAGTGTGCTCTTTGTTTTTGGCTCTGTGTCCTTCACCGTATTGATATTCTCTTTTTGTGTTTTTCTCAAGTTTCCTGAGGAACATTTCATCCATGTCTATTGAGGGACATGCGAGTCGACTTGCATCTAACACGTAGAATATTACATCAATTAGTTCTTCAGCCATCTCGTCTTCACTGTTACCTTTCTTCCAAGCGTCACTTGCTTCACCTAATTCTATAAAGGCAAAGAGCAGTTTCTTCGGAACATCTTCAGGCTTGTTGTAGAATCCTTTTTCCAAAACTAACTTCTCTATTTCTTTCTTCATTTCCTCGAGACGCATATTCTCCACCACCTGCACTTTCTTGAAAGTGTATACTTTTATCTATTTGGGCGCGAGCAATGTACAAGCATAAAGTGCTTACTGTCAAAGTTGAAGAAAGATGAATTCTTGCCTAAAAACCTATTCTGATGGTGCTTCTAGAGGTAATCCAGGACATTCAGCAATAGCCTTCATGATTCTGAAGGAAGACGGAGAAATCTTGAAGAAACACTCTAAATATGTGGGAATAAGAACCAACAATCAGGCTGAATATGAGGCTTTGATATCCGCTCTCGAGTTTGCTTCTGGACTGAACAGTCAAGAAGTAATCTGCTACTTAGACAGTGAACTTATTGTGAAGCACCTTAATGGAGAGTACCGAGTCACAAGTCCAAATTTGAAAATCTTGTGGCTGAAAGTACAAGAGCTAAGGCAAAGTTTTCGGAAAATATCATTTGTGCACATTTCAAGAGCAGACAGCTACATCCAAGTAGTTGACTCATTGGCTAATCAAGCTTTAGACAAGGCTGGTTGCAGAAGACATGAATAGTCCACCTTGCGAACTACCTCAAACTTGATAGCGCTTATAGACTCAAAACCAAGTATAACTCACATGAGTGAAGTCGGCAGTGTAATGAGCAATGGAAGTCAAGGTACGATACTTAACTCACGGAATAGCAAAGAATTTCGGTTCAACCAAGAAAGTGGAAAGCATTCTTGTTTCCGGCGACGCAAAATATGGAGATCTTTTGAAGATTTTCAGAAAAAAACTAAGTGGTAATGGAGAGGTGGATGAAAGATTGCTGGACACTTTTGTATTTATATGTGGAGGCCGGGTGCTTCTGAGTGTGAGGAATGAAGCATTACACTCAGATTGTGAAGTTTTGGTCGGGTACGCTGATACCGGTGGCTGATTTGTCAGAGAGGTTTGACTGTTGAAGGTATCTGTGCGTTTCTTTGCTTCACTGCGAGAGCTGGTTGGAAAAAAGGTAGAATGTATAGAGTTTCAAGAAAGCGAAGAGGCCACGGTTAAAATGGTGTTGAAACGTTTGTGTCAGCTTTACGGAAACGTTTTCATCGAGTATATTCTTGACAGAAAAACGGGTGATGTCCAGAGTTATCTGCTGTGGCTTGTGAATGGGAGGAGCATAACTGTGCTTGATGGATTGGAAACTAGGCTTACTGATGGTGACGTTTTAGCTATACTGCCACCTGTTGGTGGCGGCTAACCATGTCATCTGATTTGAGGGCTTAGCGTTTAGAAGAATTATATTTGAAGGTTTGCTAAGTTTATATGGGTCTCATTTATGGGAGAATGTCTGATTTGCGGCGAAAGAGCAGTGGTCATTTCGGATGGTTTGGGTGTTTGTATAAAGTGTATAAGAGAGAGGCCTGAGCAGGCTCTTCAGATTACGCAGCGTGTGCATGCGAAGAGTCGTGCTGTTTTTGGTTTGCCTCCAGAGCCGCCGAGAGATGCTGGTGGACTGCCTTGCGGATCTTGTGCAAACAATTGCGTGATCGGTGTTGGAAGTAGTGGTTTTTGCGGGCTTGTCAGGAATATTGACGGACGTCTGGTGCGTTTCGGTGGCACTGTTGAGAAAGGCGTTTTGCAATGGTATTATGATGATTTGCCGACTAACTGTGTCGGTTGGTGGTTCTGTCCAGGCTGCACTGGAAGCGCCTATCCTAAATATGCCTATAGGGCAGAAGCTGAATATGGTTATGCTAATTTGGCTGTTTTTTATGGAGCTTGTAGCTACGATTGTCTTTATTGCCAGAATTGGCATTACCGCAATCTATCCGTTAAGCATAAACCTGTTATGAACGCTGAAACGTTGGCAGCTAAAGTAGATAACCATGTTTCTTGCATATGCTATTTCGGTGGAGATCCTTCACCCCAGATGCCTCATAGTCTTGAGACAAGCCGGATAGCCTTGGAAAAAGCAAAGGCTGAAAAGCGTATCCTTCGGGTTTGCTGGGAAACAAACGGTTACATGAATCCAAAATTGGCGGAGAAAGCTGCAGAATATGCTTTGGAAAGCGGCGGCAACACAAAATTCGACTTGAAGACTTGGAGCGAAGAATTGAACATAGCCTTATGTGGAGTTTCAAACAAGCCCACGCTTGACAGCTTCAAAATGATAGGAGAAAAATTCTTTAAGAAGAGACCTGAACTGCCAGTGTTATCCGCCAGCACATTGCTTATCCCAGGATACGTAGATCGTGAAGAAGTTGGAAGTATTGCAAAATTCATAAGTGAAATAGACGCGAACATTCCATACACCCTGCTGGCCTTTTATCCATGTTATATCATGAACGATTTGCCAACAACGAGTAGGAAACAAGCAGTAGAATGCCGAAATGCCGCTGAAAAACACCTGAGAAACACAAGAATAGGAAACACTCATTTGCTTTCATGAGTACCTAGGCCAAAGCGTACGCCTCTGGTGGTTCCTTCTTTCTCCCGTTCTTCTCCATTACTGAGTCAGAGTTCAAAAGCTTCCTAGAGATACTTTGGGTTTTCGTTGACGCTTTTGCCTTGACTGGCGGCGCCTGTTACTAGCCAAGTGTAGCGTAATGGTTCTCCGTCTTTGTGTATCGTTATACCAGCCTTCAAAGTTCTCATGTTCGGGATTTGAGTCAACTGAAACCAGTTGACTCATGCTGAGTCAAGGATCCCTTCAACGGGTATAGAACACAAACTCCTAGAGTATTGAATCACATTTGCATTTTAATCATTTGTGCAGATAGACGACCATGCTTGAATCACACTATATCCCTGTTTGCTTTTAGGAGGATTCAGGAAAATATTGACTAGGCTTTCCAGTCCAGAAGTCTTTTTTCTCCTTCGATTTTCTTGATGTTAGTTATGTCTTGCGTTACTTCCAGAGTCCCCAAATAGTTACCATTCTTATCTCTTACTGCAAAATATCTTATGTGGATTAGTCGATTGTTCAGATTGATCCAAAACTCAGCCACATCCTTTTTGCCTGTTTTGAAAGCTTCAAGAATGCTACTTACTACATGAACACTTTTCTGTGGATGGCACTGTTGCACCTTTCTTCCGATAACAGCCTTTGTCCGAACGAAAATTCTTCCTTCAGCCTTATTAAAGTATTTTACCTGGTCTTCCTTGTCAACAAACGATATGTCGACCGGAAGAGAATCCAAGACCGCCTCAACCTCCTCTTTCGAAAGAGAACCAGTTTCAAACTGTAACATCTTTTCAGCCTTGTCTGATTCTTCAGTCTCCTCCTTTTTAACCTCTTTGGTTTCTCGTGGTACTGTCAACCGTAGTGGTGTGAAGCAACAATATCCAATCTCGTCAAATTCTTTTCTAATCTCCTCCCATTCATCATTCGTGATAACTCGCAACGCTGAAGGAAAGAGTATGTTATTCTCTTTGAAAAAATGATCTGAAAGAAAACTGCGTAAAACTCCAGCGATTTCACCCAGTTGCTTCTGAAAATCTTGGAATTTCACAGAGGTATGATTTTCCATTAGATTGTGGAGTTCCTTATTTCTGTCTCTTATCTGGTTGTGCTCTGTCCACATTATTGACGGTGGCTCTGTGATTCCATGCTTTTCGAGGATAGGGAAGATGACGTTTTCTTCTCGCAGATAGTGTTTTTCTGCGTCTCTGAAGTCTTCTGCCAAATGCTTAAGATGACCTATTTCGTCGCCAACATGGCTTACGTCGGTTGCTTGTTGAACTTTATTTGTGATTGCCGCGAGTTTTTTTGCGAGTTGAAGCATGATCTTGTGTTCTTCCATGAGGATGCTGAGTGGATGTCCAAGGGGAATGTCCAGCTTTTGTTTTTCTAGTTGCTCTCTAAAAACGGTCAGGTGAACATCGCATAGCCTTTGAATTTCTTCTCTAGGCATTCCTTCATTAACAAGCTCTTGCTCAATCCTGCTGATGTCCAAAGCGTCTACGCCTTCTAGAACTCGCTTGAACCTTTCTTTGACTTCCAGCGGCGACACTCCTGCGTGTAACTGCTTGATTAGCTGTTTCAACATTTCCTTCTTTTTTTCGTTCATTTTATTCATCACAGTTCTGGAGGTAGATATTACAATTGTAATAACATTTATTTATGCCTTTCCACAAATTAAAAGCGGAGCATTCAATAATGTTAGCCCCTTGCGAAGTTGCAGTAAAATGCGTTCTACCAGTAGTTCGAGCCACGATAGCCAAAGAACTCATGATGAAACACAAGCTAAAACAAGTGGAAACAGCCAAACTTCTTGGGGTCAGTCAACCCGCAATAAGTCTCTACTTCAGAGAAAGGCGTGGAAAAGCAATCGACTTAGAGAACGAAAGTGATATTACACCCTTGATAGAGGACTTGGCAGCCTCACTGGCCAATGGCAATTTGTCACCGAAAGACTTCATTTCTGCGTTTTGCGATATCTGCGCAACAATTAGAGAAAAGGGCTTAATGTGCAAATTGCATAAAGCATTTGACCCAACAATAGACATTGAAAAATGTGGAGTTTGCCGGTTGTAGCGATTGGATGATCTTGTAAATGAAAGAGCAAGAAGTTATCCTTGAAATCCTTGGGATGCACTGTCCCGCGTGCGCACAACGAATTGAAAATAGCTTGTCAAAGATTGATGGAATTACAGAAGCTAAGGTGAATTTCGCGTCGAAAGAAGCTATTGTAAGATTCAATTTAGACAAGATAAACATCAGTAAGATTAAGGCAAGTATTAAGAGAGCTGGATACGAAGCTGTAGAGGAAGAAGACTTTTCTGTCGAAAGACGTAGAGAAGCACTGAAGAGAAAGTTGCTGCTTTTCTTCACTGGGCTTGCACTGACAATTCCGATTGTCGTTATTACATATTTTCTGGTTTTCCCTGGAAAGAATCTTCTGTTGTTGGTTCTGACAACTCCCGTCCAGTTTATCGTAGGTTGGCACTTCTACAAAGGCGCATACAATTCACTTAAAAACAGGTTTGCAGACATGAACGTGCTTGTCGCTTTGAGCGCTTCAGCCGCCTATTTTTATTCACTGTTTTCAACATTCTTTATTGATGGCGTGGTATTTTACGAATCTTCAGCGATTGTCATAACTACTATAACTCTCGGTATGCTTTTGGAGGAGATGGCTGTTGAAAAAACCGGAGAATCAATCAAGAAGCTGATGGAACTTCAACCCAAAACCGCTATTGTAATGCAAGACGGAGGTGAGAAAGAAGTCTCAGTTGAAGAAGTTGAGGTCGGCAACATCGTGATCATTAAACCTGGAGGGAAAATCCCAGTTGATGGTATTGTAGTCAATGGGCATTCATTCATAGATGAATCAATGATAACTGGTGAATCCATTCCAGTTGAGAAAAATGTTGGAGACACCGTTTTTAGTGGAACAGTTAACGAAGCTGGCACCTTAAAGTTTAAGGCAGTAAAAGTTGGAAAGGAGACAACTCTGGCGCAGATAGTGAGGTTGACCCGTGAAGTGCAGGCGAGTAAGGCGCCGATCCAAAGGCTTGCAGATAGAGTTGTCAACTTCTTTGTTCCCATAGTTATCGTAATCGCTGTTGGAGCATTTACGATTTGGTTTTCCGTCTTCCAGAATAGGACATTAGCCCTGACCACTCTCGTTTCCGTCCTAGTAATAGCATGCCCATGTGCCCTAGGCATAGCCACACCCACTGCGATCATGATCGGCGTTGGCAAGGGAGCAGAAAACGGGATTCTAATCAAAAACAGTGAGGTGCTGGAGGTTGTTAAAGAACTTGATACTGTTGTTTTCGACAAGACTGGCACATTAACGAGGGGCGAGTTGGAAGTCACAGACGTTGTTACCGACGACAAGCGAAAGCTTCTGAGAGTTGCTGCTGTGGCCGAAAAACGGTCTGAGCATCCAGTTGGTGAAGCAGTTCTTAAGAAAGCTGAAAGTGAGGGGATAAGCATTCCTGAGCCAGATTCTTTTGAAGCCTTGCCTGGACTTGGTGTAGCGACAAGGTTTAGAGGGATGGATATCTTGCTTGGAAATCAGACATTGATGAGAAATCGCAAGGTGGCGATAGGAAAGCTGGAAGAATACATTGAAAAGCTGGAAATGGAAGGCAAAACCGTACTGATTGTGGCTGTTGATGGAAAAGCAGTTGGACTGTTGGCTGTTTCCGACACGATTAAAGACTACTCCAAAGAAGCTGTGAAAATGCTTCAGGAGATGGGATTAAAAGTCATTATGCTTACAGGTGATACAAAAAGAACAGCTGAAGCGATCGCAAGACAGTTGGGGATAAATGAAGTCATGGCTGAAGTTCTTCCAGCTGAAAAAGTTGAGGAAATAAGAAGGCTGCAAAGTGAAGGAAGATTCGTCACCATGGTGGGTGATGGAATAAATGATGCCCCAGCTATTACGCAAGCGAATGTGGGGATCGCCATTGGAGGTGGAACGGATATTGCCATGGAAGCTGGAGACATAGTGCTAGTCAAAGATGATCCGCGAGACGTGGCAGTCAGCATTAAGCTGAGTAAGAAGACACTGCAGAAAATAAAGCAAAATCTATTCTGGGCTTTCTTCTATAACATGCTGACAATTCCGCTAGCCGCAGGTATTCTTTATCCATCTCTCGGCATTCTAGTTAGACCTGAAATCGCAGCAGTAACAATGATACTCAGCGACATCACGGTTGTTGGAAACTCGATACTACTCAAAAGATGGAAGTCCTGAAAGACTATAGTTTTTTTGTGAAATATTCCCACACGCAAATGATAAGGCAAGTCCATCATTCACACAGTTTTCCAGACAGACGGCGCGTTTTTAGTGCTTCATCCACCTCTTGCAGTATTGTGTAGCCTCCGCGTGCGCGTCTGTAGTCGCAAAAGGATTTCAAAGCTCCATGTAGACTAGCTGAAATTTTAAATAAGTATACTTCCATAAGCCAAACAAACAGAAGGTAGAAAGATATGAAAGACACCGTTGAGAATTTAGTAAAAGCATTCATAGGTGAAAGCCAGGCAAGAAATCGTTACACATTCTATGCGAAGATTGCCAAGAAAGAAGGGTTTGAACAGACCGCAGAAATTTTCCTCGTTACCGCAGAGAATGAAAAAGAACACGCTAACAACCTATTTAAGTTAGTTAATGAGCTGAAGAAGAAAAGCAACGAAAAACCTGATGAGATTAAAGTGGAGGCAGTAGCTCCAACAGTTCTCGGTGGCACAGCAGAAAATCTCAGAGCCGCAATTGCTGGGGAAAACTACGAACACACGAAAATGTATCCAGAATTTGCAGATGTTGCTGAAGAAGATGGTTTTCCCGAAATCGCAAAGAGACTAAGAGCAATAGCAAAGGCAGAAAAACATCATGAAGAAAGATACAAGAAACTGCTAAAGGAGATAGAAGCTGGCACCTTCTTCAAGAAAGAAAAAGATGTTTGGTGGGTGTGCCGAGAATGTGGATACATTCATTTTGGGAAGGAGCCACCAGAAAAATGTCCTTCATGTGACCATTCCAGAAGCTACTTTCAGCTTAGATGTGAGGAATATTGAGGGGATAGAAAATGACCGAACAGAAACAAATCTATAAATGTAACGTGTGTGGCAACATTGTTGAAGTTTTACATGCTGGAGTAGGACAGCTTGTCTGCTGCGGTCAGCCAATGGAGTTACTGACGGAAAAAACTGCAGACGCAGGATTAGAAAAACATGTTCCAGTAATAGAGAAAACTTCGAACAGAACAAGAGTGAAAGTTGGTTCAATTCCACATCCGATGGAACAAAAACACTACATCGAGTGGATAGAAATAATCGCCGACGGCAGAACTTGCAGAGAATTCCTAAAACCAGGAGACAGCCCAGAAGCAGAGTTTAAAATCACAGCAGAGAAACTAGAAGCAAGAGAGTACTGCAGCATCCACGGGTTATGGAAAACAAAGTAGAGATCAGAAAGGTCAACAAATAATTGTCGATATTATCCTCTCCTTTTGCCTACTTAAGAAAACGCTGTGCCGTTTCACAAAGGGAAAGGCGGACATTGAGGGTATATTATATGTGGAGAATCGGAAAAGACAGACTCTGCTCAATTAGAGTGGGCAGGCATATAGAATGAGTTCTTTAGGAGAGGTCCTATACCTTCCTCGACAAGACATAGAGAAACTAAACATCCCTATGAAAGACGTCATTCGAGCCGTTGAAAAAGCCTTCCGTGAAAAAGCAGAGCAGCGAACTGAAGCGCCGCCGAAACCTGGAATTCATCCCCGAAAAGACGCCTTCATCCACGCCATGCCAGCATACATACCTAAGATGAGATCAGCAGGCGTCAAGTGGGTAAGCGGATTCCCAGAAAACCCTAAGCGAGGTCTTCCATACATATCGGGACTACTAATCTTGAACAACCCTGAAACCGGCTTACCCATCTGCATTATGGACTGCACGTGGATAACAGCCAAACGAACCGGCGCAGCCACCGCCATTGCAGCCAAACACCTAGCCAGACAAGACTCAAAAATCTTAGGCATTCTAGGATGTGGCGTTCAAGGCAGAAGCAACCTCGAAGCCCTGATAATCATGTGCAAAAACTTGGAGAAAGTGAAAGCCTACGACATCAACGAAGAAAACCTACAGAAGTATGTAAAAGAGATGACTGCTAAACATGAACTGAAAATTATTCCCGTAGACTTACCTCGAAAAGCTGTTGAAAACTGCGACGTAGTAGTAACAGCAGGTCCAATTCTAGAACATCCACAACCCATAATCGAGACATCATGGTTCAAGGAGGGCAGCCTAGCATGCCCCCTAGATTTCGACTCATACTGGAAACCAGAAGCTATGCATTCCATGGACAAGTTTTGCACTGACGACCATGACCAACTAGAATACTACAAGAAACTAGGATACTTCTCCAACATACCAGACGCTTACGCAGATTTAGGCGAAATCGTGAGCGGTAAAAAACCGGGCCGCGAGAATCCTAAAGAACGCATCATGTGCATGAACCTAGGCCTAGCCATAGAAGACATGGCAACCGCCATCCTAATCTATGAAAAAGCAAAGAAATCAGGAGCTGGAACAAGTCTTTCCCTGTAGCACACATGCTCATACGGCGAAAAACTGGACGCTTCGTTCTTGGCCTACGAAAGCGCTACAAGTCAGTGGTGCCACAAAATGTAATAGGTGCTCCCTGCAAGAATCGTCCGGTGGAACGTATCGAGCAGAGGAAAAAAGCTAGTTCCGCCAATTGGGATCTCTGCCATTCTTATCGTTGAAGGACTACTGCTTTTGAACGGAGTTCTTACACGATGTATTTGGAGATGTGTTATTACGTCGAGAATCATAGGCTTCACCATCTACTGCTTTTACGTTAGGTCATATCAGAAGAAGGAAACACGATATCCAATTTTGCCGCAAGAGGGAAAGACGGATATCTACTTTCCAAGAACGAACATTCCCAGACCAGTACACGCGGACTTGCAAGAAAAAAATAGTACATATTGTTTTCTTGAGTTTTCACCGGAGTTTCATGCTGCCCAGAATGGCATTTTCTTTCTCATAATGTTCACGTATTCATTCAGTGCTTCTTGCTCCTCCATTGTCAACCTGTCCATAAAAGTCGTCAGCAAAACCTTTGCATGACGTTCCGGCACTTTTACAAATAACATGTCGCTTTCGAATATGTGTCTACCAACCAGAGGTTTGTCTATGGATACTGCGACTTGCATTCCTTGCTGTGCCTCAGATAAGGCTTTTCCCTTTTCTTGAATCTGAAGTACTTCACCTACTTCCTTTCCGTCTTTGGCTCTGACGAGTCTGTGTTTCGGTTTTATCCTTCCAGCTAGTATCTCAACACCAACAATTGCTGGTTTTGTTCTGCGGAAGACATATCCTTCCATAATGCGGATTTTCCCTGGTGTAACAAGCTTTTCAAACTCTTGTTCCAATTCTTTTTCTCGTTGATTCTTAAGCCAGAGTAGGTAATCATCCATTAGGCGGTAGATTATGTTTTCACGGAAAATCTGAATGCTCTTGATTTCTGCTTCTTCTTGAGCGTCTGGTAAAATCTTTATGTTGAAGGCTAAAACTACTCCATAGAAGGGTTCGTGTTCCTTAACAACGTCTGCTTCAGTGACGTCCCTTTTTGAAACGTCCCCGATATCCGCCAATCTAATCGGCACATCGTTTCGCTTTAGGCTTTCAGCAATAGCTTCTAATGAACCTAGGGTGTCAGCCTTTAAAACAACACCGTCAATGTCCGTCGTAATCCTAATTCTCTCAATCTCTTCACGAACAAGTCTAGTATACTTTTCCAGGTCTTCACTGTGCGACACACCATACAACGGTGCGCCAGCTAAGGCTCCTTCTAAATCAGGAGCCACAATTTTTATTCCAGCTGCGGCGTAGACAGAACTAACAGAAGAAAAACTATTCCTCGGATCCCTAATTTCATCCAAAGCCTTCGGAACCAAGATCGCCCGTATCCGCGTAACAACAGGTCTTTCCTTACCGCCAGCAACAATCAAATCGTCCTTGTGCAAGATTCCATCATAAATCACAGCGTTGATTGTTAAACCTAAACCAGGTTCTTCTTTCACCTCTAAAACTGTGCCTTTGGCAGGTCCCTCTGTCGTCTGTAAACGTTTTTTCAAGTACTGTTGCGTCAAACCCACAAGAACCATAAGAAGCTCCGTTACACCTTCACCTGTCTTCGCACTTGTAGGCACAATCGCCACAGTCTTTGTGAAATCCTTCATCTGATCAAAACGGTCAGCATTGAAGCCTAAACGAGAAAAAGTACCGATAATATCGTAGATCCTATTATCCAAATCTTCCTTGACATAGCGACCTTGCATCTTGTAACTCTTTAAAAACGGTGTGTCAGGATAAGAATTCCATCCTGGTATCCGATCTATCTTGTTTGCAGCCACCAAAAAAGGCGTTTTACGAGCCTTCAAAATCTCTATGCTTTCATGGGTTTGAGCTTCAAAACCCCGTAAGATGTCTATAACTAGTATTGCTATGTCTGCTACGCTGCCGCCTCTTTTACGCAAGTTTGTGAAGGCCTCATGTCCAGGTGTGTCAATAACAAGCAATCCTGGAATTTCAATTTCACCCTTGACCATTGAAAGCAAAGGGCCGACCAACTGTTTGAGTGTGTCAACAGGGAAAAAGCTCGCGCCGATATGCTGCGTAATCCCTCCTGCCTCACGGGACTGAACGCTCGTTTTACGTATTTTGTCCAAGAGTAAAGTCTTACCTGTATCAACATGACCGAGAACGCATACAATCGGTTGACGAGTAGGCATTTTCTGGATACTCCTCAGAGTGCTGAATCGGTAGTCGTTCAATGATGCATTTCAGGATTATAAATCATTATCTGACTGATACAGTATTTCCTTGTAATATTTTTGAATGTGCGTTAGACTCTTTTCAGAACGTGGAAATAATCTGCCTTATTGTGGAAATCTGGCAAGGTTGACAGAAGAGGTTGATGTTCTTCACGTCTGAAATGCTCCAGTGGGCAGAACGTTGAAAAAAAGGGGTTCTGAGTTTCCACTGGCAACCTTGCCGAAAAAGTTTTGGATTTGATTTATGAAGGAGACATTACTGGAATAATTAGCGTGCACCCAACTGTTGGTTTGCAAAAAGAGACAAATGACTATTCCGTCTTTGCAATTATCAAGATTATTCCTAACACTATAATTATGATGCTTAGAAACCCAAAAAATCCTGTATAATTACTTAACGATTGAGCGCTTGTGAACGTGAAATATGTTGCCAAGCCGCCAACAATGAGGAGTATCAACCCAAAGAATTTCTCGGCAACCATTAATCCAAAGCCCCCTTCTTCACTGCTCATACTTATTCTTCCCTTAAAGATTCAATTTATGAATTGTAAGCATTCAAGGATTTAAAACATTTCCTTTCACATTGTGAGATGCTCTCAACATTTTCCGCAACATTTCTGCTGAATGCTTGATCATGTGCCAAAACTTAGACGGCTGGTCTTGATTTGACGAATGGTTGACATCATGTTGGACGTTTCTATAGATGTTCACAAAATCTTTCCAATTTTTTGGTTTTCAAGTGTGCAAATGCTAGGATCGGAGCGTAGATCACCCTGATCCCACGCTATACCTGTGTGTAGTTTCAATATTCCAACCAACCGACCGCAAACGAGCCACAGACATTTAGATTAGCAATTCACGAATGGACAATTACTTCATATTTAGACATTGCTGAAAATTTTCCAGCAGATTTCCATTTCTCGAGCAAGTCATGTTGCTCTAGACACGCTTTCCATTGTGTAATTGTTCTGTCATCTTGTGGTGCTTGCTTGTTTCGTAGTCTTGAATTCGCCAAATGATCTTCGCGTATTTCTTAGCAAGTCGCTGTTTCTGTTGTCCGTCTTCTAAAGCGTCTATACTTTGCCGTAAATGAAATGCATGGCGTATCAGTTTTTCGTTTCTCAAAAATTTCACCTCTATGTACACTGAGACCTAGAGCCGTAATGCATTTCCATCTAATAAGTGTTGTGCGTAGCAGGTATTTACGTATGAGATATCATCAACACCTATTTCCGAATTGGAAGGTGAATATGGACTCATTGTGCTGTTTTCGATGACTATTCTTATGTGGCCGATAGTTAGACTTGTTACGCAGTGTTTGAAGGCGCAGTCTGTCTATGAAAAATGACGTGGAAAGCAAAACGGTACCAATGTTAGTAGTCAGCGTAGAGAAGGATTGTTTTGTCGCTTACCTTTATTATTTCACCGTTTTCGCTGCAAAATTGCAGAAGAAGCCTACGCAAATCTTCTTTACAGCTAACCTTTTTTGCTCTTTCTCTCCAAATGGGATCTGAGAGAATCCTTTGAATAACATCAAGTGCTACTTGATATTCAGGCACTAGCCTTTCTCCTTTCTCCTCTAAGCCAAACAGGGAAGTCGCAGATAAAGACGTTATTTCACACACAAACTATTCAGGGAATTGGAAGCTAACGCTTAACCCGCGCTGCTGTAACTTACATATAGAAGATTTCTCCATAAGCTATATGAGTGTGAAGAATCTTCTGTGTTCATACTTATGAGGAGAATGGCAGAGAGAACTGAGGAGGAAGGAGAAAATTGTCAATCTACCACTCTCTCACTTAATCTATTAATGTTGTTGAAAAACTTAGCCTTTTTTTCCGTAGACGTCATTGAAAAGAGAATTTTCTATGCTGAAACATATGAAAATATACATTCTTAAAGCAAAGAGCTTTTATGTTTTTTCAACTGAAACTATTTAAAACACTGAAAGCTTTTGTCATACCTAACTAACACGTGATAATGCACGTCAGCTGATACAAACCATTTCTCTTGAAGCTTATAATTAAGAATCGAAGTCTGAGCTATAACTTGTCCTTCGACCCCTCCATCGGCAACCTTTGCCAACGTACGATCAATAAAAGTTTGTAAACCACAATCTTTTCCTCAACTATTTTTTCGTTGGCGGGAAGATTAGAGCTAACACTTGAACCTCGTTAGGAGTATCATTTCTATGACTGATTTTCATTAGCTGTAAGCAGGCATTATGAGTCAACATTAATAGAGGATGCATTCGTAAATATTATTGGAAGTGAGGGTCCTTAGGATTGAGAGAATGGAAATTGATAAGGCCAGTTTCTCTAACACTGATGACGTTGCTATTGATAAACATGTTAACATTAACTCTTGACATCAATGTAACCTCGATAGTATGCGGTGAGCCGCCGAAAGAACTAGCCAACTCGTTGGTTCTTGAATATAATTTTCCTTTTCCTGTTGTGACTGAAGGTTCTATTTATGACTCTGTCGTGATGAGCGGCATACCCAAGCACGGCGCCAAAGGTGAGCCAATATTGCCGTTTAAGGTGGTCAAAGCTTTGCTTCCGCAAGGTAAAGACGTGCAAAACATTGATGTGACAACCAGCAATAGAATAATGTTGGAAGGAAGCTTCAATGTGGAGTACGGTAAGACTCTTGTGCCTGTCTCTTCTAACGCTACCATTGAAGATGTACGAGACCAGAAGATCTACAGTTCCGCGAGTCCGTTTCCCGGCGTGTTGTTCTCGCAGATATCAGTACAACACTCGAAAGGCTATAAAATACTGATCATGAAGCTTCATCCAGTTCAGTATATACCAAAAAAAAGGGAACTGTTCTATTTCGAGACTATGACTGTAACTCTAAGGTTGAAGCAAACAGGTGAAATATCTCCTTTCTTTAGGAATTTGCCACAAGACAGGGCGCACGTTTTAGACATTGCTGATAACCCCAACCAAATGAATACTTATACTAATACTGCAACATGTGTTCAACGTGTCAGTCTCGTAGATCACTCGCATTCATACGTCTATGTAATTATAACGGACAATACTTTAAGTTCTTCATTTCAACCTTTGATTGATTGGAAACTCCAAAAAGGACTTAATGCAACAGTTGTTCTCTTGGAAGACATCTTGAATGATCCAGCCTATCATTGCGATGGCTTGTTTGGTGATGGCTGCGGCACACCAAAATTTAATGATACACAAGCACATATTCGAAACTTCCTAAAAGATGCTTATCAGAACTGGGGGACTGAATATGTCTTGTTGGGCGGAGACACCGAGATCATTCCTGCGAGGGGCGTTTGTGCGTATGTTGAACACGTGATAGATTACAATATCGCGTGTGACATGTATTATGGAGCCCTTGATGGAAGCTGGGATAACGACAATGACACCAGATTCGGGGAAGGTGTCGAAGATGGGAGTCTGCCGCAGTGTCATGGAGCAGCTGGAGAAGAAGCCGATTTCTTCGCCGAAGTGTACGTTGGAAGAGCACCAGTTGAGACACCAGAGGAAGCAACAAATTTTGTCTACAAGACACTGTGGTACGAACAATCTCAAGACAATAGTTACTTCAAGAATGCTTTAATGGTTGGAGAAACCCTCGACAGAAACACAGAAGGAGCAAACGGTAAGGACCTTGTCACAAACATAATACCGCAGTATACAACAACAAGACTGTACGATCGGGATGGAACATTCAGCGGTGGCGCTGTCTTCAATAAACTGAATAGTGGCACTCACATAGTAAACCATTTCGGCCATGCAAACCGAGCAATCGTCATGGGCTTATTGGAATCAAATGTCGACAACTTAACCAATGATGAGTATTTCATGGTTTACAGCATAGGCTGTTATTCAGCAGCATTTGATCTTGGCACGGAAGAAACAGAGGCAATCGCAGAGCACTTCCTCTTTAACCCAAATGGCGCCTTCGCCTACATAGGCAACACAAGATATGGTTGGTACATGCCAGGCACTACGAATGGACCTGGTGATAGGTTTGACAGAGAATTTTTCTCTATGCTGAGTCAAGGCGAGAGAAGCTTAGGCAAAGCTTTGCAGCTATCAAAGGAAAATCTTTTTGGTCGATTTTTTCATAGATGGACATGCTTTACCCTTGTTCTCCTAGGAGATCCAGAGACCCAAATAGTGACTGAAATCATGGCGCCTACAGCTCATTTTAAGCCTACTACAAACTTGTTGCATCCAGCTGTTCTTCAAGGAAATGTACAGCTTCGAGGCACTGTGAAGAAAGGAGCAGCGACTGGTGCAACATTTGACAGCTTCAAGGTTGAGTTCGGGCTGGGAAGAAACCCCACATCGTGGTTGACTGTTGGAATCAATCTCACTGATTATGGTAGTGGTGAGATCGAAAATGGCGTTCTGGGAACGTGGGATACCCGTTTAGTCACTTCCTTCACAATCTATACGCTTAAGTTAACCGTGTTTGATGAGGATGGTAGAATTGGAGAGGACAGATGGATTGTCCATGTTGAACCTATATCTACTATTCAGGTGAATCCTTGCTCAACGGAGATTCATGTTGGCCAAACTCTAACTGTGGAAGTCTACATAACCAATATTCGAGAACTTCACAAACTAGATGTCCAATTCACCTGGAACGCAACACTCGTAGATTATGTGAGCCACACAGTCACAATTCCAGTAGAGGAATATGCCAACGGCATTTTACATGGACCTGTGCAGATAGTTATGGACGAGGTGAATCAAACGGCTGGAAAGTATTTGATCGCAGCTGAATCCGAATACTCAGCTTTGCCCTTTGATGGAAGCGGAAGCATACTTGAAATAGCTTTCGAAGTCAAGGCTGTTGGAACTTGTGCTCTGAATGTATCTTCTAGTAACCTCTTTGACAAATATGGACAACCGATAAATCATAAAGTCATTGGTGAAATTGTACGAATACTACCAGGCGTTCACGACGTCGCTGTTACAAATATTTCAATCAATGAGACTGCTGTGTGTCAAGGACTGAGCGTTGACGTAAACGTGATCGTTGAAAACCAAGGCAGTTTCAGTGAAAACTTTGATGTTACAGTCTATTCAGACGAAACCTCTATCAATACGACAGAAGTCTCACTAGCGTATTACAGCCTGATAGTCATCACGTTCACATGGAACACCACAGAGGTTGCCATAGGTAATTACACAATAAGTGCAGTGGCAAGCGCTGTGCCCGGTGAAAACGACACAGCAGATAACAACTATGTGTACGGAGTAATCACAATAAGGGAGCCTGTTTTTGACGTCGCCGTCAGAAGTATAATTCTGTCAAAAACAGTTGTGGGACAGAGATACATTGTGTCAATTAACGTGACTGTTGAAAATCAAGGAGATCTTATTTCCACATTCAATGTCACAGTTTACGCAGATTTAGATATAACAGTTGTTGGAGATGACGTCGTTGTTGGAATACAAAGCATCACCTTGAAAGGTGGAAATTCCAAATTAGTGACCTTCGCATGGAACACTACAAGTTTTGTCTTAGGCAACTACACTATAACCGCTCATGCAGAACCGATTACAAATGAAACAGACATAGCGGATAACACTCTCGTAAACGGTTGGATAATCGTGACTATTCCAGGTGATGTCAACGGTGACTTCGACGTAGACATCTATGAAATCGTGGGTATATGCACGGCATACGGCAGTGAAATGGGTGATTCCAAATATAAAGCGAATTTAGATATTGACGGCGACGGAAAAATCGATATCTACGATCTAGTCATTGTTTGCGATCATTATGGAGAAACAAACCACTGACTCATGCGCGAAACCTCGGTAAAACTGCTGACGTAAATGCACATGACATTCAAGGTACAGCTTGGAGAATTAGATCCGCGCGAACATTTGCGTGTGCCGTAGATGGAACAGCCTTTAAGGTGCAAGCGCCTTTTTTTTGTGAATGGCATTTTTCTCCAAAACGCTTTACTTATGGCTTTCCGCTTATTCCTCTTGGCATTGAGGTTCAAACAGGTTTGAAAGATTCTTCAGAAAACGTTTTTGACTTGCTTGTTAAACCAGTTAGAAGGCTGATTGAGAAGAGGGGATTCTCAAAACCAACAGAACCACAAGAGAAAACTATACCCAGGATTCTTGAAGGAAAAAATGTTCTGCTTATTTCACCCACTGCGACCGGTAAGACTGAAGCTGCTTTTCTACCAGTCTTAAGCATGCTTCTTCAAGAACCGCAGAGAATACGGGGCATAGAACTCTTGTATATTACGCCTTTACGAGCCTTAAACAGGGATATGCTTGAAAGGCTTGAATGGTGGTGCAACAACCTAGACATAAGATTAGCTGTCAGACATGGTGACACAGAGACGAAGGAAAGGACGAGACAATCCAGAAGCCCACCAACCATCTTAATCACAACTCCTGAAACCCTGCAGGCAATATTGCCAGGCTGGATATTACGTCAACACCTGCGTCAAGTGCGTTGGGTAATAATTGACGAGGTACATGAGATGGCTGACAGCAAACGTGGAAGCCAGCTATCCCTAGCTTTGGAAAGGCTTAGGCGAATCGTAGGCAGAGAATTCCAAGTAATAGGCTTGTCCGCGACTATTGGAACCCCAGAAAAGGTGGCTCAGTTCCTTGTTGGAAGTGGCAGAGACGTTGAAATCATACGAGTTCCAGTCGCCAGAATGATAAGGTTAAAGGTTGTATTTCCAAAGCCTGAAACTGAGGATTACAAGCTTTCTGCAAAGCTTTACACGCACCCAGAAGTAGCGGCAAGACTTAGGATAATCCGCGACTATATAAGCAAACACAGATCAGTGCTCCTATTCACAAATACAAGGGCAATATCAGAGGTCTTAGCAAGCAGATTCAGGGTTTGGGACATGAACTTTCCAGTGTCGATACATCACGGTTCCCTTGCTAAACCCTCTAGGATAGCCGCTGAAAGAGGACTGAAAAATGGTGAATTGAAGGGGCTTGTCTGCACCAGTTCATTGGAGCTGGGAATAGATGTAGGGCGCCTAGACCTGGTGATACAGTACATGAGTCCAAGACAAGTTACAAGGATTATACAGCGTGTTGGCAGGAGTGGTCACAGAATAGGACGTGTAGCAGAAGGAATAATTATCACATCAGATTCCGATGATGCACTTGAAGCCTTAGCCATAGCTAAAAAAGCACTGAAAGAAGATCTTGAACCAGTTGAAATCCCGCCCAAGCCTTATGATGCTTTGACGCATCAGATCGCTGGGTTGCTTCTTAGGAGGAGAAGGTGGCAGTTCGATGAAATCTTGGAAGTGTTTAGAAATGCGTATCCCTACAAGGATTTAACAATAGAAGAAGTTGAGAAGATTCTCAGATATATGCATCAACGTTTTCCACGTCTAACATGGGTTTCCTTTGAAGACAAGGTAGCTTTGAAACCGCGAAGAACGAAAGCACTCTTTGAGTACTATTTTGAAAACCTATCCATGATACCTGACCGAAAACAATTCCTCGTGGTTGATGAATCAAGTGACTCAGCGGTAGGAGTCTTAGATGAAGCCTTCATGGCTGAATATGGAAAGCCTGGGACAAAATTTATCATCAGAGGAAGCCCTTGGCAAATTCTACAAGTTTCCGGAGAAAGAGTACACGTTAAACCAGTTGACGATCCTACTGGAGCCATTCCAAGCTGGATAGGCGAGCAAATCCCGGTGCCTTTCGATGTTGCACAGGAAGTAGGATTCATCAGAGGCTTTGTTGAAGAAGAAATAAAGTCAGGGATCAAACCTGAAGAGATTGCCGCCGAACTGAGCAAACAGTATCCTTCAGACAAGAAAAACATTTTGCATGCCATAGCTGAAACAGTAGAGCATGTGAACTCTGGATTCCCTATTCCTACTGATAAACGGATAATCGTTGAAGATTGGGAAGACTTCGTCATAGTTCACGTTCACTTCGGCTCACTTACAAATAGAGCTTTAGCGCAATTGATAGGTGAGTTGCTTTCCGAAAAAATAGGGTATGGCATTGTGGTTCAACATGATGCATATCGCATTTTTGTGCAAACAATGGGAGCTGCGAAGGCAAACCAGATTGTCATGTTATTTGATGAAATGAGGGCAGCGTCTGATCAAGTAATCCAAGATGCAGTAACAAGGGCAACTGTGAAGACAGGACTCTTCAAGAGGAGGATGATTCATGTAGCCAGGCGCTTTGGAGCCTTAAAGAAATGGGCTGACTTCAGCAGTGTCAGCTTACAAAGACTGATAAAAATTTTTCAAGGCACACCAATCTACGAAGAGGCTCTAAAAGAAGTCTTCACAAAGGACTTGAAACTGGAAAAACTTTTTTATGTTCTTAAAAAAATTCGGGAGGGTGAGATTCAAGTTGAAAAAATCGAAACTAAGGGAAATGCAACTCCAATCGCCCGCATTGGCATCGAACGAGTAAGCAGGAAAACCGATCTGATTCCTCCTGAAAGAATGCGAGCTGTACTCATAAAATCCGCGAAGGCAAGACTGCTTAGTGAAACTTGTGTTTTCGTTTGCACAGACTGTTGGGACTATATTGAAATGATATCTGCTAAGGACTTACCAGAAAAGCCGAAATGTCCAAGATGCGGCTCTACAGCAATAGGTCTCCTTAAAGTTGAAGAAGAGCATGTCTTTCCGATTATCGATAAGAAAGGAGAAAAGCTGACCAAAAACGAGGATAGAATTCAGAGACAAGCACTGCAAACAGCGCGGTTGATAGCAAAACATGGAAAACCTGCCGTTGTCGCATTGTGTGCTAGAAGAGTTCGCCCGTCTGATGTAGTGGGCGTTCTTGAAGAAGAACCTAAACTCAGTGACAGATTTTACGAGTTAGTTCTTGAAGCTGAGCGTAAAGCCTTAAGTAAAAGATTCTGGTGATTCTGAGACTCACAATAACTCTTAAATTGCTGGTCACAATAGTTTGGGTACGTTTCTGTTCGTGGAGAAAGACAAACTTGGAAGAAAGTCGGAAAAGGTTGAGAGAAGAAGTTCTTAAGAGAATTGAACACGTTAGAACGTGTGTTCTAGCCCGAGAACTATGTCTTCTGATTCGCACAAACAGAGCTGCCCTAAAGCCGAAAGATGTGCACGACACCTGCCTTTACGTATCCAGTCTTTGCAAGGAGCATAAATGTGAAGAGCCAAGTGAGTTGTGCCGCAAGGCGGCAGAAGCGGTTTTAACAGACGAAATGAAATACCTTGAATTGTGTGGTCAAAGCTGCATGAAATGCGGGGAAGCCAGAAAGCCAAGACCTAAAAAGTCAACTTACGTTGCCTAGAAAAGTGAAAAACCTTAAAAGCACAAAACAATGGTTAAACCAGAAAACTAGTTACATGTAATTGGAGGCACATGAACTGTTTATAGCACCTTACGTGCCAAGCCCACTTCCAGTGATTCGTCAAATGCTAATTTTAGCCGAATTGAAACCTGGAGAAGTCTTCTTTGACCTAGGTTCAGGAGACGGCAGATCAGTCATCATGGCAGCAAAAGATTTTGGTGCGCGAGCTGTAGGAGTCGAATTGAGAGAAGATCTGGTTAAAAGAGCGTTAAGCTCCGTCTACGAGCACAATCTTCAGAACAGAGTAACAATAGTGAACAGCGACATGTTTGGCGTTGACTTGTCTTCAGCAAACGTGGTTTTCCTTTATCTGACAACAAGTGCTAATGAAAAGGTGAGACCTAAACTCAAGGCTGAGCTTAAAAAGGGAACACGTGTTGTCTCACACGATTACGAAATCGTGGGATGGAAACCTGTCGAGGTTGAGAATTTCTGCGAAAACCCAAAGCTGGGATATCCTTCGCACACACTTTACGTATATAAGAAGGATTAGCCCTTCCAAGTGAAAGCATGAATTCAGCTCTAAAACTCCATTCAGAGTTGCATCTGTCGAAACGGACTTTCCCAAGTCATTCACTTCTTACAGTTTTAAGCATGCATTCTGTCTCTTGTCTGTTGAATAAAAGAAAATCTCGCGCGTGAATCAAGTTATAAGTATAAAAAGGAAACGTTGATACTCTTAAAGTCTGACCAGGGGATAGATTGTGGTTAAGCCCAAAATTG
>DAOVGI010000057.1 GCA_030672475.1 Candidatus Bathyarchaeota archaeon
GTTGGAAATGACGGATCTTCTGGTCAGCCTGCTTAAAAGCACGCCGAAGGAAATAATCGACAAAGTTGTGTATTTAACTCAGGGAAAAATATATGCGGATTTTGTTGGTATTGAAATAGGAGTAGCTGAGAAACTTGCAGTGCGAGCCGTTGCTCGAGCTTCTGGAATGAAGGAAAGTGAAATCGAGGAAGACCTGAGGAAGACTGGCGACATTGGAGAGACAACTAATGAATTCATAGCTAACAAAAAACAAGTAACTTTCTTTCAGCATCCTCTAACGGTTCAAAGAGTCTATGGTGTTCTTGACAAGATGGCCAAGGCTTCAGGCTCCGGAGCGGTTGATCTTAAAATCTCACTTTTAGCCGGGCTTTTAGCTGCTGCAACTCCGAAAGAAGCAAAATACGTTATTAGAACTGTTACGGGAAACTTGCGTTTAGGCATCGCTGACATGACTGTTCTTGATGCTTTGGCAATAGCATATGGAGGCGGAAAAGAATCCCGCAAGCTAATAGAGCGCGCGTATAACATCTCCTCCGACTTGGGAAGAGTGGCAAAAACCGTGGCTGAAAAAGGCTTAGAGGAAATAAAAACGTTCAAGGTTTCAATTGGTGAACCAATAAGACCTATGCTGGCTGAAAGGCTTTCTTCACCGGAAGAAATTCTTGAGAAGCTTGGAGGAAAATGTGTGGCAGAATACAAGTATGACGGGGAAAGGATACAGATCCACAAGAACAACGGGAACGTGATACTCTTCTCTAGACGTCTAGAAAACATTTCAAGCCAGTATCCAGACGCCATAGAACTTGTCAAGAGACACGTAAAGGCGAAAAAGGTTATTTCAGAAGCTGAATGCGTGGCTGTGGATCCTGACACGGGGGAAATGAGGCCATTCCAAGAATTGATGCACCGCAGACGCAAGTACGGAATCGGAAGAGCTATGGAGGAATATCCTGTCTCTTTGTACCTGTTCGACATGCTTTTTGTTGATGGTGCAGACCTCACCTTGGAAGCTTACCCGATTAGGCGGCGTGCGCTTGAAGAAGCCATAGAAGAAGGCGACAGGATGAAAATCGCTGAACACACAATCACTGATAGTGTGGAAACAATGGAACAGTTCTTTCAAGAAGCCATTGAGAGCGGCTGCGAAGGGCTCATATGTAAATCCGTTGCAGAAGACTCTGTTTATCAGGCTGGAGCAAGAGGGTGGCTATGGATAAAATATAAGCGAGACTACAAAAGCGAGATGACGGACACTGTGGATTTGGTGGTTGTTGGCGCTTTTCACGGTAGAGGAAGGCGAGCTGGAACCTATGGTGCATTGCTTTTAGCTGCACATGATTCGGAGAAAGATGTTTTTGAGACTGTGACTAAATGCGGAACAGGCTTCACTGACGAGGACTTAGCCAGACTGCCGAGAATGCTTCAGAAGCACAAGATCGTCCGTAAACATTCTAGAGTGCAATCAATAATTAAGGCAGACGTGTGGTTTGAACCGGCTGTTGTAATCGAGATTCTAGGCGCTGAAATAACGTTAAGCCCGGTTCATGTGTGTGCAATGGATGCGATCCGGAAAGGAAGCGGGTTAGCAATAAGATTTCCACGTTTCACAGGAAATTTCAGATTTGACAAGTCGGCTGAAGATGCAACTATCTCGGAAGAAATTGTTGGAATGTATCAGCGTCAATTGAAGAAGATAAGTGAAAACTAGCGAAGAAACAATTTGATATGCACTGTGATCATACTGGAAAGTGATGTGAAGCTGAGTTTTTCGCATGGTTAATATCTGGCGGTGACGAAATATTTCTTTTTTTGTGGGATAAGGAAGCTGAATGAAGCGGAATCTCTGGCTTGTTGGATTAGAAAGGTTTAATAAAAATCATTGTCTTCATTTTCTTGGGAAATTAAGGTGATTTAGTGAAACAGACTGTGTTTGGCTTAGGAGTTATCCTTTTGTTTGTAGGCATCATTGTTTTTTCGATTTCTAATAAACCCGTAGAGAAGACTGATCTCGTGTTGCTTGATGATGTGAAAAAGGAATGGGATGTCTCAGGAAACTTTTCCAAGGGTGAAAAACTGCTTGTGATGTTTCCACCTGTAGATTGGGATGGAATTGTGATGAACGGAAAGGAAGCCATAGTTGACGTTGAAGTTTTTGATCCTTACAATGATATGACAAAGTTTCGAATTACGTTTGAAAGGCAAGGAGGTGCTAGTATCGAACTTAAATCAAGTGAGGGTGGGTTAATTGTGGAAGAACCTATAGAAGAGGTTGGTGGACTCACGGTTTACGATGGTTTGTATCGGGCGCACGTTGACGAGCGCGCAGTTTATGTTTATAATATGGGGCCTATTCCATGGATTAAGCTTTACAATGATGTTGGAAAGAAGGAGTATCCGCATCGCATTTTTATGCCAGTAGGAATAATGTTGATAATTGTCGGTGTTTCTTTGTCGATTTACTCTGCGATTAAGCCGAAACGGACGCGTCGACCACAGAGGAAGAGAGTTTAACTTAAATCTAGTTCCTGATTTGAAATCATTCGCTGTTTTGAGCAAAATGCTCAACTGTCTCGCTGATAGTGAAGCGCCAATGAAATATTGAGTTCCAAACCGTCAGTGAGAGAATCCTCAGAATCGGTTCAAAACAACTGATTCCAAGCCTTCTCTGATGTTTTGCATCTGCCAAAAAATAGAAAAATGTTCCAGAAAGCTTTAAATTGTTAGGTTGTGTACTTAAACTTGCTCAAAAAAGAGAAAGGAGAATAAGAGTAAATGAATCGAAAATTTGTATCAACGGCCCTATTAATGATGGCAATCTTAATGATGGTAACACTATTTCCATTACCAGTAGCTGCAGATAAAGGACCTAAGACTGATGATCTTTTGATTTACTTCCGTGCCAGTGTTGCAGCGTGCTATGCTATGTTGAAGACAGGTGATGCTGACATATGTGGTTACGAGATTGAAAAGCTGCAGTATAACGACGCTATTAATGATCCGAACATTGTGCTTGCCCCCGTCGTAGATTTCGGAATGTATGAGGTTGACATTAACAACAACTGGACTATTCCAACGTATCCTGGTGATCGTTCACCGACAAGCTACAAAGAGTTCAGGCAGGCTATGGCTTTCCTAGTTGACAAGGCAACTGTCATATCCGACTACTGCGCAGGCTTCGCCGCACAGATCGACCAACCCATTCCATCTCCATCATCCGGTTGGATGAACGCAAACAGCACTGGAGCTAACTATCCGTACATTTATCATCCAGCTTCTGCTGCTGCCAAGTTGACTGCTGCTGGCTTCGTTGAAGGAACCACATCGAACCCGTACTATGACGCAGCGTTTCCAGGCAGCACTCAATATTTGAGGGTTGATCCTGGAACTGGAAATGACATGAACCCGCTAGTATGCTACTGCAGAAGCGACGACTTGAGAAGATTGTACACTGGACGTATGCTATATCAAGGCTTGAGGAAGCTTGGAGTGCCCTGCGCCGTCACTGAATGTCCATCGTCAGTTTCTTATGACCCTGTTATGGGATACTTTGACTATCACTTTTACACTGGTGGCTGGAGCCTCGGAAGATTCCCAACACACGTGTACGACCTATACCACGACGACTGGTACTTCAGCTACGGACCCAACTACGTCTCAGGAAAGAACGCTACTGGCGACCCGAACTATGAGGAGTTGAATACGCACTTGAAAGCTGTATATTACGCTGCAACTTTCGGTGAAGCCATGGGCAGCTGTCAAGATGCTATGTGGCTCTTCACCGACGAATGCATGACAATTCCATTGTGGAGTTCATTGGCTTTCTGGGCGTACAGTAAGGAAGTGATGGGTGTAGTGAACATGGTGGGTGCTGGACCTGAAAACGGTTACACGTTTATGAACGCGTACAAGGAAGACTATTCACCTTTGAGGTACGCCATAAAGGCTGCACCAACCGCAATGAATGTGCTTTATTCCTCATGGTACTATGACAGACAGGTTGAAGACAGACTTACGTGTTACGGAGGCATGGCTAGTGCTCCGTACGAGAGAGCAAGAGATCAAGGAGACATTGTGCAAGACTGGTACGTTGAAACGTGGGATGACGGTGGCGAAAACAAATCCAAGGTTACATACTGGTTGAGAAAGGACGCGTGGTTCGTTGAGCCTGTAACAGGCATCCAGAGAGAGAATTTGAACATGACCGCATGGTTGATGAGCGCGTTCATACAGTACGCTTTAGACGATTGCTGGCTTGCAAGCGCTTACTACCCATACATCGACCACTTCATTGTGCTTGATGACTACTGCGTAGAGGTTTACTACAATGATTTGAGCTATTGGTTCACATACCTGTGCAGCGGCGCAATGCTGCCTCCAAGAATATGGCTACAACCAACCGGCCCACTCACTTCTTACGAGACTGAATCATACACTATGGACTTTCCAAACACTGTTCCATTAACAGGTGAAATAGCTTGGATCGACGAAGTAACATATGATGGTGCACCGTTGACAATGTTCACAGATTACAACTGGATTGAAGGCGAACTCGTGATCAACGGAACCTACACAGGCGGCTCAGTGCAAGTGAAATACTGGAAGATAGGAGATGCTCACGGCTACTGGCCAGGAGCAATGGACTTCGCCACATACCCAGAGATCATTGAAGGCGCTGGAATGTACTATTTGACCGCTTACACAGCCGGAGTAGGAGGCTCAGCGACGCTAAAAAGGAATCCTTACTACTGGATGGAAACACCGCCGTTTGGGGAGGTTGACTTCTGGTGGGTCTGGGGACCCACAGATGAAAGCCGAAGAATAGACGTTAACCGTTGCCCACGCACAGGATGGTTCTACGTTGACATGGCTGACCACGACCTTGTCTATGGTTGTTACGGTACACAAGCCACTGGCATACCGGACCTGTACTGGTTCCCAGGAGCAGACTGCGCTCCAATTTATGGAATCATAGACGTATACGATGCTGCCACTGTCACAGCTTACTTTGTAAAAGACGAAAAATACAGCGAAACACCTTAGACCGTTAGAGTCTGCATAGTCGTGCACACGACAAGAAGCGAATGACCAGAGTTGCTTAATTCCCTTTTTTTTCTGTATGATTGTAGAGTTTCAAGAAGCTGTTCTAAAAAGTAGACTTAAAAGGCACGGTCTTTAATATTTCGTAGGGGGCGTAGACCTTGAAGAAGATTCTGCTTTACTCTGGCGTCGCTGTTGTTCTAGGGTTGTTGTTGATATTAGTTCCGTTGATTACGTTTGCGCAAACTACGACGGAAAATGGTTATGCAACGCTGAGGCCGTTTTCCAAACAGCTGGAAGGTCTTGAAGGTCTGAGTGCAGATACGCCGAAGTATTCAACGTCTGATGTGAAGGCTTTGGCTTTCAGTTTTATAATTGCGTCTGTTGCGTATCTGTTGTTCAAGCGTAGAACGTCCCGTCATGATTATAGATGGACTGGGTTGCCTCCGTACTAGTTTTAGTACAGCGTGTTCTAAAACGTAGCATTAAGAGATACGGCTCCATTTTTGTACATGTTAAAGTTTAGAGAAGGAAGTTAACTTGAAAATAGGAAAAGCTTCAATCTTGATTTTGGTCATTGTGATCAGTGCAGTTGCGGTGCTGTGCACCGACGTGGAATATTGTAGGGCAACCTTGAACAAGTTCAGATCTTACGAAGAGTTGAAAGGTTTTGTCAAATGTAGAAGCTACGATTCATGGCGGGCGCCAAATGTTGCGTCACTGTTAGATGGTCGATTGAGCTATCAAACGAAGCAGAGTTTGGATGATTATTCTATGACAAATGTTCAAGTGGAAGGCGTAGATGAAGCAGACATCGTCAAGACTGACGGAGAATTTGCCTATGTAATCTCTGGCGAAAAAGTAGTTATTGTGAAGGCTTATCCTGCAGAGGAAGCTGTTGTCCTTTCAAAAATAGCTGTGAACGGGACAATGAAGCAGCTGTTCATAAACGAAGAAAGGATGATCGTGTTCTACGAAACCAGTTCACGGAGTGACCCCGAGACTTTCATCAACATGTATGACATGTCAAACAGGGAAAATCCAATACTTAAAAGAGATGTATCTGTTGACGGACGCTATTTCACATCTAGAATGATAGGCGACTACATCTATGTTGTCGTTCGGAAAGCAGCTTCACTTATTGAAGGTGAAGTAGCCCTTCCAGAAATTCATTTAGAAAACGAATGCAAAGCGATATCTGCAACTGAAGTTTATCACTCTGACTTCAAAGACTACCATTACATGTTCACAACCATACTGGCTGTAAACATGCGAGAAGATGCAGAAGAGCCAACATACCAAACGGTGTTGTCAGGATTGACGACAAGCGTTTATGTTTCCATCGAAAACATTTACTTGACCATGAGCCACTGGGATAAGACCTTTCTGCATAGAATTCACGTAGACAACAGTGAAATCCTCTACGTTGCTGACGGCGAAGTTCCTGGAAGAGTCTTGAACCAGTTTTCTATGGATGAGCATGAAGGCTACTTCAGAATAGCTACAACACTTAACCGGAGAAACAATGTCTATGTTTTAAACACGGATTTGGAAATAACCGGAAGATTGGAGAACATTGCCCCGAAAGAAACAATTCATTCAGCACGTTTCATGGGAAAAACCTGCTACCTTGTGACTTTCCAAAAGATTGATCCGTTCTTTGTGATTGACCTTTCAAACCCATACAGACCGGAAATTCTCGGTGAACTAAAGATAACTGGATACTCTGACTACCTACACTTGTATGATGAAAATCACGTGATAGGAGTAGGCAAAGAAACAATTCCGGAGAACGGAGATTTCTCTTGGCATCAAGGAGTGAAAATATCATTTTTTGATGTTACAGACAGGTCTAACCCGGAGGAGATGGCTAAATACGTAATAGGCGATAGAGGATCAGATTCACCGGTGCTGAGAGATCACAAAGCGTTCCTGTCTGACAGAGAAAAGAATCTTTTAGTACTGCCTGTTTCCGTCACAGAGCGGGACGAAAGCGAAGCCCCCCCATACATCTACGGTGGAACTGTATGGCAAGGCGCCTACGTATTCACGATATCATTAATGCTTGAGGAAAAAATCGTTCTGAAGGGAACAGTGACTCATATTGAAAACGGTGACGTCCATAACGCCTCCAACCACATTCAACGAGCCTTCTACATAGGCAACATTCTCTACACCGTATCAAGTAACAGAATAAAAATGAACCTCCTGTCAAACTTGACTGAAATCAACGAGTTAAACCTTAACGAATACGAGGAGGCCACATGATTTGAATCTAAGCGAATTTGTCAGAATGCTTGGAGACCTCGCGGAAATCGCAGTAACAGTTCTGCTAGCCTACGTAGTATACAAAATAGCAATGCTTGTGGACTCGCTTAACTGCAAGATTAAGGGAGAGAAAAACCTGTAGACAAAGGTTGGAAACTGCATGTCGTTAAAACAGCATTACAAATGTGTTGAAGAAAGAAGGACAAGAGGGAAAAAGAGGGAAAACTCACACGCATATTATAAGATGTCTGATGAAAAACTGATTGCAACTGTGCAGGTGTGTCTTCGTTGCGGAAGAACGTTCTCGTTCAAGCGGAACCGTAAACGTTGCCCACGTTGCCAACGCACTCTTAGAACAAGAATTATGATCCTAAAAGCTCCTTAACTTCTCCTTTTTTTCACCATCAAAATCTTCCTTGTTCAACTTATAGTCAAAGCTTCCAGATTTCTCGGATAATACGTGATTATCTCTGCGCCGTCCTCAGTTATCAAAACAGTATCAGAGTGTCGGAATCCTGCAAACCCAGTTTCGTAAATGCCTGGCTCACAGCTTACAACCATTCCAGCGCGTAGAGGCTCTTCATTACCTATGTCTAACCATGGAGGCTCATGCCCTTCCAAGCCTAAACCATGTCCAGTATGATGCTTCACTAAACGTGTCAAACCAGCCTTCTTGAACACTTTAATCGTTGCTTTGTCAATGTCGCAACATTTCACTCCTGACTTGAACGTTCTGAATGCGGCTTCCTGAGCCTTAACCATCACATTGAAATAACGTTTCTGTTTAGGTGTTGGTGTCCCAACAATCATTGTTCTTTCCAGTTCACAACTGTAGCCTCCGACATCTGCGCCAGCACCTGTAACAACAACATCACCTTTTCTGATCATACGCTTCGTAGCGATAGAATGCGGTATTGCGCTCATTTCGCCTATCTGACCTCTAAAGCCGACTCCTACAGGAGAACTTCGACGTACAGGTTCATAATCAGGTCCAAGAGTTTTTTTCATTATCGCGGATGCTTCAACAGAAGCTGCCAATGCAACTTCAACATCCCACAAGCCTTCTTCTGTATATTCCTGCAGCAAACTATGCGCTAGATTCGCCCATTTAGCACTCTCCTTTATCAGCGAGATCTCCTGTTCAGATTTTACAAGACGCATAATAGGCACAAAATTCTTCACATCCACAAACTTCGCTTCACGCAGTTTTGCAGTGATCGGTGGACCTTGGTATCCCCAAGTTCCAGAAGCTCCAGCTTTGTTGTCGATGCCTATACGCCTCTTAGCCAATCCCATATCCTTCAAAAATTCAGCGAAATGTTCTATTGGATGTTTCTCTCCAGGATAATCTAAGTAAGTCTTCACGTCTTCAATGATCCGAGTCTTCAATGGAACATGATCCTTCTCCAAAAGAGGTCCCATAAAAGTGATTTCACCGTCAACAGGCACAATCAAT
>DAOVGI010000009.1 GCA_030672475.1 Candidatus Bathyarchaeota archaeon
CTCCAAAGGGTTTCGTCCGTGGTAACAAAGATAAATGAAGAATTTGAAAATGAGGTAGTTCGAGGTGTTGAAGCGCAGACTCCGGAAGAGATTGGGAAAGCCATAGAAGAATCAGAGATAGTCCTTTCTGCTGGAGCCGCTGGAGTTCAGCTTCTATCACTGGAAACACTTGAGCAATATGGGAAAAACTGCAAGATAGTGGTTGACACTAACGCCATTCCGCCATTTGGAGTTGAAGGGTTAAGATCAGAGGCTGACGGCGAGGAAATCCTGCCAAACATTTTTGGAGTTGGCGCGTTGACTGTGGGAAAACTCAAAAACAAGATTGAAGTTGAGTTAGTCAAAAGAGCTGCAGAGGAAACAAAAGGAATATTTGGATATCGAATGGCTTATGAAATAGCCAAGACCAGAGTTCTTGAAAAGCTTAAAGAGAAAAAGAACCGGGAAGTTGAACCGGAGAAATATTGGTTACCCTAAGTGAAAATTCTGAAGTAAGTAGCCTAATGAGAGCCTTTTTCTAGATGATCCCGTACGTATCAAGCGGGTGCGTGAGCTTTGAAAGCGATGAATATCATACAGTACCATCTAAAAGTCTTAATAAAGATGAAGAACTACTCACAGCAGGATTCGGATATGTCATCGAGTGAGACGGAATCAAAATCTATCGAAAACGCAAATGAGCTTGAGCTGATAGGGAAAGACAAAGAAGGCAACTTCTTAGTGAAACATCGCCAGACTAGAAACATTTGCACAATAATGGATACTTTCGCTGAAATGTTTCCACTTTGGGTTGGCCGTGTTTTAGTCACAGCCGATGATGAAAGATGGGCTTTGATCGCTGCGGTTGCTGCAACTGGTTTCGCAACGAGTGTAATTATGTCTCCAGCTGAAGCGGGTATAGAAGGCAAGGTGTCATCGGATGAGACCCCGGACAACCGTGTAGGTGTTCTAATTCAGATTTACAGTCGTGACAGGTTTGAATTGAAGAAACAGATGATACTCCGTATAGGACAATGTGTAATGACGTGCCCAACAAGTTCAGCTTTTGATGCAATGCCAGATGCGAAACGAAGAGTAAAGGTTGGCAGAAGCATAAGACTGTTCGGCGATGGATTCCAAAGACGAGTTCTGGTTGGGAACAGAAGAGTTTGGAGAATTCCCGTGATGGAGGGTGAGTTTTTAGTTGAAAACACTTTCGGTGTAGCGAAGGCTGTAGCTGGCGGAAACTTTCTTATCATGGGAGAGGATAAATCTTCTGGATTAAGGGCTGCAGAAGAGGCAGTGAAAGCCATTAAAAGCAGAGTGAGCGAGGTTATTTTGCCGTTTCCCGGTGGGATATGCCGCTCTGGGTCTAAAGCTGGATCCTTAAAGTATAAGTTGAAAGCTTCAACTAACCACCTGTTTTGTCCACGGTTGAGAAAGCTCGTGCCGGATTCAGTTTTGATGGAAAACGTGAATTGCGTTTATGAAATCGTGATTAATGGCTTGACTATCGAAGCGGTTAAGAGAGCTATGAGTGAAGGAATAAAGGCTGCTGTAAGGATTCCAGGCGTCGTTAGAATTTCGGCTGGCAACTACGGAGGAAAACTGGGTCCATATAAAGCGTTTTTGAAGGAAGTTTTAGGAATAGTATAGCCTTTGTCCCTAAACTCTTATTTGATGCCTTGCAATGTAGCTTAGGACTAAACAATCTCAAGTGAAAATGAGTTGAGCAGAAAAAGAACTTCGTTGGAACTGTTCAGGTTAAAAAAAGTGTTGAATGTGCTAGCTGGAAAAGGTGGACGTGGAACCGAACTTGTTTCACTTTATGTGCCGCCTGGAAGGCAGATAAGCGATGTTGTAAACATGCTGCGACAAGAGTATGGTACAGCATCCAACATAAAGTCCACAACAACCCGGAAAAACGTTCAAGACGCAATCGTAAAGGCTCAACAACGTCTTAAACTTTTCAAGAAGTCTCCTGAAAATGGACTCGTAATTTTCTGTGGTGCAATTCCGCAGAATGGAGCTGGAAGCGAAAGAATTGAAACTTATGTGATTACTCCACCTGAGCCTATAGGCACCTACTTGTATAGATGTGATTCAAGGTTCCACACGGAGCATTTGCAGGAGCTTTTGAGGGAAAGGGAAACTTATGGTATACTTCTGCTTGATGCTTCAGCAGCTACATTCGCAACGTTACAAGGTAGAAGACTTGAAATACTCAGGAAAGAAACTTCAGGCGTACCAGGGAAAACACGTGCAGGTGGGCAATCAGCAAGAAGATATGAGAGACTTAGGGAGATGAGGCTTCAAGAATATTTCAGGAGAGTAGGTGAACATGCCAACGAATTGTTTCTGTTAATCGAAGACTTTAAAGGCTTGATAGTTGGCGGTCCAGGCCCAACGAAATACGATTTCGAAAAAGGCGATTACTTGAATTACATGTTGAAAAACAAGATTATAGGCATAATTGATACTGCTTACGTGAACGAACAAGGGGTCAAAGAAGTTGTTGATAAAGCTCCACAAATAATGCGGAAAATACGCTACATAGAAGAAAAAGAAGTAATGCAACGGTTTCTCTACGAAGTTGGGCACGAAACAGGATTCGCAACGTACGGCGAAGAAGAAGTTAGAAAAGCCTTGAAAACTGGCGCCGTCAGAACATTACTGCTTTCTGAAGGATTAGATATACTGCGAGTCACAGTAAAATGTAACGCGTGCAATCATGAAGAAAAACACACTTTACAAGGTCGAATGCTGACAGATTTTGAGGAGAATCTCCTTGGAAAACCTTGCCAAAAATGCAAAGCCCCAGCCTTAAGCATAGTCGATACACAACCTCTCATAGAGGACCTCGCTAAACTGGCAGAGCAAGCAAACACTGAAGTGGAGATGATTTCCAGCGAAACAGAAGAGGGACAAATGCTAAAGAAATCCTTCGGCGGAATAGCAGCAATATTACGCTTCAAACTTGATCACTAGAATTACAAGTAACGCTCATAGAATACTATTCACGCAATGGAGCAAGTTCCACTCTACTCTTTTCAACACTTCTTGTCAAAAGCTTTTTTTGCTTGGAACTGAAACCGGAAATAAGCGTAACTTTTCCGCGGAAAAATCTTGAAAAGCTCCCTAGAGTTCTTTGTTAACTTTTCCTTTAACCGGTTCTTCCCTGCAGAAAACCACAATTTCGTCTCCGTCAACTATGATTTTGAACTCTTTCGACCTTGGTGTAACATATACTTTTACAATGACGCCTTGCTTCGCTTCTTGGATTTTCAGTGGGCATCATGAGGAGGGATTATGGATATATCTTTCCATAAAGATCGCAGAATTTCACTACATCGTAGATGTCGATTTCTCCATTTGGAATGATATCAGCTCGTATGTCCCAATTTTCGTCGCCGCTTTTTGAACCATATGCCTGACAGAGCAGAATAATGTCATATATATCGACATCACGATCTCCATCAATGTCGCCAAGACCTTTGACTAGTACGGGGCCGTAAGCTAACGAATTATCTTCTGTGACGGTTTCGTTTATGAGGATATCAGCTTGAGCTGTCACCGTGCAGTTAGCATACAAAGGTAGTCCTGTTGTATTCCAGTGGAAGTCCAGGATTGTTTCTCCGAGGGGGTCGAGATCTGTGACTGTTTTTATTGCTCTTATTGAACTGTTGTAGTATACAGTAACGTTGAATGTTTCCATGAATGTCCCTTTATTCTTGACACTTACGGTTACCGTTACGAGCCAGTTCGAATAAACCTCGTCCGGACATTCTATTGATGTTAATGCTACGTCATGTATCTCGCGCACGCTGATCAATTTTGACGTGGTGTTCCAGAAACCTTCAGAGTCGGTTACGTTTAGCGTTACTGTGTAGTTCCCTAAGTCAGGATAACTGTGTTCAACGATTATGCCTGTTGAATTTTGACTATCACCAAAATCCCACATGCAGCTGGTTATTGTGTCGTTGTACCCTTCTGGGGATGAAAACGACCCGTCGAACCTTATAGTCCGATTGGGCCCTGCCATAGGCGGTTCGGCTGTGAAGGATGCCCAGGGAGGAGCGACAGTGTCTTCCACTAGAAATGTCGTGGTCGCACTCGCCTTCCATCCATGATACGAAGCCCGCACTCTGACTTCATATATTCCCGGATGAGGTTCAGGTGATAATCTAAACTGCATTTCATAGGTTCCGTTGTGAACTGGCTGTTCCGGAGGAGAGTCATGAGGCGCTTCTTCGTATTCTGATATTATAATTGTGAAGTTACCAACCTTTTCAGGAGAAAAGGGATATCCATCTACATCGTAAACGTTTGCGCAAGCCAATGCCTTACCTACGGAAGCCCATCTTTCAATCCATATAGAGTACAAACAGGTTATCACTTTCCCGGCAGCTATGGTCGTCTGCATTGCTCCTGCACCCAGAGGGATGAGGACATTGTCATAAACGTTGATTGTTATTATAACATCTCGTGATGAAGCCCTGTTATTTATCACAGTTATCAGAAAGTAAGCAAACTTTCCTCTTTTAGCTTCGTCTATTGGAGTTTCATCGGACTTGCATAGTATAACCGATGTGACTTCAACTCCCCAATTCCCAGAGAGAGCTGTGCCTGTTGGAATAGTTCTTCTTACCAGACTAGCCCCAAGCGAGTCTTTAATATGTATGCCCACCAAGCCATCATCTACAAGTTGATTCTCATATGTTACGTTTCCACAAATTTGTACGATTTCCCTAAGCACATAAGAGGGCTCGTTTGTTGTGACTGTGATGTCCAAGAATTGTGATGACCTACACTGTGTCATCGCGGCAATCATCATAAACATTAAGAATAAGCATGAACCGAACTTTTTTGCCATAGCCTATTCTCCTTACTTCCCCATATTAGCATTACTCGCTCACCTATATTAACAATTTCCAATCTGTGACAATAACAGTAGTAGAAGCGTCTTGAGTGGGCAGCGTGTTCTTTGATGCTCCATTCAATAGAAAGCTCTTCCCTCATTATTGAAAATCTAATTAAGAAAGAAACTTGACCAAAAGTCATTCATAAATGTATAATGCTAAAATATTGCAGAGGGTTACAGAGTTCGAGCTATTTTAGCTATATTGTTCTCTGAATATGGTTCAGGTTTTCCGCTTATCATTTATGGATACTTAAGTCTGTGTCATAAGCTTGATGTATGCAATACTAGAAGCTTTCTCCAGATAAGTATTTTAAATGTAAAGTTTCTTAAATCTTGGAGAAGGGGTTGTTAGGTGTTGGTGTTGCCGCCAACGCAGTTTCTATTCACCTTTGAACAACGTATGCTGAGTGAATAAAATATGCTAGAAAACAAACTGCGAAAAAGAACAAAAAAAGGTGTGTGGAACACGACACCTGCTCTTGTGTTCTTATTGTTGTTTGCGGTATTCAGGATACTTTTCGGGACAAGCCAAGGATCCGAAGTGCTGATAGTCGATTTCTACTCCTGCGACAGATTTGGCAATCCACAAGATTGCTTTGCAATAGGATCAACAGCTTACTTTAATTTAACTGTGAAAAATCTTACGCATGACCAGAAGAACTTAACTATAATCATAGATGTGCTTGATGAATTAGATGTCCTAATATGCTTCGACCAGCTTAATACCAGTATTCCCGGCGATGTTTCTGCACAGTATATCTTGGATATTTTCATAGTGAAGTGGGCTCACGTCGGTGTTGCGACAGCCTATGTATACGTGTGGGACGGAAGTGCGGCTGATTACGAAACCAGAGAGTTCTACATAAGTCCTGAGGATTTAACCCCTCCCTTGATACATCTCTTGTCTCCAGAAAACGCAACATATGAAGTTAGCACTATTCCTCTAATTTTCACAGTCGATGAAAGGATACACTGGACAGGCTACAGCCTAAACAATATTCGAAATGTAACGATTTCAGGAAACACAACTCTGAGAGATCTGACTGATGGCTCTCATAGTATAATAGCTTACACCAATGACACTTCAGGAAACATGGGATGTTCAGAAAAACTTCACTTCACAGTATTTACTCTGCACGACCTGTCCATAACAGACCTCAAATGCTCCTCTAAAGAGACGTATATAGGAAGAGCCGTCAACATCACTGTTTCTGTTCGTAACAAGGGCCTTGCAACAGAAAACTCCAATGTTACCACCTATGTCAATAGGACTCCCGTCGAAACGCTAGCAGCCATTATTCCCCCAGAAAGCCAAACGACACTCATCTTCATTTGGGAAACGGCAGACTTCTGCAAGGACAACTATACAGTAAGCGCCCACGTAAACGTAATCCCAGGGGAAACAGAAACTTCAGACAATGATTTTACAGATGGTTGGATAATCGTTACCGCTCTAGGAGATGTTGATAGTGACTTCGATGTTGACATCTACGATATTGTGGAGCTTTGCAGCATCTACGGTTGCAACGACAGTGATGCGAGATTCAACACGAAGTGCGATCTGAACCTTGATGGAGTAGTTGACCTTTACGATGTAGTCATAGCATGTGAGCATTATGGGGAAACATAGCCACCAGCTAACTAAAGCAGTTTCACTTACAACCGCGATTATTACTTGCTTAGGCTAATTGAATAGAGAAAAAAATCAAAAACTCATAATAACTTCGAACACATATACATCTTGGATGTAAAAATGGAAAGAGAAGCTTCAGCAATCATATTGATCTCACTCCTGAGCGTGTTAACATTAGCATGTGAACCTCAGCCAGTTAGAACAGAACATGCGATAATAATTGTTCCAGATTCATATTCAACGATACAAGAAGCCATAAACGCGGCTGATGAAGGAGATACAATCTATGTAAAACCTGGAGTATACAATGAGCATATAGTTGTGAACAAAACCCTATCGGTTTTCGGGGAGAATCCTGTAACTACCATTGTCGACGGTGAGGAAACAAGCCTGCTTCTCGTCAGCATAGTTTCACATTCTGTTGTCTTTGCAGGCTTTACCATTCAAAGAACTGCGTCTAACCGAGAAGCATATGGCATTTCAGTGTTTAACAACAAGAATGTTATACTCTCTGATAACTTAATTAATGACTGCTGGTTCGGCATATCACTTACAAATTCCACGAATTGCACTATTCTGAAAAACGAAGTTTCAGGCAACTTCCGTTGCGGAATTTACCTTCGTGATCAAAGTAGCTACAATAATATAGTAGGAAATTCAATCTCAAACAATCCGACAGGAATACACGCTACAGGGTCTACGCAGAATAACACTTTTTATCATAACAACATAATTAATAATGATTATCAGATATTTCTTGGACCTGGGTGTCGAGTATCATGGGACAATGGTTGTGAGGGCAACTATTGGAGTGGTTATAGTGGTGCTGATGTGGATGGTGATGGAGTCGGTGACACTGAATTGCCTTGGTTAGGTGTGGATTACTATCCATTAATAACCCCATACTGGAATCCAGCAGATGTGAATCATGATCTGGCAGTTGACATCCACGATGTTGCTCTAGTATGCAATGCCTACGGCGCTACACCTTCAGATCTTGAATGGAATCCTCATTGTGACATTGCAGAGCCATACAACATTGTTGATATATATGATGTTGTACTAATATGTGGAAACTACGGAAAAACAGCCAATCCTTAGACTCGAAAAACTCTTGTCTATTACCCATTGTGCAAGTTTTCTGCGTGCATGTCCAAGTGGAGAGCACTTTCACGCTTAATCATGTTACGCTTTTCGTTGAGAAGCGTGACCATTGTTACGCGATAAAATGCGTGCTACTTCACTCTTCTTGGCACCTTCTGCTAGTAACTTTTTTTGCCTAGAAGTGAAACCGGAAATAAGCGTAACTTTTCTGCGTAAAAGCTTTGAGAATTCTTTAACAAGTTCTCTGTTCACTTTTCCCCTGAATGGCCCTTCCTTACAGAAAACCACGATTTCGTCTTTATCAATTACGATTTTGAACTCTTTCGACCTTGGCTTGACATACACTTCTACGACGACGCCTTGTTTTGTTTCCTGCATTTTCATAGTCTTTCACAAAGTTTGTGTGACATCATGTTGAGTTGTTTGCTTACGTTCCGTATATGTTAGTTTCGCCATAATGGCTTGTTACTCCAACAACATCGTAGATGTCGATCACCCCGTTTTCGGACAGATCAGCTTTCGGGTTCCAACAAGCCTCTCCTTCCTTGCACCCGTATATTGAGGAAACAGCAACCACATCATAAATGTCCACGTCCCCATCGCCGTCAATATCAGGGCAAGCTTTAACCGCTACTACACCGTTGACGTAGGTGTTGTCTGATGTATCTGTTTCCCAAGCAGCAACACTTGCTGTCGCGCTTATAGAATACGTCTCTATCGGTGTGTTCGTTGTGTTCCAAGAGAAGATCAGTGTTTTTTGGCAACTCGGAGCCAGACCCGTAACGATTTGTGTTTGAATTGCGTTGACTGGCATGGTGTCAGGCGTTTCAAAAGCTTGATTTGGGATGACGTTGCCGTTGATCCTGACATTATCAATATACCACCCCTCTTCAAGATGTGAAGTGTCGGTCATGTAACGGAATCCGAGGGTTACAGTCTCTCCGGCGTAATTCGTAGGGTTGAAAGTCATAGTTGTCCATGCGGGCCAGCTTTGGCTGTCTCCAGTGAGTCCTGGAAGGTTTGCGATTATGTTCGCGTCAGTGCCAGGTTCGTAGTTGGATGTTGTATAAGCATTCTCCAAGGACGTCCATGTTGTTCCTCCGTCCCTAGATATTTGAACGAAACCGAAATCCCAAAGAGATTCGATGCTATATCTGGTGTCAAAAGTCAACACGGGATTATCAGCTGGTACAGTAATTGAAGTTAACAAGAGGAAGTCCCCCAAGTTTTCACCATCGGAAAACCATACAAGACGTCCATCTATCTCAACTAAATGCCAACCGTGGACTACTGCACGGCAAAGTGTCACGTTGAAGGTTTCAGTTTCTGTTCCTTCGTTCATGACGACTACCGTTACGTTGAGAACTCGACGCTTATAAACCTCGGTTGCAGAAGGTGTAACATCAACCACAGCCACATCATGCACACCTGTACTCTCAACGATTGTTTTAGTAGCTTGTGCTGAATTCGACGCTGCGTCATCGTCTCTTACGGTTAGGGTAACGATGAAAGTCCCGTTAGTGGAATACGCATAGCTAACGACAACGCCAGTAGCGTTGATGCTATCGCCAAAGTCCCAGAAATAACTAACAATGTTGCCGTCTGGATCGTAGCAGCTGGATGCGTTAAACATGATAGGTTCATCAACGTAAGCAGTCTCTTTTGATTCCGTGAACGAAGCAACAGGCAATCTGTTCAAAACGGTTTTGACAGCAGCTGTCGAATCGGTGGCTCCTTTGTCATCCTTTACAGTTAGCGTAACAGTGAAG
>DAOVGI010000038.1 GCA_030672475.1 Candidatus Bathyarchaeota archaeon
CACCGAGGAAGAACCAACCCACATGACAATTATGCTAGGCGGCACAAGCAGCATGTACGTTTCGTCAACTAATATGTACATAACGTTCCCAGAATCATATGGACACACCTCCATTTATCGGATACACATTGAAAATAGCACTATGAACTGTGAAGCCAAAGGCAAAGTGTTAGGACGCGAACTCAACCAATTCTCGATGGACGAATACGATAACTACTTCAGGATAGCAACCACAACATGGGTAAACGGAAACACGCAGAACAACCTATACATACTAGACATTAACCTTACTGAAGTCGGAAAATTAGAAAACATTACACTCGCGTTTAACGAGCGCATCGACTCGGCCAGATTCATGGGAAACCGCTGTTACCTTGCAACCTCAGTCGTACTAAAAGACCCGTTCTTTGTAATAGACGTAGGAAACGCAAGTGAACCAAAGATTTTGGGCTATCTGAAAATCCCAGGGTTCACAAGATACTTGCATCCATACGATGAGACTCACATAATAGGCATAGGCAAAGATGAAAATAGCAAAGTGAAAATCTCAGTTTTCGATGTCACTAATGTAAGCGCTCCAAAGAATATGACCGAGTACAAGATTGAAGGAGCTTGGTCAGACACGCTGGTTTTGACAGAGCACAAGGCATTCCTCTTCGACAGATCAAAGGATTTGCTGGTAATTCCAGTGTCAACATACGACGAGCATAGCTATTCACTGTGGCAAGGAGCATACGTTTTCAACATAACCTTAAGCGACGGACTCCTTCTGAGAGGCAACATTACTCACCAAGAGAATAGTGCAGGCGAATGGGACCGCAGCTACTGGGTGAAGAGAACACTTTACATCGAAAACGTACTATACACGGTATCTGACAAAAAAATAAAAATGAACAACCTAGAAGACCTAGCACTCCTAAAAAAAATCAAACTTCCCTAAACTTCCCACTTTTTCTACTTGTTAAGTTACATGTAAGCATACACTTCGCTTCTTCAACTTGAACAGAAAAGGTTAACAAACCTTTTAAGGTAAATATTTAGGTTTGAAAGTTAAATTACTGGAATGATCTCTATGCCTGTCGTAACCATACAAGGTATTCTGGATGGAAAACACGAAGGAAAATCAGTAACAGTTAGAGGATGGATTTACCGTAAAAGAGAAAGCAAAAAAACGATTTTCTTAGTTGTTCGTGATGCTTCAGGCATTATTCAATGCACGGTTAAAACGGATAATCCTTCGTGGATTGAAGCTGAAAAAGCCACCATCGAATCTTCTGTGATCATTAAGGGCACAGCTAGGCAAGATAAACGTGCTCCAGGCGGATATGAGATCGCTGTAGATAAGCTTTCTATAATTGGTTTGGCTGAGATTTTTCCAATAACCCAAGACAAGAGCGAGGAGTTTCTGCGGAATGTTCGTCATTTGTGGCTTCGCAGCCACAGAATGAATCTGATAATGAAAGTTCGCAGTGAAGTTTTGAGGTTTACTCACGAATTTTTCAGAAAGGAAGGCTTTATTGAAGTTTCGCCTCCGATGTTCATTTCTACTGCTTGTGAGGGCGGATCAACTCTCTTCGGCTTGAAATATTTTGGCAGAGACTTGTATTTGACGCAGAGCGCCCAACTATATCTGGAGGCTTTAATTTACTCTCTGGAAAAGGTTTATTGTGTTGCTCCTTCTTTCAGAGCTGAAAAAAGCCGCACTATAAGGCACCTAAGCGAGTACTGGCACATCGAACCCGAATGGGCTTTTGCCGACATGGAAGACTTAATGCACATAGAAGAAAACCTTCTGCGTTACATATGTCAGAAGACTGTCAAAAACTGCAGAAGAGAAGTAGAGAGTTTGGATGCAGACATTTCAAAGTTGAAGGCTGTCAAGACTCCATTTCCACGGATAACCTATACAGAAGCCATAGAAAACCTGATGGCAAAAGACCTCAAAATTAAGTGGGGCGAAGACTTTGGCTATGACGACGAGAAAGCTCTAGCGGAAGAATTTGGTGGCCCGTTCTTTGTTTATGCTTATCCGAGGCAGATTAAGGCGTTTTACTGCAAAACCCATAGGGATAATCCGGAGCTTGTGATGTCAACGGACTTGCTTGTTCCCAGAATAGGTGAAATATCCACTGGCGGCGTAAGAGAAGACGATAAAGAAGAGTTGCTTAAGAGGATTAGAGAGCTCTCTCTAAAAGAAGAGGATTACGATTGGTACATTGATTTGAGACGTTACGGAACAGTCCCACATGTAGGGTTCGGATTAGGCTTGGAAAGACTGCTCACTTGGATGCTCGACCTTGAAAACATAATTGATGCAATACCCTTTCCACGGACAATAAGGAGATTTTACCCGTAAAAAGATAGATGGGTGCGCTCATGACTTTGTTGCCTCCTATCTTTAGGAGGTCAAGACGAAAAAATTTTGGATGCGCAAAATCACGAAGCCCATTTTAGGAACGTTAAAAAGCATTTACTATTACATATGTATATAACAAACCTGAAAGGTAAATTCTGTAGAAAAAGGGAGGGATTTTGAAGGGTGGGTACTGAAGGCCTCGACAAAATCTTCAATCCCCGAAGAGTAGCCGTCATCGGAGCAAGTAACAGAGAGAACTCTGTAGGCGCTAAACTAATTCGAAATCTGATTGGGGTAGGATACGAGGGGGCAGTTTATCCCGTCAACCCTTTCAGACCCACGGTTCAAGGCATAACTGCCTATCCAAATATTAGGAGAATCCCACGGCAAGTAGATCTTGCGATTGTAGCGACTCCTGCCCACACCGTTCCACAGATTATCGAAGAGTGCGGAACAACTGGAGTTTCAGGAATAATAATTGTCTCTGCAGGTTTTAGAGAAGCGGGAAAAGAAGGAAAGGCTCTTGAAAAACAGATCCTCAAATACAGAAATCGTTACAACATGCGCATTATTGGATCCTCCAGCATCGGAGTCATACGTCCACTGATCAAACTAAACGCTACTTTTACGAGCAAAACGGCCCAGCCTGGAAAGATTGCATTCATTTCGCAAAGTGCAGCACTATGCGCTTCAGTGTTGGAGTGGGCTTCGGAAGCTCATGTAGGATTTAGTGCTGTGGTTTCTGTGGGTTCGATGCTTGATGTTGATTTCGGAGACTTGATAGACTATTTTGGGACTGACGCTCAGACAACAAGCATTGTGCTTTATATTGAATCCATCAAGAACGCCCGGAAATTTATGAGTGCAGCAAGGGGTTTCGCCAGAGCTAAGCCCATAGTCGTGGTGAAGGCGGGACGGTTTCGCGAAAGTGCAGAGGCAGCATTGTGTCATACTGGAGCCTTGTGTGGAGAGGACGCTATTTATGATGCTGCTTTTAGACGCGCCGGAGTTGTTCGCGTTGAAGCAATAGATGATCTTTTTAATTGTGCAGAAGCTTTGGCGATGCAGCCTAACCCCAAAAGCCCAAATCTCACCATTATCACTAATGCTGGTGGCCCTGGGATCATGGCTACTGACTTCCTTATTGCTAAAGAAGGAAAGGTCTCGCCATTAAGTGATGAAACAATTCAAGCATTGAAGAGTGGTTTGCCTTCCTACTGTAGCATCTTGAATCCCATCGACATCTTAGAAGAGGCCACCGTAGACAGGTTCCGCAAGGTGATGGAGATCTGCTTCAAAGATCCCAACAGCGACGGCTTCTTGATCATATACACCCCCCAAGGAGCAGCAGACCCGGTTGACACCGCGAGGATGATAGTGGAACTATCAAGAAAAACCACAAAACCCATTCTTACCTCGCTAATGGGTGAGAATGGCTGCTGGAAGGCTAGAAAGATACTACGGAAGAATGGCATTCCAGCATTCACAACACCAGAGCATGCCGTTTCCACCTTCATGTACATGTATAGTTACACCAAGAACCTAGAACTCCTATATGAAACTCCTGAAGAGCTTTCCGTAGAATTGTCCATTCCAACATTCCTCAAGGAGATCTTAAGAAGAGCATCTGAAGAAAGACGGAAAGTTCTAAATTTCCCCGAGTCCTTAAGTTTTCTTGAAGCATACAAGATCCCGACTGTAAAGACTTTAGTCGCCAAAACCCCTAAAGACGCAGCAATTGCAGCCTCCAAACTGGGATATCCCCTTGTTCTGAAGGTGTTGTCACCGCAGATAACTCACAAATCCGAAGTTGAAGGAGTCATATTGAATATATGGTCGCTTGAACAAGTCCAAGCGTCCTTTAAGGAATTAGAAGAAAGAGTTAGAAAACACAAACCTAAAGCGGAATTTCAGGGCGTTGCTCTCCAACCCATGATCCAGAAGAGAAAGTGTGAACTTATAGTTGGTTCTAAGAAAGATCCACAGTTTGGTTCAGTCATTGTGTTTGGCATGGGAGGAGTCGCTGTCGAGTTATCAAAAGATGTGAGCATAGGATTTCCACCATTGAATCGGGTGCTTGCAAGGCGACTTATGGAGCAGGTTGCTGTCTACAAGCTTCTGAGGTCACGTGGCTATTCTGCTAACATTAATCTTGAAGAAATCTTGGTGAAATTCTCTCAACTCGTAATAGATTTTCCCGAAATAAAAGAAATCGACATAAATCCCATCATAGTTAGCGAGAGAAATGCTGTGGCCGTAGACGCTCGCATCGTTATAGACACCAAGAGAAAACTGCGAAAAAATCAGCATCACAAACATCTAGTGGTTGCTCCCTATCCCAAAAAGTATATTACTCATTGGAAATTGAAGGACGGAACATCTGTTGTTCTCCGCCCCATAAAACCTGAAGACGAAATCCTCGTATATAATTTATTTCAATCACTTTCAGAGGAAACCATGCGGTTTAGGTTCTTTCAAGTAATCAGAGACGTGACCCACCAAACTCTGACCAGGTATTGCAACATAGACTATGATCGAGAAATCGCCATAGTCGCAGAGTATGGAAAAGACAAGAGGAAAATCATTGGTGCTTCAAGACTCATCTCGGAACCTGGTAAAAAAAGTGGAGAATTTGCTGTCGTTGTAGGAGACCAATGGCAAGGGATTGGACTTGGGTCAAAGCTGGTTGATTACATCATCGAGATCGGCAAAGAGATGAAACTAGAGAAGATTAGTGGCGACATCCTGTCAAGAAACATCAAGATGATTCGTTTATGCACTAAGAAAGGTTTCAAGATAGAAAACGTTGACAAAGATACCAAAAAAGCAATATTGAAGCTTTCCTAAAGCTTTTCTACTTCTTTGTCTTTTGAGTCTGATGAGTTCCCTCTCTTCAAGCACGCACGAAATGTAAATAAGTCTGCTGGGCTTTACCAAAACGGTGAAAATCGAGTGAAAATTGCAGTTTCTGGTAAAGGTGGCGTGGGCAAAACCTTGATCGCTGGAGGTCTTGCATATAGCTTCGCAAGTAAAGGCCTGAAAACAATCGCTATTGATGCTGACCCATCACCAAATCTTGCTTTAACATTAGGTTTGCCATTGGAGGAAGCACGCTGCATAGTGCCAATATCGGAAAACAAGAAGTTAATCGAGTCTAAAACGAGCACTGGATATCCGGGCGTTTATCGTCTCTCCTTTAGGGTGGAAGATATCATCCATGAATTTTCGGTAAAAACCCCTTTTGGCGTGAACTTAATTGTCATGGGAACTGTACGGTCTGTGGGTTCTGGATGCACATGTCCAGCAAATTCTGTTATTCGTGCTTTGCTGCGTCATTTAGTGGTGGAACGAAACGAAGTGGTCATCATCGATATGGAGGCTGGTGTTGAACATTTAGGCAGAGGGACAGCACAATACGTGGACACAATGTTGGTTGTCGCAGATGCAAACTTGAAATCCCTAGAAACTGCCAGACACATCCATAATCTAGCTACGAGCGCAGGTATAAAGCAGGTCTTGTTAGTTGGAAACAGGGTAGGAAGCCAAATTCAAAAAGATCGTAAAAATTACGCGAGTCTTGAGAAATGGTGGGACTCCCAAGAAAGGTGATAAGAAATGAAAGTGATTCCAGATCTGAGCAGTTTGACGGTATACGGTATTCCATGGATGATGGTTGGGGCGATCAT
>DAOVGI010000053.1 GCA_030672475.1 Candidatus Bathyarchaeota archaeon
TCTAGCTATATACATTTGTGGACCGGGGGGGATTTGAACCCCCGACCTCCTGAGTGCAAGTCAGGCATTCATACCAGGCTGAACTACCGGCCCTCTTAATTCAAGCTTGTTGAAACATTATTTCCTTTTAATCTTTGCGCCAAGACTATTTAGCCGACCTCTACGATTTGACAATAGAAGAAACAAGTTCATTTGAAAACTCGTAATCCACAGACACTGCCAATAAACTCACATTTGGGTTTTAGATCCTAAACAGACGTCGTTCTGAAAGCTGAATTTGCCGAAACAGCTTCCAACAGAATCTAGTGCTAAGAGGCTTGCAGTCCAAGTTGAAGACTGTGAGCTCAGTTACATAGGCTTTGAAGAACCGTCCAGAGTGAGGGCGTAGTCTGAGTTCACGACATATCCTTAGTCTAAGGCTTCTATGAGGAACAGACCTAGTTTGTGCGAGTTAGGATGTACAGGATTTCACGTTTTCAAGCCTTTCTGCATATAAATTCAACCTTGGTTCAGACCGTTACAGGTTCTGTTCCCCAAAAACGGTTTGAAACGGGGTTACCAAAAAGTAGGGGGGAGGGGGGGTAGGCTCCTGTTTATTGTGCAGCATATTTTTGGTTTGAGTGACACCCTCCCGAAAAATGCAGTGGATCTCCTATTCACTGTGTCCCCTAGTTGTTTCAACGATTTATCGTCATCACGATGTAAATGCTCAACTAGGTCGGCGCGATCGTTAGACTATTCCACTATTCATTTTTTCTTCTTGAAAAACAGCCAGTTTTTGTTTCCTTTGAATTTCACCAAGCAATAAACACCCTTGAGTTTGCGGCCTTTTACTTCAAAGATCAACTTGTCGTCAGCCTTATTCCTTAAGAAGTATTGTCCTTTGTCCCAGATTTCCACCGTGCCTGCGCCGTATTCTCCCTCTGGGATAGTGCCTTCAAAATCTGCATAGTTGATGGGGTGATCTTCTACTTGAACTGCCAGTCTTTTTACACCGCTTTCTATGGGGGGCGTCTTCGGAATGGCCCAACTCTTTAGGACTCCGTCCATCTCCAGCCTTAAATCGTAATGCAGATGTGTAGCCTGGTGTTTCTGAATCACGTAAATGTTTCCGTCATCAGTCTTCTCGCCACCCTTAGGCTCCCTCGTCTTCTCAAAATCTCTTTTTTTCCAATACTCTTCAAGCACCATTTTTCCTCAAAATCATAATAAGCACGGAATATATTTAGGATTTCAACTAGTTCGCGACAGAATCTTGTGCCATTTGATCTTGGCGGTGTTATCGCAACATTGGTACACCCAGAGTTGCAGTACTAAGCGTGTTCAAATTTAAAAGCAAGTTCACACTAGAACTGGAATGGGCTTTTATTATGCTTGAATTCAAAACGGTTAGGATTAAAGTGCCGGAAGACTGCAATGTAATCTTAGGTATGGCACATTTCATAAAAACGGTTGAAGACCTCTACGAGGCTCTTGTTAACGCGGTTCCAGACATAAAATTTGGAATAGGTTTCTGTGAAAGCTCTGGCCCTTGCTTGGTGAGACATGAAGGAAATGACGAGGAATTAAGGCGGCTGGCAGCGGAGAAAGCCTATGAAATTGCGTGTGGTCACAGTTTCATAATCTTCTTGAAGAACGCTTACCCCATAAACGTTCTAGATAAGATTAAGAATGTTCCAGAAGTGTGCACAGTTTATGCTGCTACTGCAAATTCTCTGGAAGTTATTATTGCAGAAACCAATCAAGGCAGAGGAATAGTTAGCGTAATTGATGGATTGAAGAGCAAGGGTATAGAAACCGAAGAAAACGTGAAGGCGAGAAGAGGGTTTCTGCGGAAAATAGGCTACAAGCTTGATTAGCCAGTATTTACCAGAAAATAATAACAGGATGGAGTTGCCCTGAATGTTACGGTTAGCTCCGGAAGGCAATCAATGCGCGGATGTGTGAAACAGAGTTTTAACTCTTACCGTTTTATCTGTGTGCCATCAACTTCTGTTGTAACTCAAAAGGAATTTTTTCCTGCATCTTCTCAGAAGCATAGTCAACCAGATGTTCAAACTGTTTTTCCGTCAGAACATTACGTGCCTTTGACAAAACTTCAAGGCACACCTCTTTAAAAACGAGGTCGGCGCAGCCCTCTTTCGCATCATTAATCAATTCTTTGCAAGCATGAAATATTTGTTCACTCAAAGCAGTTCCACCCTGCAATCAAACAGTTTGACTCTAAAACATTAAAACTCTTATGAATTTTAGATATATATTCAGAGTTCTGAAGTTGTGGTCACTTCCTTTTTCTAAACAGTTCGACACAATCAAAGTCACAGACGTATTCAAAGCCTTGATCTATGAGAGAAAGCGATACAGGTTCCTCATATTCTTCCGAAGTTCGCGCCAATATGCGCATTGTATATTAAAACAAGAAGACAAGATAGGGGCTATTAGAGCACGCTGCTAAGATTTCTTTTCTTTCCTAAGAACGTTGACTTTTTCTGGAGCGCCACAATTGGGACATTTCTCAAAAGTCTTGCTGTAAGTAGCACCGCAATACTGGCATTCTACAACCAGCGTTTCTGGCCCTTTAAACAAGAATTCCTTTACTCTCTGAATCACTTTTTCTTCTCTAAGCATCTGCAAGAACCCCACAATCAGTAAACCAATCCCCAAGAAGAAGAAAAAACTGTTGTAGTGAAAAGCTTGGAACGACCAGTTTACGTATTTATGACTAACCCAGCTCATAGTGTTGTCAAAGTTAAGCCTATACGAGTCGATCGCGGGAGCATACCATTCAAGATGATACCCATCGTATATTCTCCCTGCGTCTAGAATACGCCTTCCATGCGAATCAGTTATGTAGAAATAGACATCCTTATTAGCCCCTGAAATCGACACGTCTAGTTCAACTACGCTCCTATAAGACAGATATACAGTCGGGCCGTTGACTTTTCCTGGTCCAAGATCATACGACCCAGCAGAACTCGACCATTTTGGCAAAAACCGATTTGTGGGCAAGAAACTAACTATTAGAATTACAACAGATACTGCGAAGAGCACACGTCCTTTCTTCAACTGATGGTCCCAATCTATCGTTGCTTTCGAAACGTCTTTTAACCTTTACTATAAAGGTTGCCTTCTTGTGTGCATTAGATAAAGCTGAAGGACCTCACACTGAGCAGATTATTTCGACTTGGGTTGTCGCGAAAAGACTGCTTGCTCACTTACACTCAACAACATCCTCTTCGAAAACCAAACCCGGACCTAGAGCGAAAAACGATGTTAATTTTACATTAGCCAATAATGTAAAACTAGAAACAAAATGAGAGAAGATGGCGGGCAAAAAGAGAAGTGCAACTGACTTTCCTAACATCACTAGATCGGAGTTTGCCGAAATCCTTGAGACGGCACGAAATACTGTGTATATTCGATGTCCTTACCTTGCAATGCGGGATGATTCTCTACTAGCCTTTGAATTTCTTTTTAAGACCAAAGTCAGTGAAAGCGTTGGCAGAGTCTTCCCGGAAGACAAAAGGGATCGTCAAAGGAGTAAGCTTCTTGATAGATATGAGGGAATAAGGCTCAACGATTTTGACATTGCTACTGTGAGAGAGCGAGAGGTGCTGCGGTGTCGTTTCAGGGTGTTAAAGCGTGGGTGTCGGAAGAAGATCTGCAATTCCATCGTCAAGTTAAACATCTCCTCAATTAACTACGCAACTGCATCAGAAAAGAATTACTAGTTCCATTCTTTTGTTCTTCTTATTGTTTAGCTTGTGCGAAGAAGGTGCGCTTTAAGAAGCCCCCTGACGTACTAAATCCATTTGCGTAAAATGAACTTGCAGACTTGAAGCACTGTGCCCTTTGTTTCCTCAGGAATCCCATCGATTTTTCCTTTTTTGATCACTTCTTTGTCGAGATCATACAACTCACCTTCTGATTTTTTCTCGTCAAAATAAGCTATTACATCATCATGATAATGCGTTGTAATTTTGATGCACTTGTTCCGTCTTACGCCATAGAAGTCAAAAGGATGTATTTTTTGTCCATCTTTTATGTATCCACATCTTTGCGAGTCAGTTTTGGTGTTAAATGATTTGGGACACAAAACTATTATTATTTCTGCTAATTCTAACAGGCACTGTGCACTACGAGAATGTTTGCCAACTCCATCTAGGACGATAATCCCTGTGTGTTCAATTAACTCGTGGATACCACGCGCTATACGGCAAAAGTTTTCTTCGGTAAGTTTTTCCAGTTTTTGAGCATTTGGAGTTGCAATAATGTGATCGTATTCATCTGGGTCAGCGAAGTCTACTATCCTCAATCTTCGATAAGTGGGAGAGTAGTAATCTCCATCCATCACGCATGCGTTATTGCTGAGCTTCCTGAAGAACTTGAATAGAAGATAGCAAAACACTGATTTTCCGCTATGAGGAGGCCCAAGGCAAAGAACAGTTCTTGTTTTCTTAGTAGTTACCACTCATCTCACTCAACTGAGTGATAACGTGATTGAATTATGTAAGAATTGTGTGCGCAATTATGATATTATCTTGAACTCTGTACCAGTCTCTCTCAGTATGTCTATTACATTTTCAATGGCGGCTCTCGGAGTCCTTATCGTATCTTTTTTGACCAATAAATTCGGATATCTCTCTTTAAGACCTTTATATACACGACCTTTCGGGCCTTTCCCCCCTACAAGTTTTCTTAGTAATGTCTTTCTGACAACAAACTTTGGATAACCAAATTCTATGAGGACATTTCTCTGAGAAAGTCTACCCAACAACAAGCCTATGCTTACATCATCAACGAGGTCCGTCAAAATGGCAGCTGCCTTTCCAAGCTTCACCTTGTGTACAGCTTTGATATTGTACTCGTAGAAGATAGAATCTGCAAGTGTGGGTGATTCTGTTATAACAGCAGATTCGCTTTCTCCCTTGATTCCTATAGGAATTTTCCTGTTGCTCAAAAAATGGTAGAATGCAATGGGGATTAGATCAATTCTTTTGGCTTCTGTGAATCTTATTTCAAGGCTTGGCATTTCTATCTGCTTTAGTGTTTTGGGGAGGGCTTCCTTCCCTTTCTTCCTAAAGAAGTCTGCATCGTCCTCTGCTATTCTCTCGATCGCAAGAAGAGGGTTTTCCTCGGATAATCTTAACAATCCTATTATGATATCAGTGCTTTTTTGATCTGTCAACTCACTTTCAAAGGAGATTATTTTGTTAATTGCCATCCATCTTTTTTCAACTTTGTCAATGTACTCTCCAGGAAAACATTTGGAAGTGCTTCTTTGTGGCATAAAAACTATTCCTTTCTCGAGTAATATTCTTTTGCTTTGAGGTGTCATTGAAACTAATTCGCTTGGAATGTAAAGTATCGAGTACTCGTAGGGTTTTAGATCGATGCTTTTTAATGTTTCTTCTGATGGAAGAGGAAGGTTTAAAATTATTAGAGAATGGTCATTCTTATCTACATATTTTCTGATTTCGCTCCAAAACTTTTCTATCGCCGTTTCACTAACAGAATAGACATTTGTTTTTTCACTTTTCTTAGTGTAATGTCTAACTGTCAGTCCAGCATTTATCAAATCAGGCAATGAATTCTTAGGAATGACTATTGATACCACTTTCTTTCCCCTACATATAATTAATGTAGCTGAAGTATTTAAATGTAGTCCAAAATCGGACTACACTTCGGCATAATTTAGATATACAAACTTCACTATTATAAGCTAAACCTCCAAAATGAAGTGATGAAGTGCCTAAATGTTCTCATCATCGAAGCAGTGTCCTAATGCGGATTAGAGCAAAAGAGATACTTATTGCACTAGAACAGAAACGCCCGAGGAGAATTTGTGTGATGATGAGGCTACAAGCAGAAAATGAAATGGAAATCTTCAGGCGTTGATGTTAGATCTAGCCAGTCGAGAGTCTCAGAGCGAACGGCGCTACAATAAGCGTTTGCGTGCTGGCTTGTCCCGAAATTAGATCGTTTGTCCATGGTCTTCTAGGCGACTTCAAAAAGGGACCGTGAAAAGTCTGTGCACTGGGTGCACGGGTCAAAATCAGCTTCTTTCTTATTTTTCTGCTTTCTTTAGCTTCCATTCCTAGTATAAGGAAAGAAAAGCCAAGGTGAAGCTAACAGCTTCAGCGTCCTACTTAACAATTTTACTCATACTCCCAGAATTTAGGGACAAAGCAGCGCGCATGCCAAAAAAAGCGGAGAATGCGGGTGATATCACCACTTGGCAGGGGGTTCAAATTCCCCCCCAAACCCCCCCCCCCCCGGGAATGACACGGAACAAACAAAAAAACCCAATGGGGTTCAAGTTTTTAGTTTAATAAATTTTTTGGGG
>DAOVGI010000063.1 GCA_030672475.1 Candidatus Bathyarchaeota archaeon
TCTCCGTCTTCCAGTCGTAAATTTTGTCTCTTCAACCTTTGTAAGATTAGTTCTACTATTTTTTCCCCGGTTTTCACGATCTCTGTTTTAACTGCATAAAGCTTCATGCATTTTTCACCCAGTATGCAAAACCGAAATAAAAGTTACCTCGTCTCCTTCTCTAATGGTGGTCTCCAAACCATTTAACACGCTGACTTCTTTATCATTTACGAATATGAGCGAGTTGGGTGTCGGGTCTTCCAGATCAGGGTCAATTAACGTCCGCTTGAGATTAGGTATTTTCCGAACAATTTCTTCTACGACTTCTTTCAACGAAACAGCCTCTTTGAACTCGATGGTTAGGTTGTCCTTGCCTGCAACGCTGCAAAAAACCCCCAAAAATCTTATGTTTATGTTCGTTTTCTTGTCTCCTTTAACTCCTATAAAACTGCTATTACAGAAATGTCGTTCACATTTGTGCCTGTCGACCCTGTGAAGATAAGGTCATGAAGCTTCGAAAAGAAGTTGTACGAATCGTTTTCAGCTAAGAATGCCTCAGAATCTAGATTCATTTCTGCTGCTCGAGCTACGGTTTTGCCATCAACTATGGCTCCTGCAGCATCCGTTGGACCATCTATGCCATCTGTGCTTAACGACGCCACAACAACTCCATCCATGCCATTAATTTTCAATGCGGATGCTAAGGCTATTTCTTGGTTTCTTCCTCCCAAGCCTTTTCCAGTTACTGTAACTGTTGCTTCTCCACCTGCGATTATGCCTGCAGGTTTTGAAATGGGGGTTCCAACTTTTGAGACTTCGGAGGCTGTTGAGGCCAGCATGAATCCAACGTCTCTCGCCTCCCCTTCGAGACTGGATGTCAACAAGAGCGTGTTCAATCCAGCGGACGTTAATTGTTCATTTACTGCTTGTATTGCCAACCTATTATTTCCAATTATAACGTTGTAGACTTTCCTGAATGCTTCGTCGCTTGCCTTAGGTGTTTCCACAATGAGGCCTCTTTCTCCATGAGACAAGACTTTCCTAATAGATGCTGCAGTCTTGTTCCACAAACCGTATTTCTTCAGGATTTTGATGGCGTCGCTGAACGTTGTCGAATCTGGAACTGTCGGGCCTGAAGCAATAGACTCTAAAGTGTCTCCCACGACATCTGAAAGTATAAGATTCAGGATTGTGGCAGGATAAGCTTTCTTCGCAAGCCATCCGCCCTTAAAATCTGAAATGTGCTTCCTAACGGCGTTAATCTCGTCTATTGTTGCACCGCACTTAAGTAATGCATCTGTAATCTTTTTCATGTCATTTATGGTTATTCCGGTGTGAGGCAAGGGCATAAGGCTTGAACCTCCACCTGATATCAAACTTATGATGAGGTCTTCCTTTTTTGCTTGTTTGGCAATCTTTAACATACGGCGTGTTCCTTCCACTCCGGTTTTGTCTGGGATGGGATGGCTTGCCTCGTGGAGTTCTATGATTTTCGTTTTGCGTCTGTTGCCACGGGGAACATTTACAAACCCAATCGTTATACGTTTACCCAGATTTTGCTCTAAAGCCTCAGCCATCAAGCCGCTTGCTTTTCCACCGCCAATGACGTAGACGTTCTTGAATCTTTTCAAATCAAAGGAGTATCCGTTTACCTTGAGTACGGAATTTTTGAGTGAAAGCTTTGACGTCATCAATTGTTTGGGGTCCACAGCATTTAATGCAGATTCGAGGCTTTTCAAGATTAATGCCCTTGCTTTTTGATCGAGCGGTGTCTTGCCATTTCTGATAAGTTGCATTTTATTCTTTATTGTTATCATCCAGTTGGCCCATCATTAACTTGCTAAAGGTTATGCGTAAGTTTGACGAGTTAATGTTAATAAAGAATTCCGCAAACTTGTCTTGGTGAGTTTCTGTGTCTAAACCAAAAGTCTATGTTACCCGAGAAATTCCGGAGAGAGGGCTGAAAATAATAAAGGAGCGTTTTGATGTGGAGGTTTGGCCTGGATATGCTCCACCTTCCAAAGAAGTAATGATGAAGAAGATTAGAGACGTTGATGCTCTTGCTTCGCTTTTATCCGACGAGATAGATGCAGAAGTTTTCGATGCGGCTTCTAAACTGAAGATTGTTGCCCAATTGGCTGTTGGCTTTGACAACATAGATGTGAAAGAGGCTACGAGAAGAGGTATATATGTGACAAATACGCCTGAAGTGTTGACGGAAACGACAGCGGATTTTGCTTGGGCTTTGCTTTTGTCGGTTGCTAGACGCGTTGTTGAAGCAGACAAGTATGTTCGTACTGGTCGATGGAGGGTTGGCTGGCACCCTGGCATGCTAACAGGTAGAGACGTTTACTGTGCGACAATAGGCATAGTTGGAGCTGGAAGGATAGGTTCAGCTGTTGCCAGAAGAGCAAGAGGTTTCAACATGGAAATCCTCTATTGTGATATTGTTCCTAGAGTTGAGTTGGAGCAGGAATTGGGTGCGAAACGCGTTGATCTGGATGTGCTTCTCAGAAAATCAGACTTCGTTACTCTTCACGTACCTTTGATAAATCAGACTTATCACATGATGAACGAAGAAAAGCTTAGGCTTATGAAAAAAACAGCTTATCTAATAAACAATTCAAGGGGTGCAGTAATAGATGAAAAAGCGCTTTACTGCGCTTTGAAAGAAGGATGGATCGCCGGAGCTGGATTAGACGTTTTTGAGCTAGAACCCACAGTTACAGATAATCCTTTACTCAAGCTTGACAACATTGTTGTAGCTCCACACATATCAAGCAGTAGCTATGAGACTCGTTCAAGAATGGCGAAGATCGTTGCTGACAACCTGGTTGCATTCTTTGAGAAAAGAGTTCCGCCGAATCTAGTAAACTTGGAAGTTCTAAAAAGACAAAAGCAAAGCTGAAACTCCGTTCTTCAACGTGTTAAACATTAAAGACGCGTGTAAATGGTTAAATATTATATTTTTTTAAATGCTGCACAAGGTGGAAAATATGCATAAACGACTGTTAATACCTGGACCAACTGAAGTAAGTGCTGATATACTTCTTGAGCAAGCTCACTTTCTTATTGGGCATCGAACTGGAGAGTTTTCAGAATTATATACAGGAATAATCGAGAAGCTGATCAGTTACTTCGAGTTGCCGAACAGTTACAAAGCCACTGTTACTACATCTTCTGGGACACTGTGGTTCGACATAGTCGGCAGGAGCATTGTGAAAAAGAAAGCCCTCGTTTGTTCCAATGGTGCATTCTCTGAAAGATTTGGAAAGACTATACAAGATTGCGGCAAAGAAGTTGACTTTCTCAAGGTCGAGTGGGGGAAAGCGATCAAATCAGATGCGATAGCGGAGAAGCTTAGTTCAGGAGAATTCGACACAATAACTATCTGCCACAACGAAACGTCAACTGGAGTGCGAAACCCGATATACGAAATTGGAAGAATGGTGAGACAAGAATATCCGGATGTGATGCTGGCAATTGACAGCATTTCTGGAATGGTTGGCGACAAAACGTTGCCATCAGAAATTGACTGCGACATCATCTTTGCCTCAACACAGAAGTGTTTCGCTCTACCTCCCGGATTGGCAGTGGGATTCGTAAGCGACAAAGCCTTAGAAAGAGCTAGAGATGTGCCTAACCGTGGCCTTTACACAAATCTGGTTCGTATTTTGGATTATTACGAAAGAAAGCATCAAACACCGTTCACTCCAAACATCCCGCTTCTGTATACGCTTGATAAACGAATGGATTTACTGTTGGAGGAAACGCATGAAGGTGTATATCAGAGACACAAGGCCATGGCAGAATATACGCAAAAATGGGCGAAGAAACATTTCAGGTTGTTCGCTGAACCAGGATATGAATCAGTCACAGTTACATGCGTAGAAAATACTCTGGCGAAAAATGTGAAAGAATTAAATAAGGAACTGGCGGAAAGACAGTTCATGATTTCGAACGGTTACGGTAAACTAGCTGAAAAAACCTTCCGTATCGGCCACATGGGTGAGTGGGATCTCGCAGGAATCAAGGAGGCTCTTTGGCACATTGATGAAATTTGGGGATTGACAAAATGACGTCTAAAATCCTAATCTCCGACAAAATTGCTGATGAAGGCATAAAACTGCTTGAAGAGAAGGGACATGAAGTCACGAAAGCATGGAACATGTCGAAAGACGATCTTCCTGCAATCGTAGACGGATACGATGTGCTTGTCGTTCGGTCAGCCACGAAAGTTAAGGGCAACCTAATTGTTAACGCCAAAAATCTGAAGATTATTGGGCGAGCAGGCATTGGATTGGACAACATCGATTTAGAAAAAGCCAAAGAAATGGGCATCACTGTTGTGAACACTCCTCAAGCATCCGCAAACAGCGTTGCTGAGTTAGCCTTCGGTCACTTGCTGGCACTTGCAAGAGGCATAGTCAAAGGAACTATTAGTCTTCGCGAGGGAAAATGGGCAAAGAAGGAGCTTAAGGGCGTAGAAATCCATGGGAAAACCCTTGGGTTAATAGGTTACGGTAACATTGCGAAAATTGTCGAGAAACTTGCGTTAGCTTTCGGCATGAAAGTGATCGTGGTAAGAAGCCGAGTCTACGACCGGTTTGTTTCCTTGGATGAAATGCTCCCTCAAGCCGATTTCATCTCAATTCACGTTCCGCTGACTCAACAAACCAGACACATGTTATCAACAAGAGAGTTTAACATGATGAAAGACGAAGTGATGATAATTGACTGTTCACGAGGCGGAGTAGTCGACCAAGAGGCACTGTATCAGGCTTTCATATCAGGCAAAACCAAAGCCGCAGCAGTAGACGTTTTCGAAGAAGAACCGCCTGGAAAGCATAAACTGCTCACGCTTGAGAATTTTTACGCAACACCTCACATTGGCGCTCAAACCAAAGAGGCACAGCTTAGAGCGGGTGTGCAAATAGCTGAAAAGGTAATTGAAGAACTCGAAAAGCTCAAGTGAGTCGGACTGTATGGTCGAGATTAGACCATTTAGAGCCATCCATTTTTCTGAAAAAGCAGGCGACCTTAAGAATCTGATTGCTCAACCCTATGACAAAATCGATCAGCATATGCAGAAAAGACTTTATGAAAAGTCAAAATACAACTACTGTCGACTGACCATTCCAATCGAAGAAAACAGATATGAAACATCAAAACAACGGATACATCAATGGATGAATGAAGACATATTGAAAAAGGACGAAGAACCCGCAATCTTTATTTATAGACAAGAATTTGAACTCTTCGGAACAAATTACACCCGTACAGGTTTCATCGCTGCCTTACGCTTGCATCCATATGAGGAAAATAAGGTTCTCCCTCATGAAATCACACACAAAGGACCAAAAATCGACCGGCTAAACATGTTACGCGCAACTCAAAAGAACCTCGAAACTGGATTTCTGCTTTATCCGGATCAGGAGAAGACAACTATCAATCTTTTTGCAGAAATCGCCAAGACTAATCCATCAATAGATGCCAGAGACTCCTTGGGAGTCAGAAATCTCATCTGGAGATTAACCGACGTTGAAAAAATAAATCTGGTTCAAGAAGCAGTTGTAGATAAACAGTTTGTGATCGCTGACGGGCACCACAGGTATGAGACGGCCATTGCATACAGGAATGAGAGACGCAGACAAGAAGAGTGGACAGAAGATTCAGCATTCAATTTCCGGATGAGTTACATGGTCCCAATTCAAGATGAAGGACTAATCGTTTTGCCAACACACCGCCTTTTAAAAAAAATCGAGTTGACCGACAACGATTTACAGAAGCTCAAAAAGTTCTTCCTAGTCTCAGAAATCGATGCCAACGCTAAAAATCTAAGAACCTTCCTAGAAAGCAATAAGAAGAAACATGCTTTCTGTGTTTACGATGGAAAAAAGGCTTACGGCATGCTATTAAAAAATAGAAAAGCCGTTATCCAGTTTATGAACGTTGCTCAATCAGATGAATATCTTTCTCTTGACGTAACAATATTGAGGGATGTCATCTTCAAATCCATCATGAAAACAGGTGAATTGAAAATTGACGAGGACATAATCTACGTAAGATGGATAAATGATGCTATGAAAAAAGTGGATGACGAAGAAGTCAAGCTGGCATTCTTAGTCAATTCAACAACTCCAGAAACGGTTTTGAAAATAGCTCGAAAACATGAAAGGATGCCTGAAAAATCTACGGATTTCTACCCGAAGATGGTTTCCGGTTTTACGATGATGGATCTTTCGCTTGGAGAAAAGCTTTAACTATTTTCTCTTTCGCGGCATATGAGTAAATACAAAGCTAAAGTGTCAAGCTTCTGTACGCACCATGAAGCTTTTGTGTTTTTCCATGAAGGTGGGACGGTGACGAATCGTCACGAATTGCTGAATTGCCTGTTCAATGAGGCTAGTTTGAGTGTTTTGCTCAGGTCCTGCGGATAACGCTGTAAAGGTTATTTGCGTTTGCGCTTTGCTGACTCGCTTGAAAACGTGAAAAGACTTTAAATCGCAAAGCTGATGCAGTGAAAACTTCTTTTTAGTCTGTCACTTTTTCTCCTGTTAAGGTTTCCACTATGTCTGAGGCTAGTTGTATTAGGTTGTCTGCTTGTTTCATCGCTCTTTCTCCGTTTGCTTCGCGTAGTTGTAGCAGTTGCTGTACTGTTTCTTCAATCCCTGTAAGACATCTTAGCAATGGATCGCTAATCATTTGTGTTTTTTCTGTTGTTTCTTTGATGATGTTTTCTATGAAGGCTGGTTCTCCCATGCTGTAATAGATAGCGTTTCGGGCTTTTCTTATAGCTTCCAAAAGGAGGCTTGGTGCTATGTAAGGCATTTTTCTCGCGGCTTCAAGTTCTGCTTTTGCTTCACGTAAATAGCGTAGTGCCCAGTCTCTCCTATGATCATCCATCATCAAGTCATCGCCTTCTCTTGTTTGTTAGAATTCAAACATGTTTTAAAAGGTTACTTGTTTTTCTCCCTTGGCTTCGTTTGTGAATGCTTCGGACTTTTAGCAAGAACGTGTGCTATGTATTCTGCAACTTTAGATTTTCTGTAAAGGCTTCATGGAGTTTAGAACCAGAGCGATAACGTTGGTTTCTTTGCTTCAGCGATTACCTGATCGATGTCCTGAGTGTACTATTCATTCGAAAGATGTCGTGAGGGTTAATCAACTTCACTTCAACCGAGACTCAAACACACTAACTTTAGTTTTCCTTTTGTGCTCTCCCCTTTTATTTGAATACTTACAGGTTTTTGTGGAAGATTTTGCCAAATATGAGGCAATAAACGTTAAATATTGCTTTAAACACAAAAACAAGCTAGTGAGGAGTATTTATGACTGGTTTGGAATTGGCAGTTGCTCCAATGCATAGACTATGCAAGAAGGCTGGAGCTGAAAGAGTAAGTGAAGCAGCAGCAAAAGAACTGGCAAAAGATTTGGAGACCATTGGAATAAAAATTGCGAAAGAAGCTCTAGATTTCGCGATGCATGCTGGAAGGAAGACAATAAAAGCTAAAGACATAGAAATTGCGGCTGGAAAAGTTATGGGCAAATAGTCTTTTTGCCTCCCCTATTCTCCCTTTTTGTTTGATCCAAGATTGGGTTCTCTGCAAGAAAATCCTATAAGTAGCCCTTTCTAGATTCAGGGTGAGGAATCAGTCTATGGGTAGTAAAAAGAAGCTAAGTTTGAAACAAGTAGAACGAATGCAAAGGAAGAAAGGCAAGCAAGAGAAAAAGGAAAAGGAAAAAAAGACAGGTTTGAGAGAAAAGAAGCCAACCGCGATAACACCGCCAGACCTACAAAATGAAAAGATAATAAGCGAAATGAAAAAAATGCGTGTTTTGACGCCATATGCAGTGGCTGCACGTTTCAACATCCGAATGAGTGTAGCGAAAGATTTCCTTGAACAGCTGGAAGAAAAGGGCGTAATTCGAATGGTTTGCGGAAGCCACAACCTGAAAATCTACAAGGCGGCGGACTAAGAAATCTATTCAATCCAAGATGTTTGAGCGTAGCGCACTAGGAGTTAAAAACTGATTGGAATTTCCTAAAAGGGTTTACACAATCAAGGAAGTCAAAAAAGCGGGAAAACTTGTCAAAAAAGGCTACAAACACCGTTTGAAGATTAATGGAACCTTACTTTTCAGACAGAAAGTAGGAGAAACATTGAAACATGTTAGGACCGCTGGTTATCACGACTTTCTAAGAAGATACATCCGTAGCATAGTGGAGATTGACGGTATAACCCAACTTCGCGAAGCAGACGCAGCAGTATGGGCAAATGAATATGCTATTCAGAACCCGGTGGACGCCGCCAGCCTATTTATTCAAAAAGCAAATCACATGAAAGAGTATCTTGAAGACAAACTATACTTTGGCGGCGCAGCAGAAACACGTTCAGTTCAAAAACGCATAGAATTCCTTCAAGCCTTAAGAAGGAAAAGTCGTAACAAACAAGTAAAAGAGGAATGTGAAAGGCTCTTAGGAAGCTGGAGAGAAAGCGTATATTTGTAGTTTAAGCTTTAGCAGATTTTTTCTACTTTGATTTTAACTCCGCTTTTCACAAGGCTGAACAATTCAAGATTCTTCGTTATCTTACCGAGAATGTTCACTGGACTGTAGGGCTGCAAGTCTTCATAGAATACGCATATAGCACTTCCCATAGGCCAGAAGGCTATTGTCCCTTTTTCAACTTCGCTTTTCGTTTTTTCTTCTCCCATCTTCATAGGTATTTCAAAGTAGACCTCTTCCTTCCATAAGGCTGCTCTACCCTCTATCGGAAGCTTCCTGACAATCATATCTATAGTTCTAGGTGACAAATGGCGGACAAGCTCGCCCTCAGCTTCACCCAAATCGTCAATTACGAATCTCACTTTTACACGTGAGATTTCAGTCTCTTCATCACTCATAATTTTTCACTCTTTGAAGAAATTCTTGTAGAATCTTCTCCAGAGTCACTGATCCTAACACTTTGAGTTCATATCTTGCTCTAACAGTAGGCTTGTCAATACTCATAACCCTTCTCAAATCAATTGGGGTGCCGATGATTACAACGTCGCACGGTGTGCGGTCAACAGTTTCTTTCAGTTCAGCTATCTGTTCTTCGCCGTAGCCAACGGCTGGAAGAATTGCTTCCAAATGCGGATATTTCTCATAAATGCCTTTTATTGAACCAACGGCGTAAGGTCTCGGATCAACCATTTCCACTGCTCCAAGCTGTTTAGCTATTACTGCTCCGGCACCATAAGGCATGTTGCCATGGGTTAGTGTTGGACCATCCTCGATAACCAAAACTCGCTTCCCTGCAACCAGTCCAGGTTCTTCAACAGTCACAGGTGAAGCTGCCTCTAACACTCTAGCTTTCGGATTAACCTTCCTAATGTTTTCCTTAACTTTCTTAACGTTTTCCAAGTCTGCTGTGTCAACCTTGTTGATTATAACGATGTCTGCCATTCGTAGATTACTCTCTCCAGGATAGTAGGTAAGCTCGTTGCCCGCCCTGTGCGGGTCAGCGACAACAATGTGCAAGTTAGGCTTGTAGAAAGGTAAATCGTTATTCCCTCCATCCCAAACGATAACATCTGCTTCTTTTTCAGCTTCTCTCAGAATTTTCTCGTAGTCAACTCCTGCATAAACGATTATGCCATTATCAATGTGCGGCTCGTATTCTTCTCTCTCTTCAATTGTGCATTCATGTTTGTCCAAGTCTTCATAGGAGGCAAACCGCTGCCAAATCTGCTTCTTTAAGTCTCCGTAAGGCATCGGATGTCTTATAGCAACAACTCTTAATCCCTTGTCTTTCAAGATTTTTGCAATTTGACGTGATGTTTGGCTTTTGCCTGAACCGGTTCTAACGGCGCACACTGAGATCAACGGAACCTTAGCTTTCAGCATCGTTGTTTTAGGTCCCATTAAACGGAAGTCTGCACCGTTCGCCAGCACTAAGGAAGCTTTATGCATGACATATTCATGGGGTACATCACTGTACGCGAAAACAACTTGGGCAACATCATATTTGCTTATTAATCTAGGCAGTTCCTCTTCTGGATATATACGTATTCCATTAGGATATTTTGAACCTGCAAGTTCAGGGGGGTAGATTCTTCCTCCTATACCTGGAATTTGTGTGGCCGTGAAGGCTACAACCTCATAGGTATCGTTGTTTCTGAAGTAAACATTAAAATTATGGAAGTCTCTACCGGCTGCGCCCATTATAATAACTTTGATTTTTTGCATGTATCGTTCCTCCCTAAAATCTCAAATAAACGACGGATTTCATACTACTTTAATTTACCCCATATAAACCTTAGTGAGAAACTTAAGCTATACTATGTAGAACGGAGTCACCTATGAAGTCTATCTGATTTGCTGTAACGCTGGGATGTACTGGCAGCGAAAACACCTGCCTAGCGGCTTTTTCTGTTTCCTGAAGTTCATATTTTCCATTTTTCCTGTAATATGGCATAACGTGTATAGGGTTGACATAATAGACTTGTGCGCCTATGCCTTTTTGTCTCAACGATTCAACTATCCTGTCTCTTTTCTTTCTCTTTGCACGTTTTAATCTAACAGTGTAAAGATACCAGCTGTGTTTGTAGCCTCTTGGTTCTTTTGGCAACTGCAAGTTCTCTGCTTTTCCAAGTTTTGCTGATAATCTTTTTGCGTTTTTACGTCTTTTTGCCAAGAATTTCGGCAGCTTCTTTAGTTGTACGCAGCCTATTGCTGCTGGTATTTCCGGCATGTGATAGTTATACCCAAGCATAAGGGACTTGTACTTCTGTTTTTCTCCGTGGCTCCTCATGAACCGCATTTTCTCAGCAAGTTCATTATCGTTTGTTGTTATCATTCCACCTTCGCCAGTCGCCAAATTTTTGGTTGCGTAGAAGCTCCAACATGCAGTATCAGCGAAAGCTCCTGGCGGTTTTCCCTTGTAACTTGCACCGTGGGCTTGACATGAATCTTCAACAATCGTCAATCCATGTTTATCAGCAATCTCTCTTATCGGTTGCATGTCAGCAGGCAAACCATACAAGTCCACAGGCATTATTGCCTTAGTCTTTTTAGTTATGGCTTTCTCAGTCTTCTTTGGAGAAATGTTGTATGTTTCACTGTCTATGTCCACAAAAACCGGTTTGGCTCCAACCATCGCAATAACTTCAGCCGTTGCGACGAACGTGAAGCTTGGCAGAATTACCTCTTGGCCTCGTTTTATTCCTGCTCCTACAATTGCCAAGTGTAGAGCTGCTGTTCCAGTGTTCACAGCTATTGCATGTTTTGCTTTCACAAATTTTGCGAAGGCTTTTTCAAACTTTGTGACCGTGGGCCCAGCGCCTAATCCATGCGTCAACACGCCACTTTTCATTACTTTAACGACTGCT
>DAOVGI010000049.1 GCA_030672475.1 Candidatus Bathyarchaeota archaeon
TCAACACTGGCTTCATGAGGGTTGAATCGGAAAATGAACGTGAAGCAATTACTCATCTTGCCAAGCTTCTCAGCCAGTTCAAAGAAAAAGTGCTCCTATCATTTAAAGACGAAAACGTAAGCTTGAAAGATGAAAGGCTGAAAGTTGCAGAAGAGATTTACTGCACAATTGAAGATGTCGGCCCCATAACTGAGGCTCCATTCCTTCCGCACACTGAGGAACTGGGCAAATGCTCCATCTTTTCTTCCTCTTACGTTGTCAATTCAGACATCCGCCAAGAAGGCAACTTCAAGAAGTGTATGAAGTTTCTAGGCGGCAGGGTCTCAGTAAAAAGCGAAGAACAAGTAAGTAGAAGAACGGTTGAAGCTGAGGCAGTTCAAGTTTTCAATTCATGGAGACATGAAAGAGAAAGGAGAGAGAAAATGATTGCAAAATACGAGAGCTTTCTGGCTTCCACAAGGTTCAAGTCAGTTGAAATTCCGCAGCCAAGCTACACTGAGTTCTTGAGATCCAAGTTTGCATGCAAAAGCGAAGCACATAGACTTATAGAAAGCCTCCTTGTGGCTAGAGACGCGATTGACGAAGATCCAAGAAAAATGTATGGGGTCCTAGATTTGCAGGAAATGATACAGGTGGTAGCGAGTAAAAGCCCGAGAATGGACGTTTTCATGTTAGACGAAAACTTAAGCAAGAGCTACGCGTGGGTAATCCTGCTTGACGCCAGCAGAAGCATGAGACACATGAAAGATTTCGCCTTAGAGCTTTTTGTGGTAGCAGCGGAAGCTGCAAACCAATTGCTTCTGGATCCAACTTCTTGGGGAATGTACGCCTTCAACGACCGCTTCCTCGTGATCAAAGATCCAAAGGAACGATACAACGTCAGAGTGAAATCTCGTATGGGTGGAATAAAGTTTGAAGGATTAACCTACATGCCGGACGCTTTGAAAATCGCTGGACAGATCATAAAAACGAGAAATGAAAATTTGAGGTTGATCACAATTATTTCTGACGGATGGCCATACGGATACAGTAGCATAGATCTTGCCTTGCCAGAAACAGTAGGCACTTTAGAGAGAAGAAACATAGCTGTTATAGGAATTGGTGCAAAGAGTCGTCGAATGAAGCTTTTCTTCAAGAACCATTGTACAGTTTACACTTTACGGGATCTAAAGAAGAAATTCTCAAATCTGTATATGGAAGCAAGCAGAATCGCCGTTGAATCTTGAAGGCATCCTGCATGCACTTATGCATTGTGTCGCATGCAAATATACGGCTTTAAGCTGCTTACTCTTCTCCGTCTCTTATCAGACTTTACATGGAGATCTCCTCAAGTTAAGGATGCACATTAATCGCCATGTAGCCGCTGTTCCTTGAAAAATTTAATAGCGTCGTAAACCTTTGTAGCAATGAATCACGAATAGTGCTGTGAGAACATGGAAAGTAAAGTTGTTATAGTGATGGGTTCTCAAAAAGACTTTGAATTTTCCCGTGAAATATCTAAGCATCTGAAAGTTTTAAAGCTGGATTACGAGTTTCGTGTTGCTTCTGCTCACAAGACACCGAAGAAAGTTCTGGAGATCCTAAAAGAACATGAAGAAGAAAAGGTTGTTTACGTTACGGTGGCTGGGAGATCTAATGCTCTCAGCGCCTTCATCGATGCCAGCACAACAAAGCCTGTCATTGCTTGTCCGCTTTACTCTGAAAAATTTGGTGGAGCAGACATATACTCGTCGCTTAGGGTTCCAAGCGGAATAGGTTCACTTGTCACTATCGAGCCTGAAGGAGCAGCGATTGCAGCTGCGAAGATTTTCGCCTTGGAGGATGAGAAAATGGCGAAACGAGTTAGAGAGTATCAACTGGCAAGGAAAAGGCAGATTGAAGAAGCTGACAAGTCTGCTAAAACGTTGAAATAGTGGAAGCCATGGGCAGCGTAAAGGATCTGGAAGTCGTCAAGAAGCCAGCGAAGGATGCCATGGGTGTTGGAAGGTTCCATTTTTCAGATCGCTACTCCGTTTTTGATTGGGGGGCGATGCCAGATCACATTGAAGGTAAAGGAGCAGCCTTATGCCTTATGGGAGCTTACTGCTTTGAGAGACTTGAACAAAAGGGCATAAAAACACATTACAGAGGTTTAGTAACTAAAGAGGGAAAGCTGGTGACTTTTGAGGAGTTGATGCAGCCGACAAGTGTTATGGAGTTTGATTTGGTTAACGTTCTTAGGCCTAAAGTTTACAGGGAAAATGGAAAACTCAAGTATGATTATAGCATGTTCACGCCGAACCTTAGAAACTGTCTGATTCCGCTTGAGATAATGTATAGAAATGGACTGCCCGAAGGTTCATCAATCTTTAAGAGACTTGAACGTGGCTTAGTCAAAATTGAAGATTTGGGGCTAGACCACTATCCGAAACCTGGAGAGCGGCTTTCAAAGCCTATTTTTGATGTAAGCACAAAGCTTGAAGAGAAAGATCGATACGTTTCGTGGAGAGAAGCGCAGAAGATCGCTGGCTTGACGGATGAGGAAGTGGAAAATGTTAAAGCATTGCTTTCGAGAGTGAATGAAGCGATAACGCAGATTTCGTCAAAAGCTGGATTAGAGAATGAGGATGGAAAAGTGGAGTTGGCTTTTGACGTTGAAAGACGCCTTGTGGTTGTGGATGTTGTTGGAACGCTTGATGAGTGCAGGTTCACCTATGATGGTATTCAGGTAAGCAAGGAAATGGTCCGACAATTTTATAGAAGAACAAGTTGGTACAGGAATGTTGAAGAGGCAAAGAAGAGAGCGGAAACAGAAGCAGTCAGAGACTGGAGAAAACTGTGCAAGTCTAGTCCTCCGAAACTGGATCAAACCCTGAAAACAATCATAAGTGAAGTATATTTGGCTGCTGCAAACGAGTTAACGAACCACAAACTGTTTGATGTACAAAGTCTTGCGCAAGTAATTGAAAAATATAGGAACTACGTGATTACAGATTGATTTATTCACTGATCTGAGTTTTAGTGTGCTAGTGTTAATATCAATTGGCGCATCCGTGGACGCCATCGACAACTTGTCTCATAAACTGCAGCATATTGCAACGTGTTTGGTGCGCATCATTCTTTGCTTTCGATGACACTCTCAAGAGTAAGCGTGAAACGGCAGCTGTCACACAGCTGATCGTCCTTTGTCGAGTCTCTTTTCCCGCATTTAACACATTTTACATGCTTAACCCATTCTACTTTTCGCAGAACGTTCTTTAACATATTGTTCTCCAGAACAAGAATATTGTTTATCGAAAGCAATTATCATTTATGAATTTGGAATACAGATGCCTAGCTAATTTGCGTATCCACTTCCTCATTGGCGTCGTCACTTATTCTTGAATTTTTGCATGAGCCATTCCTGTTGTTCGAAGAAGTGATAGTGAATACATACAATCAGGCTGCGCATACTCAGCGCGCGCTTGGCTGAAAATTCCTTTGCACACCCGCTTTTTTCGGAGGGGATATTTCTGAACTTGAAATGCCTTTCTTGTTTGTCTTATGTAAAAAATGGGATGTTTAGGTGACTATTTGGTGTAGCTGATTTGTTTTCCATGCTCTTCTGATTTCTAGGGCTATGCGGTCTCCCATGCTCATTCTTTTTTTGTATTTGGCGTTTGCGTATTGTGATCCTATTCCCATGTGAACGTTTGTTCCTCCGCCGTGTCTTAGGGCGATGTCTTGTGTTACTGGGATGTGCATGTAGGGGTTTCTTTCTTCTGGCACGTCGTATACGCCGTAGTCTGTTGCTGTTTTGGCTTCTATGCCGCTTGTGAAGTCCAGTTTGATTACGGGTTTTAGTTCATATTTGGAGATGTGGTCCCATGTGATTAAGGTCTGTAGGCACCATGCGCCGATTATTCCTGGGTAAGCGTGTTCTCGGCATGAAAGCATGTAACGGTCTGCGTAACGGTGAACGTCTTTCAGTAGGGATTCTCTGAGGCTTAATATTGCGTGGGCTGTGACTTCGAATGATGGGATCTTCTTTATTTTTTGTTGAACGTCTGTTGGAAGCCGTTTTAAACCGTCTAGTATTGTTTCTCTTCGCTCATCTATTGATAGGAACTGGTTGGCTAGGCATATTCTTGCTTCTTCGAGGTTTACATTGTAAAGTTTTGCGAACCAGTCGTCGACGTCGCCCCATTCGCTTTTTGCGTCTAGGGGTGAATAGAAGAAGTTGAAGTTTGCGTGTGGTCCCAACACGATCTGTTCAACGCGTCCGTTTTCTAAGCCTTTTCTGTTCAGGTTTCCAGCTTTGACTTCTTGTTCCACCTTTTCCTCTAGGTCTTGTGAGTTTGCGGCGAAGATGAATTCTCTTTCGAAAGTTCGGTGAGCGTGTTCAGCCTTCAATAGCATTGGTTCATCGATTGGTTCTTTGAATCTTAAGCCGCCTTCATATATCTCATACTTGTATGATTTCGGATATGGGATTCCAGCTTTCTCTGCAAACCAGTAATAGTCTTTTTCGATTTCGCCTCTGTTCTCAATTTTTAGAAGGGTTCTGGAGCCGAGTATTGGAACTGCAAACTTGTCTTCGATTACGCTGCAATACTCGTCTCCGCCAACGTACACTGAGAAAGCCCTGTTCGGAATCTGCAAGCATTCTAAATCAACGAGTTCATCAACGTATTTTACTATGTCTGAGTAACTGTCAAGGATTAGTATGATGCTTGTCCAGTCGCCGCTTTTCCTTATGTCTTTCGCGTCGTTTACAATGCGTATATCTCTTCTCACTAAGCTTGGCAGATCTTCCACGGGCTCGTCTGGCTTGCCGACCATGGGATTTTGAAGGTAAATACGTGCTCTGCTCGGCGTTGTGTAGATTATGCTTCTTAAACCATAGCTGCGTTGTCCTTGCCAAGCATCCAAGGCTGAGTGCGAACCCAAATTCAAACCGACTGGTTCTCTGTATCTTCTAACTGTTTCCTGCATCTCTTCTCTGCTGACAACCATAAAGTTCACCAGTTTTAGCTACAGTTTCAGTAACCGAATCTTTAAATCTTTTCCTCGATCATCCCCAGAACGTTGTTGCAACTTTTATTTCTAGAGGTTTATTCTATCGTGTTTTTACATACATGGTTATAAGAAAAGGATGTGTTTTTCATTCATGGAGGAGAAGGGAGTTGGCTGAGTCTTTCAGATGGCTCTTTGTTGACTTAGTTCCACTGCTTTATGACAAGAAGAGAGTTGCCAGGCAATTTCAAGTGGAAATGTGGCTTGATCCTTCCCCCATCATCAAAGAACTGAAAATAGAAAACGTAAAGAAAAGCAGAAGAGACGAAAAACCAGCATTACGCTACATTGTTTAGACATTGCAAACTGCTAATACCTTCTCAAAATCCTGACGAGTTCCACTGGTTTTGTAGCATCTTAATGCTTCAATAATCTCGTTCTTGCCTATTCTGTCAAGCTTCTCAGATACTTCTCCCGCAGCTGCACCGCCAACGAAAAGGAACTGACAGATAGACGTCACGTTTGACGGTTTACGCTTTATGCTGGCTGTCTCAAAATCTACAATGAAAGGTTCATCCTTCCGATTGACGATTACGTGCTTTGGCGCGTGACTCAGCTCTCCATGATCTAAACCCTCCCTGTCCAGCCGCCAACACTGCTCCAAAACCTGACGCAAAACCCTTCTTATTCGAGCTTTTCCCTTAGGTTTTTTCAGCCATTCCGGAAACAAAACACCGTCAACAAACCGCATCAAAAGAAAGTTCTGGCTCACACACAGAAAACTTGGTCCAACATTCACCGAGTTCGCCCTCTTAAGCATTTCCGCCTCATGCTGCAGATCCGTGCGGTCAGCATCAACTCTTCGAATCTTCAAAGCCACCTTCTCACCATCCCTGTAGGCCATCGTCACCACGCCGACACAGCCTTTCCCCAAAACCTGCACGTCAAAAACCTGCTTTTCTCCGCCAAACTCCAGAGCCGTGACGCCAAGCCCACGCAGTTCCTCCAAACGACCCTTCAATTCCACCTCACTAGGCCTAGGATAACATATTACAGACAAGTAAGGTTCCTCACCCAGTTCTTTGAGATCTACAGTTACCGCCTTTTTCAAGACTTATCACCTCAACATTCCCTACTTTCATATTCTATAAATAGAACGTTAGCGCGCGCTAGCTACTATCCGCAACGGTAGCTTCGAAGTTAATTCCACATTTAAGCAATGCTTTCCTGAGAAAACGTAATGTCCTACCGATATATTTCTCCTCGTTAAGAGTTACGAATATAACTGATACGAAGTGGTCTCCCATGATTTTTCACCAATCTAAAATAGTTGGAACTTTCTAATGGATTTTACGTTCAACAATTTTTTTTCCTCACTTTATGTGTTTTCATGGTAATCTACACAAATGTGCAAGATAAACACGGTTTGGTAAGCGGTTTGATTTTCCAGTTTCTCTCTTTGAGTTGATTCATTTCTTGGAAATTCTTTTTATGAGCCTGCTTCAAATGGTTGGATGAGAAAGTATGACCGACATAAAGCTTGCTTCTCAGACTAAGATTATCGACATTACTGAAACGCGTGAATACGGAAAATATCTTTACCGATGTTTAGCGGGTCCATTTAGGCGATACAAAAAAAGGGTAGAATACTTGAAAAGAACCATACGAAAAGGATTTCACAAGAAATTGCTGATTTTCAACGGACAGATTGTTGGTCAGATAGAGTATGCGCCAACAGAAGCAGCCTACTATCCCATAATAGGCGATAATGTAATGGTGATGAATTGCATCTGGGTTCTACGGAAAGCAAAAGGCCACAGCTTTGGAAAACAGTTACTGGAAGACATGATAAAGAGTGAAAAGGATACAGCTGGTTTCGCAACGATAGCCCTGCAAAATCATTGGAGCCCTTGGTTTAAGAAGTGGCAAATGGAAAAGCTAGGCTTCAAACCCTTGAGCGTGATTGATGTCGTACACAAAACGAAACATAAAGAACAGGTTTTCAGCATATATCTTATGTGGATGCCGACCAGCAAAAGGGCAAAACCACCAACATGGAACCAGCAAGAGCTTTTGGAAGGCACAACTTTCTGCACTGCACACCCACTCTACCACCCGCAAACGTATGAACAACAGCGGATTCTCTCACGCGTAAATGTGTAGAGAGATTCGTGAGAGAATTAAGGCTTGAGAAATGTAGGTATCTTTCCGAGAACAAGTTCCCAGTTTTTCATAGAATGCAACAGGGTTATTCTTCTATGACGAAAAGATAGAATATGAGTCGCGAGTACTCATACGCTCTTGTCGTTAATTGAAGCATCAATCGACAGAACCTACCCCCCTCCCCCCTAGGCGGTTTCGGATTTTCTAGTTGACGCGTTCCTCTTAGTGGTTTGTCCAGAATATTGCGGGCGCTCAGCCCTCTGGCTTCATATTTTGAAAGAAGAGTCTGTCAGAGCGTGCGCGCTGCCAACGTAAACGAAGCTATTAAAATCTTAAATAGGAACTTGGCCTTAAGCTTCAGGTGACGCTTAGTGTTTTGGTGGCAAGGTTGAATCGTAAACTCGGTGCAGAAGAAAAAGTGGAAGTTGCAGTTAACATGAGTGACGTATGTGTTCGTATCTGTGCGGAAGGAATCCGCAAACAAAACATATCCATTAAAGAAGAACGTGTTGTACAAAAGGTCAGAGAAAGAATCGTCCGCAAGAAGCCGTGTCACCACGAGGTTTAGAAACTGGAATCTTTCGAAGATTTGATAAAACGGGTGGTTAGCAGCTTCAACGTTGCTGAAACATGCTACGTGATTACTGGAGCTTTAGCAGTAAGCTATTACGGCAAGCCCCGTACAACAATGGACATAGACATTATTGTGCAAGTTCTCCCAGAAGATCTGCAAACAAAACTTGTAACGCCGCTAAAAAATGTAGGCTTCCAAGTCAACAAAGAGAAAATTCGAAAAGCATTAGAGTCTAGCTACAAAATACTAACTGTAAAAGACAAGATGACACCTTTCACGCTTGACATCATTTTTTCTAACAGAAAACTAGAAAAAAAGACAGGAACAATCCTAGGATTACCAACATTCTATCAAAAACCAGAGAACCTAGTTTTAGCTAAGCTACGCATGATAAAAGTGACAATCCCCAGAGAAAAAGCTCTGAAAGACAAAGAAGACATAAAAGCAATCATAAAATACACAAAAATCGACATGAAAACCCTGACGAGAAAAGCAGAAAAAGAAAAAACCATAACCATACTAAAAAGCATAATTAACCGATGAAAAAATCGTAAATTAAACCTCCAAGAGTTTGATAGACTAAACAACCTTCCAACCCAAGAGATTGACGTTAATATCCGAGGCGTCATAGTTTATGTACGGTTATCCTCAAGATTTCAAAGCGTGCGTGTCTTCATCTTCATATGTGGTATGCTTGCCTCAATCCCAGCCATTAAGATCGTTCGGGATAACTGAATGTCGCCATCTCAGAGAGATAAATGGGGTAATTTGTGTGCGCTTAAAACTTGAAATTACGCTGAAAAACAATATTATTTCTGGAAAATTTATGATCAACAAGCAGGCAATCATTCATATAGTCTTTCCTCAAGCCATTATGGACAGAAATGTGAAGGAGAAACAATCATGAAAGCATTAATTATTTATTGGTCAGGAACCGGAAACACTGAGAAAGTTGCAGAAACCATCCGAAGAGTATTGGAAAAGAAAGGCATAAAAATTACAGTCAAGAAGATTGAGGAAGCAAAAGGAGAAGAGCTTTACGATTACGATTTGGTTTTCCTGGGTTCACCTTCGCACATGTGGCTTCCTGCACAACCAGTAATAGAGTTTGTTAAAGAAAAAATGAGGGAGTATGGAAAACGTGGATTCATCAAGCCTTGTTCCCCAAAGATTCATGGAAAGAACGCAGTCGTTTTCTGCACTTACTCTGGTCCTCACACAGGAATAGATGAGGCAATTCCCGCCGTGAAGTTTATGAGACAATTTTTCGAACATTTGGGATTCAATGTAAAGGCTGAATGGTACGTTGTCGGCGAATTTCATGGGAATGAACTGTACAGCACAAAGGGTAAACTTGGGGATATAAGAGGACGCCCAAATTCGCAGGATTTAGCTAAGATAGAAAACGATACAGCTAGGCTACTAAGCCGCTTAACGCGCGGGCCATTCTGAGCGAGGAAGACAAAATGTCCGAAAAAAAGGATGTTTTAGTAAGAAAGGCGGTGGAAGCGTTGAAGAGGAGCGAGCCAATAGGCGACCGCGTGATTGCCTCGATAACCATTTTCAACAAAGCAAGAGTGCTTTCCAACGATCCGAATCTCGACGCCATACGAGAAATAAGACGCATTTAAATCTAAAGTTTCTTGACGAGTTGCGCGGATTCAATCCATTCCGCAAGTTGCATCAAACAGAAAATCAAAACTATTGTACCATAACAACGAATGCTCTTGTCTTTGACTGACATCTTAATTGACAAGATCTCCCCCCCTAGGCGTTTTTTCGTTCATATATCTTAGACACTGCAGTTTCAAGATTTTATGCTTATGACGCTGCTTCTTTCAGAAAGGAAGTTATGGAAAGAATCTTGTTCGTAATGTTTTTTAATTGGTATTACTCAAGAGAGGGAGACTTTAAGGGGACATATGTGACATGCCAAAGTTCAAGCAGACGGCTGATATACTTGGTCTGATGGGTAAGAAAGAGGATATACGCAATATAGGGATAATCGCTCACATTGATCATGGGAAAACGACGATGACTGACTCGCTGTTGGCTGAAGCGGGATTGTTGTCACCTAAAATAGCTGGTGAAGCTAGAGCGTTGGATTATCTGGAGGAAGAGCAGAAACGTGGGATTACAATTAAGACTGCGAATATCTCGCTTTTACATGAGATGGAAGATCGTCCATACGTAATCAACTTGATCGATACACCTGGTCATGTGGACTTCACTGGTAAAGTGACAAGGGCTTTACGTGCTATAGACGGTGCAGTTGTCGTTGTAGACGCTGTGGAGGAAGTTATGGTTCAAACAGAGACTGTCACGCGTCAAGCTCTTGAAGAAAGGGTGAAGCCTGTTCTTTTCATAAATAAGGTTGACCGCTTAATCAAGGAGTTAAGGCTCAATCCGAATGAGATTCAGAACAAGCTTGTCCGTATAGTCCGTGACTTTAACAATTTGATTGACATTTATGGGGAGCCAGAGTTCAAGGAAAAATGGAAGGTTGATCCTGCAAAGGAGACTGTTGCTTTCGGTTCAGCTCTTCACAAGTGGGGTTTCACGCTTAGTATGGCTCAGAAAAAAGGAATAAAATTCAGCGACATAATAGACGCTTACAAGAAAGGCGAGTATCAGAAACTGCCTGAGCTACTTCCACTGCACTCTGCAATACTTGACATGGCAGTTAAGAACTTGCCTAACCCCATTGAAGCCCAAAGATACCGTATAATGAAGGTTTGGAAAGGAGAAATGGACTCGGAAATCGGCAAAGCAATGCTGAACTGTGACGATAATGGTCCAACTGTAATGTGTATAACTTTGGCTCAGATGGATCCGCATGCAGGGCTGGTGGCGACTGGCAGACTCTTCTCAGGCTTGATGGAAGAGGGATGCCGAGTATACTTGGTCAACGCAAGCAAAGGATACCGTGTACAACAAGTCTCCATGTATATGGGTGCCTTCAGAGAGGTTGTCGGCAAAATAGCTGCAGGCAACATAGCAGCTGTGCTAGGGCTTGATCTTGCAAGAGCAGGTGAAACCATCATAGACGTTGAACATAAAGACGCGATGTATCCCTTTGAACGCATAAAATACGTTTCAGAACCAGTCGTAACAATAGCCGTTGAACCTAAACATCCCAGAGAGCTGCCGCGCCTAGTGGACGCGATGAACAGACTTTCAATTGAAGACCCAAACCTCGTAACGACAGTGAACAAGGAGACCGGCGAGTACCTGCTAAGTGGAATGGGTGAACTTCACCTGGAAATAGCCGTCAAGTTCCTAAGAGATTACGGCGGCGGAATAGACATCACAACTTCACGTCCAATAGTGGTCTACAGAGAAAGCGTCCCCGGAGAAGGCGTAGTAGCCATGGCTAAAAGCCCCAACAAACACAGCAGATTCTGGATACAAGTTGAACCTCTACAAGAAAAAATCATAAAAATGATTGAAAAAGGCGACATCGCCGAAGAAATGGGTCGCAAACGGATTGGCACAATATTATACAAAGAAGCAAAGTGGCCGACACAAGAAGCAAGAAACGTATGGGCCCTCGATGAACACAGAAACATGATCATCGACTTAACCAAAGGTGTCCAATACCTCCGCGAAGCCCGAGAAATGATTCTCGCCGGTTTCCGCTGGGCCTGCCAATCAGGACCATTATGCGAAGAACCCATGAGAGGCTTGAAAATAAAACTGTTAGACGTTAAACTCCATGAAGACCCAGTGCACCGCGGACCAGCACAAATCATGCCAGCCGTACGCCGCGCAATTTTAGGCTCCTTCCTAACAGCAGACCCAGTAATCCTAGAACCCATCTACAAAATCGGACTCTCAGTCTCAGCCCAGTGGGTAGGCGAATCCTCCAGCGTAATCACCAGAAAACGCGGAAGAATAATCTCCTCTCAACAGAGAGGCGCCCTAACAAACGTCACAGGATACATCCCAGTCGCAGAAACCTTCGGCTTATCTGCAGAGATGCGTTCAGCAACTTCAGGCCACGCCTTCTGGCAGTGCACCTTCGACCACTGGGAAAAAGCCCCAGAAAACGTTGCAGCCGAAGTCATCAAACAAATTCGCGAGAGAAGAGGCCTATCACCAGATATCCCATCACCAAAGAAATTCATAGATGAAGCCTAAAACAGGCTTCTCCCCCAACATTGTTTACACAATTCTGCTTAAAATCAAATGCAGCGCACATCATATGGACATCTATGACATCGTAAGGATTTGCTCGCTCTATGATTGTGGCAAGGGCGAATTGAAATATGGTGAACTCCGACATAAACGGTGACGGAAAAAATAAGTTTTACGGGTACGGTCTTGACCTGTGCTCACTACGAAGACATTTATGCATGATCAATCTTTCTAAAAACAAGCATGGCTATATGTTGACCTCTCCATTCACGTACTGGTAACCTTTACATAATTGTTTCTTAAAAAACTGGAAACTTTATCCTGCTGATCTGTTGAAGCTCTTCGTCGAAAACGTCAGCCCGTTCAGCAGAGTGAATATGGAAATCAAAGGACGCCGTAACTGTTGTCTATTTCTCTTCTTTCTCTTCTTTCTCTTCTGTCTCTTCTTTCTCTTCTTTCTCTTCTTTCTCTTCTTTCTCTTCTTTCTCGTGTACAACTTCGGCTTCTGCGAATCTTCTGCTTATTCTTGTTATCCTTATTTTTACGTGGTCGCCTGGTTTCGTGTTCGGTATAAAGGTTACTAAGCCTTCTATTCGAGCTATGCCTTCGCCTCTGCGGCTTGTTTCTTGTATGTTGACCGTGTATTCTTTTCCTATTTCAACTGGTTTTGGGATGAATTCGCCTCTTCCTCCGCTGAAGTCTCTTCTTTCTTCCATTCGTTTCACCTCTCATATTACTTGATAAAAAACTTTTTTTGTATGCTAGTTCTTTGTTACTCCACAGTCAGTTGTCCGTATTTTCCCACGTTTAACTGGATTTCTCCTCTGAAACTGGTTACGTAACCGTTTTCCACCTTGACCTTGCTGTCAACGTTTACTTGGTCGATCTGTTCATTCCATAACGTCAGCTTTATCGTGCCTGTTTCATCGCTTATAATGGCTGTTGCAACCTTGTACGTTTTGTCTCCGAATCTTGCTTGAACTTCACGCGTTTCGGATTTCTCGGTGACTTTGCCTTCAGCAGTGACACGTTTCATTCCGTTCCGTAAATCCTTTATTTCCAATTCTCATCCTCCCTACTTAGGTTATTCTCTCCGCGACAGCGAATTTGCCGCCAACCGACACTATCTTAACATGGACACGTTCTCCAACTTTGCCTCCAGGAATAAAAATCATATAGTTATGCATCCTTGCTATTCCGTCGCCTCTACTTCCAATGTCATCGACAACAACTTCCATCTGTTGACCTTTCCATATAGGTGCTTTCGTTAAAAATGGCTTGCTCGGGCGATACCGCTTCTTGCTCCCACGTCTTCTCATTTTTCTTTTAGCAGTTCTTGTTTTTTCTGGCAGCCTTCTTGGCATATCATGTTTTCGTCCTTATCGCGGAACCAGCCTATCCAACAAAACTGTAATATCCCTTGGAAACACAAGCTTTGGGAAGGCCAGTGAATGCAGAAAAGCCATCCCACCATATAAATCTTGCTAGAATCTAGCTGAAGAATGTTCTGAGCAGACGTTAAGGAAACCGTAGGAGTTTCAGGCAGCCTTTAATGGCAAGGTTCGTTTCAATCGTTGCCTTATGCTTGCAGCACTTGCAGTTCCGTGCCCCTTGCTTTTGTATTGGCTATTATAGTGCCAAGAATGACGCTTTCACCAGTATTCGCAAGCACTTCGGTCACAAGACTAAAGCGTGAACAGCCTCACTATTTCGCCTCTCACAATAAGGAAGTAAACTAACCATGCGAGAGCTGCAATAGGTAGACTTTTTTTCCATGAAAAATCAGATAACAAGTAAATGGCAACTAGACATAATGCAAAGGTCCAAACACTCATAACTATTTCCACATAGTTTACGAATTGAAGTAAAAATTGACTTTGCTCCAGAGTTTGCAGAAGTGCCTTTTCTGCTTCTTGACCGCTGCCTAACGCTTCTAAAGGATAATAAATGTCAGGTGAAACAGCAAAGGCTGAAGTTCTTATTATCGTCTGTATGAGAAGTGTGACGAGTGCAAAGCCTGCTATTATGAACAGAACTTTCCAAGTTACCTTCAAGCGAAAGGCCTTAGAGGTTATGTACAGTGAACCGCCGAGAATACCCCAGTGTATCATAAACTGCATAAAAGCAATCAACGGGTAATCAAGCATAAATTGACCTGCAACCACAATCGCTGGCTTGAAAGTGCCGTGGAAAAACAATCCGTCAACTAGAACAGTTATGTTTGAAACAGAAGGCCACATGAAAATTAACTCTAAACCATTAACTTCCTCCCAACGTGCATTAGCACTGTTGTTCTGCCATTTTTCACTTGCAGATCCTAATGGAATAGTCAAGTTTTTCCAGACATTGCTGTTCGAATCAGTAAAATTCTGTGTCAGATCCTGACGAAAATAATCCGAAGAGCTTGAAAATATGTGAATTGTCACATTAGGTCTAACCTCATCGATTCTGATCCATTTCACTTTCACAGATAGAGTTTTGAAACCTTCCAAACTTGAACAGTTTACAGGATCGGTAGTATTCAACTGCATCCAAATTTGAGAATCATTGATCACAGTGAAGTTTATGCTGCAATTTCCATAACAAAAGCCGCTTATGTGATCTTCGCTGCATTTCGGCGTGCCAACATTAGAAACCCACAGTGTACAGTTTTCCGTCCATTCATCTAACCTTGAGGTTGGCGGCATCGCTTGATCAATGTAACTCCTAGATAAAACGACGTAACCGAATCCAGTGTTTGCAAACACGAACAGCATCATAATTAGAATTGGCCCTATGTGCTTTGGGTTTTGAATGATTTCTTTGAACGCTTTAAAAGGTGAGTATAAAACTTTGAATATTCCGTAAGCAAACAATGGTTTATACTCCGTCTACAGGGTGATTGTGAGAATTTATTAAGGATTTGCTACATTCCAAGTTTAAGTCGCCTATAAGTTGTGTAGTCCACATATTCCAAGAATGGGTTCTCCCCTTGATATTCAACCGTCAGTTTTTGGCGTTTTCTCTTATCCAGTATTTGACTTGTGGTTATGAGCGAGTAGGCGTCGCTTCCTGCTCCTGAACCATAACTCACAAGCAAGATGCGTTCATCCGGTTCAGCTATGTCTAAGACAGCGGCCAAACCCAACGGTGAAGAACCTGAATATGTGTTGCCGAATTTAGTCACTTGAAGTGACTGGGAATACTGTTCTTCCTTAAATCCAAGCTCCTTGGCAATCCTCACTGGAAAGCTAACGTTCGGTTGATGTGTCACAAAGTAGTTAACATCTTCCACTTGCAGGTTAAGCCGCGTCATCAATTTTATAGCAGCCTTTTTAACGTGCTTAAAGTAGGCTGGGTCTCCAGTGAATCTTCCTCCATGCATTGGGAAGGGTTCTCCGTCTCTTCTCCAAAAGTCAGGCGTGTCCGAAGTACATGAATACCAACCTTCAATTTCAGCTATAAGATCCTGCCTTCCCAAAACGTATCCGCATCCACCATATCCGACGAACAGGTCAAGTTCTCCTCCTGGGCAGTTTCTTGGAGCAGCTTGTGAATTGTCTGCGCCTATTACCAGAGCGTATTCAATATTTGATTTCGGGTAGCTAACCAGTGAGGCTGCATCTTTGAACATGCTTGTTGCGGCTTTGCATGCAAACTCTGTGTCCACAGCGTCAACTCCTTGCATGTCGTCCTCTTCTTCGCCAAGTCTTAGCACCTGTGCAACTTTGGAAGCTATAGGTTTGACAGCGTACGGATTGGATTCTGAACCCACATAAACCTTGCCAACAAGCGAACTGTCAACTCCACAGTGAATTAAAGCAAGTTTTCCAGCTTCAACAGCAGCAGTTATCGAGTCCTCATCAATAAAGGGTACTGAACGCTCCATGTTTCTTTCACGTATCCTGAATCTTGAAGTGTATACCCCATACCCCACTATTCCAGGTGCATCATACTCCTTATCCGGCTTGACTGCCACATGTTCTTGATATGGATAATACTCGTCGCTGAAGGTGAAAGCTAGTGAAATTGTTGGGATGACGTCGCTTCTTCCAACAGAGTAGCGTCTTCTAAACCTTGGAACAACAGCTCTTCCCTCAAAGAGGGAAAAGTCTATTTCTTCACCGTCCTTTATTATTTGGTCTGTTAATCTTCCCGGAACCTTTATCTTCCCATCGTGAAAGGCGATTATACCGTAAATGAAGCCGCCTAGCTTCGTAAACTTGTTTGTCGGATTGTTTATGAAAGTGCACACTTCCAGTTTACCTTCCTCGTAGAACAAGTCCATATCAACCATTTTTCCAAAGCTTTTTCTCCCACAGTTCCCGCAGTAATCTCTTATGTCAAAATATTCTTTTCCGCAAATATGGCAACGTCTTCCCCTCAGCCTATCGCCAAGGTATGAAACTCTCCTTTCTATCGGCTCACTACTCATTCACGATCTCTCCCTAAAACGTAAACGTAACCTTTAGTTCCAAAACCCTCCAGCTCAAGGACACATCCGCACTTCAATTCTCCATCGCTCTGAACTTGGCGTTCACCAGCCTGACCTTTTAACTGCTTGTAAATCTCTAAAATCTGAGCTCCTCCTGTAGCGCCCAATGGATTTCCATCAGCTTTTAAACCGCCATTCATGTTCACAAAAAGCTTTCTCCCATCAATCTGATAATAACCCCTGTAATCTTGACAGCTCTCATATATGCTCATCCACGCCTTTCCATGTTCGCAAAAACCTAAATCCTCAAGAGAAATCATCTCCATGACTGTGGACTGGTCGTAAAGCTCAGCCATTTGTATATCCCAAAGACTTGTTCCAGCCATCTTCAACGCGGCTTTGACAGCGATTTCAGTCACTAAAAAGCCTGTCATATTCTCCCTCGCCGGAAAAGTCAGATAATCCGTTGCGGAGGAAGAGCCGAGAATGTAAACTGGTTCATCAGCGAATTCTTTGGCAACTTCTTCACTAGCAAGCACAAGCGCGGCTGCACCATCAGATATCGGAGCGAAATCATAGAGACCTAAGGGTTTTCTAGCGTCTTCTCTCGCTTTTAAGACATGCTCAACCGTTATTTTTCTTTGATATTGCGCATACTCATTTTTCGTTGCATGTAAATGATTTTTCACTGAAATATGCGCCAAGGCCAAATTCAGTTTTTCAAGGTTCTTACCAGTTATGCCGTGTTTTTTTATGTAGGCTCGAAGCATAAGCTCATGATTCGCTTCTGGAGTGCATCCTGCATAATAGCTCCAGGGATCTTCCAGAAGCATCAGGTCGTCACGAATTTTGTCCCATCTATCAGTCATCTTCTCTAATCCGCCAACTAGAACTACTTTGTATCTTCCGGCTTGAATGGCGTTACAAGCATTCAGCAGTGCTGATCCAAAGGAGCGCGTTGCCTCCATTGGAACATGAAGTTCTGTAAGTTCCGAAAGAAATCCTTCCTCAAGTCCAAGCTTATTCGTGATCGGAAGAAAATAGTCGGAAAGATAGCAGGCCTCCAAATCTTTACGTTCTATACTTGCTTCCTCTGAAGCTTTGAGCCAAGCCTCTTCAATCAGTTGCTCAGGTTCCTTCTCGTAGTGCTCTCCAAACCTCGTCCTTCCAACAGCAACTATGGCAGGGCGACCTCGCATTCTTTTATCCCCTTCTCATTAACTTCAAACTATCCGTTTTACATGACTATTAAGTGTTTGCCGTTCTGCACTACAAGATTCATACACAGGTACATGATTATCTCGTTTGTGCAAACTACATAGAACGATTTCTTCTGTACACTATAGCTGCCAGCAATATTGTTATCATGAACAAAGTTCATTAAGGAAAATACGGTTGAATAATTTGAGAAAAAATGAAAGACTTCGCCAAAAAGGAAAACAAGGACAACGGTCTCAATGTTTTTGCTCTAAGGAATTTCAGGAAAGGAGAACATACTTTCCAGAGCGCCCGCAGGGTCACCATCATCTTGGCGCTTGCTTTTCACGTTTTTGATACAATATTGGAATTACTCTTTTCCTCGTTTGCTCTAGCTCTCTAGGAGTGTCAGCCTGTTTGGATCCAAAAAGAAGCACATTGTTTCTCGGCTTAGCCTTCCTGATCTTTCTGGCTCTCTCATACGTCGAGAACGTGATCTTCTTCAGCACATTAGGAGACATCCTTCAAAATCAATTCTTAGCTGTTGCCATGCTTTTCATACATAACATTCTTGTAATCTCTCTCATCTTGCTGGGTATGACATTCTACGTGAAGTTAGTGCTTACGGATTTCTTTGAAGGAGAAAAGTATGGACGCATAGTGATTGAACATCCCCGAACATTCGCCTTGGTCTTCACAATAATGATTCTTTTTCTGAGCATACTACGTGGAAGCAGTCTACTTGGAGCCGTGAGCATCAAAGCCTTACCCCTGATTTTGATGGTAAGTACACCAATCGGAATAGTTGAAGGATATGGCATTTACTTGACAATTAAGAAAACATTGAGCAGAACGATGTCCATGAAAGCCTTAGCTTACATTTATAGTATATTCTTTATCGCGGCTATAATGGAAGTTGTCTTCATAAACCTTCTGACATGGGCCTCCACAGGTTAGAGCCAAGAAATGTTCAGCTACCTGGCACTATTGACAAGCGAGCACTAACCTGTTGAAGAAAAAATCATCGCAACATCTCTTTTCAGGATTCAGTTGGGAAACGGACAAGTTGGGCAGCCGCCAGCGTATTCTGATTCTGCAGCGACAAATCTTCTCTTCGCAGTCCGTATTTCTCCTATGTTGAGAACTTGTTCTGGTTTACTTCCGTATCGGTAAACAGTTATTCCTTTGCATTTCAGTCGGTAGGCAAGCCAGAAAACTTTTTTCACATCTTCAACCGTAGCATCATGAGGGAGATTGACGGTTTTTGAAACTGCATTGTCCGTGTATCTTTGAAAAGCCGCTTGCATTCTGACATGCCACTCTGGCTGAATATCTAAGGCAGTAACAAAAACTCTCTTGACATCTTCGGGGACTTTCTTGATTCCTTGAACTGAGCCTGTTCTCGCTATCTTCTCAAGAAGTTCAGCACTGTAGAATCCTCTTTCCTTTGCCATCATCTCAAACAACGGGTTTATTTCGAAGAGTCTGGTTCCATCTAAGACGTTCCTCATGAAAGAAATTGCAAACAGCGGTTCAATTCCAGAGGAACACCCAGCCATTATGCTTATGCTTCCCGTCGGCGCTATCGTTGTCACTGTAGCATTTCTCATACAACGATACTTGTCTTTCCAAACGCTTTTATCGAAATTCGGAAAAGACCCTCTTTCTTCACCAAGCCTAACAGATTCTTTCCTCGCTTCTTCCGTAACAGACTTGATCAGTTGCTCAGCAAGTTTCAAAGCCTCTTCAGAATCATATGGGACTCCAAGCTTTATGAGCATGTCCGCAAACCCCATCACGCCTAAACCTATCTTTCTGTTGGCTTTAGTCATTTTTTCTATCTCCTTCAACGGAAAACTGTTTGCATCTATAACGTTGTCAAGAAAATGAACAGCATTTCTCACAGCCCCTCCCAGTTTGCTCCAGTTTATTTTCCCGTTTTCAACTATTCTGGAGACATTTATGGAGCCTAGGTTACAAGATTCATAGGCAAGTAACGGCTGTTCACCGCAGGGATTTATTGCTTCTATCCTGCCGATTTCCGGAATCGGATTACGTCTATTAATCTCATCAATAAAAATTACTCCTGGATCTCCGCTCGCCCAAGCAGACTTCGCCATCAAATCCCAAACTTTTTTAGCTTCAAGTCTTCTCACTTTTTCTTTGTTTCTCGGGTTGATCAACCAATATTCCCCGTCTTCTTCAAGGGTTTTCATGAATTCGTCAGTAACAGCCACTGAAATATTGAAGTTTGACAGAACGCTTGAATTCCGTTTGGAAGATATGAACTCAATGACATCTGGGTGATCAATTCTCAAAAGTCCCATCATTGCTCCCCTCCTTTTTCCTCCAGCTTTTATCACTTCTGTTGCCGCATTAAAAACATGCATAAAACTTACAGGACCAGATGCCACTCCATTGGTTGACTTAACCATGTCCCCATTTGGTCTTAATTTAGAAAAATCAAAGCCAACTCCGCCCCCGCTCTTTTCTATAAGAGCCATATTTTTCACCGCAGTGAAGATGCCTTCCAAAGAATCCTCAACAGGTAGAACGAAACATGCAGACAATTGACCCAGCTCCGTTCCTGCATTGAATAGAGTCGGAGAGTTGGGAAGAAACTCAACTTTCGCCATCATTTCATAGAAATCTTTTTCACTTTCCTCCGGATTTCCACCGTGTTTTTCGTCTATCTTCGCAATGGCTTCTGCAACCCTCATAAACATTTGAGCAGGAGTTTCCGCTATTCTTCCCTCTTCATCTCTCAAAAGATATCTTTTCCTCAAAACCTCCAAGGCGTTTACCGTCAGTTTCGGCTCCTCTATCCCGAGTTCCTCTTTTAGTCCTCGTATCTCCTCTTTTTTCTCCCTGTAAGATTGGTACTCACCTGCAACTTTCCCGTAACCCCTCTTCTCTAAGACGGTTACGACAAGGTCTTGAGCATCTTCAACTGAAGGAATTCTTTTCTCGAATTTCCTATCTAATAATTGAACTACTTCTTTGGTTATGACTTCAGCTCTTTTTCCATTCTCAAGTTCAACTGCAATGAAAGCTCTGTGAATTGCGTCTTTAATCCTGCTGGAATCAAAATCGACAATTCTTCCGTCTCTTTTCCTTATCTTTGCTGTAAACATGGCTTCTCCAATTCAAAATGGTTCTGAATTAAATATAAAGATAAGCCCAAGATTTCTGTGAAAGATGTAAAGAGATGAGGAAATTGACGTAATTTACTCTGCAACTTTCTCTACTGTGATTTCTATTCCTCGCTTCTTCAACTCATTTATAAATGTAGAGAAGAATTCTTCGCTCCGACCCAAGTTTTCAAGGGGTATGACACCTCTTTCCTTTTCAGGTTTTTTAAGCGTCAACTGTGCAATTATTGATGCTGGATAAGCCGTGGTTCTCGCCATAGCAGTAATTCCTCGGTTCTCGTCACAACGGTCTAATAAGTGATACACATAACGTATACGCTTGCCATTTTTAATGCCTGAAACGTCAATCTTCATCGTTACGATATCCTTGACATCCGGTCTTCGAAGCTTTTGCTCAAAGAGTTTGATTGTTAACTTTCTCGGGGACAGGTTTACATTGTTAACACCGATTTGTTCTTCATCAAGAAAACCTAGAGCCTTGAGCAAGCTGATTTTCGCTGCGTGTCCAGGATACCTAAGCGTTTTCTCCCACATGTCATCCACATCCTTAATTGTGTGCAGCAGTGTTCTAAGTCCATCAGTATAGAAGGCTTCAAGTGTCCCCACGTTTGGAAAATCAATTTCTTCCAGTCCGCTCAGGGTTTCAACTTCAATTATTTTGCCTTTCTTAATTATCCTTGTTCTTCTTGTATACTCGTCTATGAGGTTTTCAGGTGACCAAGTGATAACATAGCCTAAAGGAGGTACAGGTTTTTCAGGAAGACCACCAACCATCACGTGAACAGTTGAAACCTGATCAAGTCTCCCTGCGGCATATCCAACAAGAACGTTGCTAATACCAGGCGCTAACCCACAATCTGGAATAACTGTTACACCAGTTTCCACAGCCTTCGCATTCAATGTCAAAGGGTCTTCAGGCATGTAGGAAACATCAACTAAGTCACTTCCAGCGTCGATACATGCCTCGACCAGACGATACCCAAGACTCCCTGGCAAAAACCCCATTACCAAATCGAATTTTCCTAGAGTGTTCACCAATTCGCTGTAGTATGAAGCATCTAATTGAATCCATGAAACATTTCTCACTCCAATTCTTTCAGCAATTTTTTTAGCTCTCGCCACGTTTTTGTCCGCAACAGAGATTTTAACCGTACTCATGCTTCGGGCCAAGTCTTCTGCTGCAATAGACCCTATGTGTCCGCAACCTACAATCAGTACTTTCATGGATACGGAAGAGCTGTTTGCATCATTAAAGTTTTTTCCAAGTCAGCATTCTTTTTTGCCTTTTTAACAAGCATTATAATATAGAGGGTAGATTTGAAAATTTTATATACTGCCGCTTGATTGTAAAGTTTGAGTATCATGGCTGACATTTGTTCAATATGCGGGCTTCCTAAGGACTTGTGCGTCTGCGGAGAAATTGGAAAAGAACAACAAAGAATTCGTATAAGACTTGAAATAAGAAAGTGGAGAAAAACATCAACAATTATCGATGGTATAGATAGTAAAGACACGGATTTGGCAAGTTTAGCTCAAAAACTAAAAAATTTCTGTGCGTGTGGAGGAACAGCGAAAAACGATCAAATACTGCTTCAAGGAGACCACCGTGAGAAAGTTCGACAATACCTGATACGTATAGGATATCCTGAAGCAAACATTGAGATTCAATGATTACAGTCTAAGGAGAGAACCCCCAATGAAACTGCTACGAGACATAAAGGAAGTATTTAAAACATTAAGTCATCGGAAACCAACAAGAGTGTACTGCCCAAGATGCGGAAGCAGAAAAATCCGTCTGTCAAGCAGCCTTGATTATTGGCTAACACCTAAAAAGTATCTGTGCGAAAACTGCGGATACATTGGTCCTATAATCATGGAACTTGAAAAAGAAGAGACTCACCAGTAGTGTATCAATCAGGAATTACCAGATGAAGCTGTTTCTTCAAAGTCTTGTACCGGTTTCTCACAGTGACTTCTGTTACCCCTGCAGCTTCTGCAATATCCTTTTGTGTTTTTTTCTCGTTGTTCTGCAAACAAGCTATATACAATGCTGCTGCAGCCAAACCCATTGGATCCTTACCAGCTGATGCTCTTTTCTTCTTCGCTTGCAGAAGAATGTGTATGGCAACTCCTTGGGTTTTGCCTGAAATCCCTGTCATTTCACCGATCTTTGAAATGTAATTAAGCGGATCGGCAATAGGCATCTGCACTTCAAGTTCACGAAGCAAGAGCCTATAGCAACGAGCAACATCCTTCTTTTCAACTAGACTTGCTTCTGCAATTTCACGCAGGGTCCTAGGAGTCCCACTTGAACGACAAGCAGCATAAAGCGCAGCTGCAGCAATTGCTGCAATAGATCTGCCACGTACTAGGCCTTTGTCCAAGGCTTTACGGTAGATGATTGCTGCTTTCTCCTTGAGTGGCGAGGGAATGTAAACCTTATCTGACAGGCGATCAAGTTCAGCCATTGCTTGAGCAAGGTTTCTGTCAATTGAAGAGTGCACTCTTGAGCGTATCTGCCATTTCCTCAATCGCCACATCTGTAGGCGTGTGCGGAGTGGCAGCTTCCTCCCGAAGGCGTCGCGGTCAATCTGGCTTATAGCTGTAGACAAGCCTTTATCATGGACAGAATACGATGTTGGCACTCCTACACGGCTCCTTGATGCTTTTTCCTCTTGAGTGAAGGCGCGCCATTCAGGACCTTTATCCATCATCTGTTCATATATAACAAGTCCACAGTCGCCGCAAACGGTTTCACCAGTATCGTAATCATGAATAAGATTTTTACTACCGCATTCCGGGCATTTGTCAACTAGACGTTGATGAACCATGCTCTTCTTTTTACCCATTCTCTAACCTCAATTACGATGTATTTCAGAACCTTCACCTTTTCATGTTCCTCATCATCGATTCGGAAACAGAAAATAGCACACCCGGCCCCGCGTGTCTACCCAAGTGAAATGTTCGGATATATAAATTTTACGGTTTATTAGAGAAGATCATCGTCGCAAATTTTGAATACTTACACTCGCTAATAATCAACAAAAAGTGTTAACAAAATGAGAATTCCGGAAAAAATGCGGAGAACCCTGGAGAAAATTGTTAGAGAAATGAGAGTTCAAGAGAACGTATACGGTGTAGGACTGTTTGGAAGCTGGAGTCGAGGAGACGCCGCAACATCAAGCGACATCGACCTGCTAATACTTGACAAAAGTAACTTCAATCATGAATTCGTAGAAAGAACAGAAATCAACGGTTTACTCATAGATTTTGATCATATTCCAAAAGGTTGGATTCAAAACCCAATCCCACCGGAACTAGATCAGAAAATATATGAGATGCATATCCTCTACGACCGCGACTGGTCGTTAACCAACATGAAACTTTTGATGGCTAAATCTTACAGTACCCCTAAGAGAGTAGAAATCAGAACAGAAGCACACATCATAGAATCAGACGTATACCTAAGCCGTGCGACTTCAGCTTTTTCAAGGGAAGACTTCAAAAGTGCAAAACTCTTCGCCGTGATTGCACTAGAGAACATTTTGAAGATTTTGACGGAGATTACTCTAGAACCATTTTCAAACAGTAGATTCATTCAGAAACTCGAAGAATCAACAGAAAAACTTGGAATGCAGAACCTATTCAACGACTATTTAGAGATAACAGAGTTAAACAAAGCAGACTGTTCAAACGTCGAAGATAACCTAAGACTTTTCAAAATGATATGGGACGAAACAAGCTTTACAGTCAAACAAAATCTTCAAGCCTTCAACTCCTCTCACTTCAGAACCAAGAAAAAGCTAACCTACTATCTGAATCCTGCCTTCCTACAAGGCACGATAATACGCATGAAATCTTTGACCAATTCAGAAAAAACGATTGAAGCAACCCATTACCTGAACAACATACTCATCGATTTAATTGAGAATTATGCTTGGCTAAAAGCCTCAATTAACAACATCAAAATAGGTTACACAACCCTAATACGCTCCTTAGAAAAATTAGAAGAGAAAAACCCCAAAAACTACAAGCACATAACAAACTTTCTAAACCTAAGCAGCGTAAATAGGCACAACGCATCTAACACAATAGAAAAAACCAGAAACATCATACTTAAGACACGTAAAGAGAGGAAGACTTTAATCAAAAATAACCTAATGAAAAAATGACCAAGCCCACATTAAAAAGCCCGGTGGTGTAGCGGACAAGCATAGCGGGCTTTGGACCCGCTGACGAGAGTTCGAATCTCTCCCGGGCTACCAAAACCGCTACATTTCAAACGCAATTCATGTGTGAAATCCTAGTTTGGTGCTACACGTTTGTTGGCAAATCTCGTGGTGCTGTAGAACGCGTAACATGCACCATATTGTCCCCTTATAGCGTGTGAACTGAAGCCTTTAGAGTGAAATACATGTAGTCTAATGAAACGATTAGAAAAACAAAAGGACCAGTCGCTGGTTCTCAGTTGTGAATCTCAGGAACAGCGACAGTGATTTACCGTTTTATTCGTTCTTTGGTTCTTTCCACTGTTCTATGATTAGCTTGTCGTCCCCAATTTTGAAACACACCTTCACGTCGATGGAACCGCTAGCTCCTCTTTTACCTCTGCCGAACTCTTTGAATGGGAACATGCTGTCTTCAGCCAAGTACACTGGAAGATAAATCAAGTATTTGCCATCTGTCCTTCTGAACAAACGTCCTCTACCTTCACTGACCATTTTGACAACACCTTAACTCAACATTGATTTAATAGCTAAACGCGTACCAGAAATTACTATTTAAACCTTATCCTCATCGTCTCACAAAAAATTGATTATTGATTCACACAAGTTGTTTCAACGGTGTCAGTCATCAATATCATTTGCAGTTTCAACATTTCCACTGAAACTCACGTGCATCACATGCAACCATGCGTTCCATCCATCTATACAGACTGGGTAAAGCGAAGGCACATATTCTTGGTGGACACATAATTCTCTTTCACGTGGCGTTTCAAGTTTTCCGAACTATCAAAAAAGATAAAGCACTCAATTCATAATGATCAGTCATGGTGGAGGTAATATACAATGGCGGGTATAGTTCTTGTTAGAGACGTCATGTCAAAAGATGTAAAAGTGGTGCGACTAGACTCCAGCGTCAAAGAAGTAACCGCAACCATGAACAAGTTCGACATAGGCTCTATAGTGATTGTGCAAAGCAAAAGACCAGTCGGCATCATAACGGAACGTGACATACTAAGAAGAGTAGTGGAACCATGCTTAGCACCAGAAGCCCTCTCTGCGAGGCAAGTTATGACCAGCCCAGTTGTAACCATCAACGAAACAGCCAGCATAGATGAAGCATCTCAACTCATGGCAAAGAAAAAGGTGAAAAAACTTCCAGTCATGAACAAAGAGAAACTTGTCGGAATATTGACTTTCACAGACATCGTAACCAAAGTACCAACAATGCTATCCCTACTAGAAGAACTCTTGAGACCCTACCACCGTTCATACTGAGCACCCAAACCTAACCTACGCTTTCTGGTGTCGCGTCTCTGCCCTCTTTTTATCCCAGCCTTCAAGTCTACCACCTCATGAACCAAAACTGGACTCAGATTCCCAATAAAACTGTTAAATAACGAAACTTAAATATCACTGGAAAACTCAGAACTCATAAAACGTCAAGTGTAAGCCGCTGTAGCTCAGCTAGGTAGAGCGGCTGGCTGTTAACCAGTTGGTCGTAGGTTCGAATCCTACCGGCGGCGCTTTTAACATTATTTTCGTAAACCTGCGACTCTTGTGTTAGCATTTATTTGCGTTTTCTGAAGATTTTAGCGCCGTTGCGCTCGCAAACATACTCGAACCCTTCATCCATAAAATCGCAGACCTCTTTGGTTGTTACGGCAACTCTGGGAACGTATGTGTCATCTATGGGACCAAACAAGTGTGTGTATATCATTGTGTTTTCAAGCCTTTTGTGTCCCAGGAAGTTTTATGCGAAAAAGACACCAAATATTAATCCGTGTCCTTTCTTAGCGTGTGCTATAATGAATCTGCACGCTCAAAAAATACCCCCCCCTCCCCCCCTAGGTATTTTATTTTTTAAACAAGCTTGTTT
>DAOVGI010000033.1 GCA_030672475.1 Candidatus Bathyarchaeota archaeon
TAACACATCCCGGTAATGCACAGCTTTGATTCTGTAACAGCCGACCCGTGGATCCCACTTCCCGTAAGGAGTTCCAACTCCTCCGCGTAAAAGAAGGGTGCCCCGGTCAAACAGTAATCGGATCACGAGCAATCACCACTCTAATTCTTTCTCATGTGAACTTTAAACCCCTTTTCATTCGTCATAGTCCTAGCCGAGCATGAGCCTAACAATAATACATGTCCTTTATGCCACATCAGGGTTTTTGACGTGCGCTTAACTCTGATTTTTCGAGTTCCAAGCCTGTTAGCAGCTCATCTATGTCTTTTCCTATTTTTTCTCCTGAATAACCGCCTTCCAACACGAAGAATGCGGGCTTATTCAATGATGCTATCCTTTTTCCTATTTCTCTGAATCCCTTCTCAGTTAAACCTAAAGAGGCCAAGTCTCCCGCGTGAGCGTCAAATCCAGCGGAGACTGCAACAACCTCAAACCTGCCCACGTCAACTCTGCTCAAAGCTTCATCCATAGTTTTCAAATACATTTCATCTCCACAATTAGCCCTCAAGGGAAAGTTTAGGCAATTAGCATCGGAAGTGTAACCCGTACCAGGGTATTGTGGGTATCTATGCAGCGAAACATACGTCACTTTTTTATCTCCTAAAAAAATCTCCTGAGTTCCATTTCCATGATGACCATCTATGTCCAAAATCAAAGTTGGCTTATCCACAAACCTTGTGGCTATTGCCACATTATTCAGGTAACAAAATCCCTTGGTCCTTACTCCTAGAGCTAAGCCTTTTCTACCAGTATGATGACCTGGAGGCCTCATCAAAGAAAACCCTCCAACTTTTGCCGCTAAAATCGCTCCTCCAGCCGCAAGCCTTGCGTAGTCATAAATGTTTTCATAAGCTGGGGTATCAGCATCCTCTGTTAAGCCTTCCTTAAGCCCGCGGATGTACTCAAGGTCATGTACTCTGTTTATTTCATCTTCTGCAGCTGGTTCAGGCGTTAAGAACTCGTATTTCTTTTCCTTCAGGATTTCATAGGCTCTTCTAACTCTTTCAGGGTTTTCTATATGCCAAGAACCATACTTCAGGCATTTCTCTGAGAAGATTATCTTTGTTCTCATAGCAATCACAAGAACTTTCATTTTCTTTAAAAGGAAATATATGCTTTTGTTTATACTTGGGCATTCTCAAATTAAAGTATAAGATACGCTCTAAAAGGTTTAGAGCGCTTCAGAAAGAGGTATAAAACGTCATGGTTTCGGAGAACCCATTCGCCGAGTTTCGCTCGGAGTGCGAAAATAGTTTAGGAGACGCTGTCAAAAAACTTTTTCCTGATATCCGAATTGAACGCTTATCCTTAGATAAACCACCTACTTCTGAGTTTGGTCAGTTGGCTTCCTCAATGTGTTTTGAACTTGCCAAAAAACTGGGTAAAAAACCCTCCACTTTAGCTGAACGATTAGTCAAAACCCTGGATAAGTCAAAGTTCTCTCTGATAAAGCATGTTGTTGTGGCTGGAGGAGGCTACATAAACTTTCACGTGGACTTTGCGAAGTTCTCAGCTTTAACGATTGATTCCATTAGACATTTTGATATGGAATATGGCTTCGTCAAAACGGATAAGCCCCTGAAAGTCATTGTTGAGCATACAAGTGTAAACCCCCTTCATCCGATACACGTCGGACACGCAAGAAACCCCATGCTTGGAGACACTATAGCCCGATTGCTTGAATCGAGAGGTCATAGCGTCTGCCGCCATTATTATGTTGATGATGTGGGCGGCCAATCAGCAGTGTTAGCCTATGGATATGAAAAGCTTGGCATGCCAAAACCTGACGGTAAACCGGACCACTTCTTCGGCAAAATATACACAGCGACAAGTTGCCTGACCGAAATTAACCGTTTGAAAAGGCAACTCGAGCGTGCCAAAACGGTTTCAGCAACAGAAGAAATCAATAAACTCACTAGAGAATTGGACGACTGGATGTCTGTAGCTGCTGAGCTTAAGGACAAGTATCCAAGACTTTTCGAAGAGCTCCTGGAAAAAGTAAGTGAGGATGAGAATCCCGAAATACCAATCAATGAGCTAAACAGAGCGTATGAGGCTGAAGACGCACACGTTAAACAACTCATAAGGGAAGCCAGTGAGCTTTGTCTACAAGGTTTCAAAGAGACTCTGAGTCGTGCAGGAGTCTTCTATGATTCATGGGATTGGGAGAGCGAACTGGTATGGAACAACAGAGTGCAAGAAATTCTTGAAAAGCTGAAGAGAACACCGTACATTTTCACTTTAGATGGAGTTTCAGAATTTGACGCTGAAAAAGTGGTTCAAAAATGCAGCTTGAGAAGAAAACTTGGATTAAGAGAATCTTATGAGGTTCCCTCCTTAACGCTCATGCGTTCTGACGGTACAACCCTCTATCCAATACGAGATATCGCTTACACTTTATGGAAGTTTGAAAGAGCTGAAAAAGTCATTAATGTTGTTGGGATGGAGCAGAAGTTACCTCAATTGCAGTTGAAAATAGCATTGCACGCTTTGGGCTATGGCAACTTCGCAGACAACTTAATTCACTTCGCTTACAATCACGTAAACCTTCCAGGATATAGAATGGAAGGTCGAAGAGGACGTTACATAACATTCGACGCAGTCATGGACGAAGCTGTTAAACGAGCATACGAAGAAGTTTCGAAGCGTTCACCACAGTTGTCGGAGGAAGAAAAACAGAAAATTTCAAACTTCGTAGGTATGGGTGCAGTGCGATACGCCCTCGTAGAAGTTGACCCTTCAAAACCCGTAGTGTTCACTTGGGACAGAGTGCTTAATTTCGAGACAAACAGTGCACCATACATTCAATATTCTCACGCGAGAGGATGCAGTATCTTGAGAAAGGCCGCTAAAAAACCTGAAAAACCAGCATATGAGCTGCTGAAAGAAAAACTAGAACATGAAATAATTGTTACCCTAGCAAGTTTTCCCGAAAACTTCATAGAAGCAGCAGAACTCCTCAAGCCCAGCCTAATCGCCGACTTTGCCAATTCATTAGCAGACAAGTTCAACACCTTTTACAATGCTTTACCGGTTATAAAGGCGAAACCTCAAGAACTCAGCGACGCAAGACTCGGTCTAGTTGACGCTGTGAGAATAGTGCTGAGAAACGCGCTTAGCCTAATCGGCATATTCGCACCTGAAAGAATGTAAAATCTTATGGCGCTCCCCCAATTATTGTAACTGCTGTGCTTGTTCCAATCCTATTTGCTCCCGCTTCAATCATGGCTGCAGCATCAGCGTATCTTCTTATGCCACCAGCTGCCTTAACACCTAAATTGTTGCCCACAGTCAACCTCATCAATCTTACATCTTCAACAGCTGCTCCCTTTCCAAAGAAGCCAGTGGAAGTTTTCACGTAGTCTGCATGAGCCTCTTTAACAAGTCCACAAGCAATCACTTTCTCTTCTTTTGTTAGACAGGCCGTTTCAATAATCACCTTAACAATTAATCCTTTCGACAATCGTTTAACATCAACAACAGCCGCAATATCCCGTTTTACTCCTTCATAATCACCAGACTTCAACGCACTTAAATTGACAACCATGTCCAGCTCCTCTGCCCCATTCTCTACAGCCTTGACAGCCTCCAAAGCCTTAATCTCCGAAAGCGTAACCCCGAAAGGAAAGCCTATTGTTGAGCAAACCTTAACATTTGAGCCTCTCAGGATTGTTGCAGCTAATCTCACATAAACAGGGTTAACACACACGCATCCAAAACCATACTCTATCGCTTCTCTACACAATTGTTCAATATCTTTTCTAGTCGCCGTAGCCTTAACATTCGTAGAATCTATAATTCTTAACAGTTCTTCCCTTGAAATAACCATTTCTTCACACTCAATGCTTAGACTAAACCCTGTAATCTTGTTATATGTTCTTGTCCAAAAATTAGAAATTGTTATGCGACTGTATTAACAAATTCTCTGATTTTCTCTGCTAACAATTCAAGTTCTTCCACTGCTTCTCCATTCACAAAAAAATAGCGCGCTTCCTTTTGAAGCTCTCTCTCTTGTGTACGCTTCATTTACTATTCGGTGTTTCTAGTTATAAGTGAACATACTATCATGGGTAAGATCACAGAAGCGTCTCCCTCCACCATTACGTAGTCTGCCTTCTCCTTTATTTTACGCCATGAAATTGCTTCTCTCGGTCTTGCTCCTGATAGGCTTCCATCCCACTCGACCGCAGTGCTCAAGTAAATGGCATAATCTAATCCATCTCTGAACTGGTTCCACCAGATTGTATGATGCTTTGATATGCCACCACCGATGATTAATGCGCCAGTCTTCTTTGCAGTGAAAGCAATGTCGCTCAGCTCACCTTCATCTTTCAACAAGTCGATTCTGAAATCATGGTTTTGTGAGAAAAGCCATATTTGATATCCAACTGCTCCATCTGTGATGCCTGGCACATAAACCGGAATGTTTTGTTTCTCTGCGCAATTCAATATCGAGCTTTCGTTGCATATTCTCCTGCCCATTTCTTGACATAATTGACGTGTAGAAATCTCTCTAACTCCTTCATCCCATAAACTCTGAAGCAACACCTTCATTTTCTCTTCAATTATTATGCCATAACTCTCATTCGGGACCAAAACATTTCCTAAACGACTTATATCGCCTTCACGAAGTTCAGCGTCATCCATGAGAAATGAACCCTGATAATACTTCTTCCAGCATCTTGCAATGTCATGGTCAAGCGTTCCACAAGTTGTAACTATGACGTCAACAAACTTCCTCTTGACAACTTCTTTCAACACTCCTCTTGTTCCCGTCGCCACGATGTTCGCTGGGAAAGAGAGAAACTTTACACAATCTGTGTCATCAACCATTCTCTCAAGTATTTTCACACTCGTCGCCAGTTTTCCAGCGGTAAAACCCCAAGCTTTTTCCATCTGCATGACAAGATCATCTACAGACATGCCTTCAAACAATTCAAAATCTTCAACAGCATCTTTCAGCATTCAATTCTCTCCTCTACTCAGGATGATTGTTAACATTAGGATAAATAACTGTCGAAAAACCTGGCTGATCAACCCAGTCCAGCTGATTGCTTCGTTCTGCAATAGGTTTTGTAGATGGCTTCAGCCGCCTGTTTAATAGCTTTTCTCTCTTCTTCAATTAATGAATTCCACATGTCTGCTCCAAGAGACTTCGCAATTCTTGCAGGCACTGTAACGTATACTGGTTCTGGTGTCGTCTCGAATTTTCTCGGTCTAGAATAACTTATTACTTTCCCAGTGTTCAAAATGATTCCTCGAATTATCTCAATGAACGAACCTGCAGGACCATATCTCGTTCCTCCTAGCACTCTTATGATTTGTCTGCTGACTCCTTTCACGTAGCCTTCACACTTTTCCTTATCAAGGATTTTTCCGTAATCAACAAGATATTCATCTAAAGGTGACCCATCAATCTTTACAGTGCTCCAAAGCAGAACTGCAGCTTCTCCATGTTCGCCGCCTACATAAGCATCAACAGAACTCACCGGAACATTTAATTCTCTGCTTAAAATGGTTCTAAATCTTGATGTTTCAAGGTTCGTTCCCGTTCCTATCACGTTTCTACTATTACGAGCAACTTTGTCAGCTAATGTAGCCATGGCATCTACAGGATTCGTAATTATGAAATAACGAGCCTCAGGGTTATTGTCAACAGTGCTTTCAACGATCTCCTTCATGATTTGAGCGTTTTTTTCTGCAAGCTCTCTTCTACTCATATCATGTGTTCTTGGAAACCCAGCAGATATCACTATCAAGTCTGCATCTCGAACATGTTTCGTGCTGTCATAAGCATTTATTTCAAGATCAAAACCATGACTAGCCGCTGCATGACAAAGCTCTTCTTTGGTCATTTCAGCAACTCCTGATGCAACGTCAACAAGCGACAAAGTCGTCACGTATCTTTCGAAAATCAAACTGAAGGCGACCGCACCACCCACTCGACCAGAACCTACAACCGCGATGTGAACCATAATAATGCATCTCAAAACACACTATTCTTTGCTTCCATAAAATAAATGTGTGTCAAGTCTCTCTTGAAGAGAACATTCGCTGCTTCAATGATCATTGTCAGAGAAGACTTTCCATAGTTCCTGATAATGTCAACGGTAGCGACGTATTACGCGCGCGCGGTGACAGTTTCCAAGCTAGGTTACTAATATTCCATTCTAATGTGTTCTATTCCCTACTTGAAAGTATCACAATATAGTCTGCTGTGTCGGCACACATATCCGCTGCATGTTCAATAAACTCAACTAAATCGTCAAATATTACCATGGTGCCGCTGTTTATCTGATCTCCATATTTAACGAATAAAGATTTGGTT
>DAOVGI010000032.1 GCA_030672475.1 Candidatus Bathyarchaeota archaeon
CGTGAATGATTGTAGCGGGCCCGAGGGGAATTGAACCCCTGACCTACGGGTTAAGAGCCTCAACCTAACCCCGTACGACGGTTAGTCCGCCGCTCTATCCTTGCTGAGCTACGGGCCCTTTGATCCTCGATAATTATGCAACTAGACATCGCTTTAATAAATTTAGCTTTACAGATGAATAATCATTTCGAATGTGCTTTCTACTGATTGATTTACCATCTCAAAGTACATTCTTACACGCGTGCGCGAAAACATTTCACAAAGCATACTAGAGAGGGAGAAAATGAAAGCTGTGAGAAAGACTTTTGGACTAATCAGCTTCAGACTAGTATCTTTTGTGGACAAACAATCCCCCTTATTGCCGAGACGCAATACGTTTTAGAGGTTAACAGTTTTAAACTTTAACCCTGAATTCTGGTGTGAGAGGTTGAAACCGTTGGGTGAAATAGTCTTTGTCGGACTTGGCTTGCACGATGAAATGGGAATAAGCTTGCGTGGTCTTAAGGAGTTGGAAACTGCAGACAGTGTATTCATGGAGCTTTACACAAGCTTGATGCCTGAATTCTCAGTGAAAAACTTCCAGAAGATTTCCGGCAAAAAGCTTCATATGATTCTTAGACAGGAGCTTGAAGAAGAGAGTGGAGAAACCGTGTTGAAAGCTGCTGAAACAGGTAAGGCTGTTTTGCTTGTTCCAGGAGATCCGCTGATAGCCACTACTCATGTTGCTTTGCGGATACATGCTGAAAAGCTTGGAGTAAGAACCCGCATTGTTCATGGGGCTTCTATCCTTTCTGCAGTTATAGGGTTGTCGGGTTTGCACAATTACAAGTTTGGAAAGAGTGTGACCATACCACTTGCAAGTGGAGTTTCCTCTGAAACGCCATATGAAGTTATTGCGCAAAACAGAAGATTAGGGCTTCACACCCTTTGCCTGCTGGATATTGATGTAACAGAAAACCGTTACTTGAAGATTCGTGAAGGCTTGAAATTGCTTTTGCAGATTGAAGAGAAAAGAAAAGAGAACATAGTAACAATGGACACGCTTGTGGTGGGAGTGGCAAGAGCTGGAAGCAACAATCCACAGGTTAAGGCTAGTTTTCTTAGAGACTTGTTACGCTGCGATTTTGGAGGTCCACCGCACAGCATAATCTTCCCTGGAAAACTTCATTTCATGGAAGCTGAAGCTCTCATAGCTTTCGCTGATGCTCCAGAAAATTTGAGGGAAGCTTCTGAATGAGTTCTGAAGAGCTTGTCTCGAAGTATATAGATTCAGCTGACTATGTTCTAAAACACATGAAAATTCTTGAAGGTTCAAGAGAAATAGAGCAGGAGGACATCGGAAAAGTTATAGAATACGCTGAAAGGTATTTGACAGATGCAAAATACTATAGGGATAAAAAGAAATTTGAGGTAGGCTTGGCATCTGTTGCTTATTGCGAGGGCATGCTTGACACGTTGAAGCTGCTGGGAGCGGTGAAATTTGAATGGCCAATAAAAAAGAAGGGAAATACAAGAGAAAAATAGTTTTGGCCTCTGGCGTATTTGACTTGCTGCACCCTGGACATGTAAAGTATCTTGAGGAAGCAAAGAAGGCCGGTGGACAAAACGCTGAACTAATAGTTATTATCGCCAGAGACAACACGGTGGCAAAGAGGAAGAGGGGAAAACCTGTCATACCTGAAAATCAACGAAGGGCACTTGTCGACTCGTTAAAGGTTGTTGACGAAGCTATCCTCGGTTACGAAGAATTTGACATTAGGAAGGTTATTGAAAAAATCAAGCCAGATATAATTGCACTGGGCTACGACAGGGATGACATCGAAGAAACTGTGATAAGATACGTGAAAGAAAAAGGATTAAAGATAAAAGTTGTAAAGATCGGAAAGTTTGGAGAAGACGAGTTAAACAGCTCTTCAAAAATTAAGCAGAAAATAATCAAGCATTACAAAAGATGAAAGAACATTGTACAAAACATCTAGAAAGTTTATGCCGACATACATAATTATCGTTTTGAACATAATGGTTTACGCTTACACTGCTATCCTGAGCGGAAACATAGTTGCAGTAAACCCGCTTGTCATCCGACAGTATGGGCAAGACAACTCATTCGTGTTTGCTGGTGGATACTGGCAGCTTTTTACAGCCATGTTTATCCACATTGACATAGTGCATCTTTTGGGCAACACGTTATTTCTGTTTATCTTTGGAATTAGGGCTGAAGAATTGTTTACTATCCACGATTACCTTCTCATTTACTTATTAAGCGGATTAGCTGGAAACTTGTTAACGTTGCTCTTTGGGCCTTTCATGGTTTCTGCTGGAGCTTCTGGTGCTATTTTCGGATTGTTTGGAGCATGCACCATTTATATCAGACGAGCAGTTGGCCAATCCATAATAGGTGCATTGTTGTTTTCTTTCTTTTTGTTGATGATTAGTTCGGGTGGGAACGTAAATAACTTAGCTCATTTAGGTGGCTTGGTTGTCGGGTTACTAATTGGGTATACACTTGCTGCAAAACGCAAATCTAGAATTGAATACAGATACAGTTATTCTTATCCATGAAGTCATTGTTGACTTGGAAATTTCCCAAAATAGTTGTGTTGAGGTATAGGCAGGCAGCGAAGTCTAGTAACATCATTTCACGGAAGAGTTAGAACCTCAACCTTCACTTTATGCCCATCCTTCAAGTTAAGATGCTTCCTTAAGAAAACTGGAGCAATAACCTCGATTACTGAAGCATCGTAGTGGCTTCTTAACGCCGAGATCAGAGCACCTTTCGCCTTATTCTCTATTATCACCGGATAACACTTGACAGATCCGAAAGTTCGGTTTTCACTCTTAAATCCTTCAATCTCAATTGCTGGATAAGCTTCAAGTTCTGAATACGACTTAACATCGTAATCTGTTGTTAGCTTCAAGTTCAGCGTGCCAGGATAGGGCACAAATCCCAGTTTCTCCATGAACTGTTTTCTGTAGTGTCCCCTTGTTATATAGTAAGCGCCTTCACCCAATCCAGTGAAAACTACTCCTTCCAGGGTCACCGAAGGAGGATATGCAGCTTCTATCAGAAACCGCAAGTTTGAATAGAGTCTTTTCAGCTCTCTTACACCTGTATCAGTTATTTTTATAAGGCATCCTTCAGGGGTTATGGCGCGTCTAATCCACCCTTGATTTTCCAGCTCGATCAAATGACGTGATGCTGTCTGTTGTGACATCTCTAGCTTCCTCGCCAAATATTCTGTGGAGATTTTCGCTGTTCTTCGATGAGCTCCCATCTCAGCCAATTTCAAAAGTGTGAAGAGATGACGCCAAGCACTCCTTTCAGCCATCGTAGAACCTCGTTTTGCTGTTCGCTTTAGGAATAACGCATTGTACAATTTAAGTAGCTCGAAATAGTGGAGAAAGTTAGCCTTCAGTACATGTCGTGTTTGCCTGAACAAGTATGTCTCGTAAGTCATAAACTCGCGCTGAAACTTGAACATCAGAGGAGGTATCAACGGTGAAGGACGCTAAGTAAGTGCCATCGCCATAATCTATGATAGATAGGTTGTTCGACGAGTTGATCGGTATCCAGATTCCAAGGTTTTCATAGAAGAAGGTCATGTTTTTGGCAAGAGCATGCTCTCTTTCGTTAAAAACTTGACACGTTAGTTCTACAAGTTTTTTCTCATCTTCAAGCATTGTATATGAACCGTTGATCATAATAGTCGTTGTTATGTTTACAGCATAATCTACAGCTGTGTTTGTTGTCATACCGTGAATCTTCAACGTGAAATTCGCATAAGCACTTGAAACACCTATACCACTTGTGTTCCATGAGAGACGGACGCCGGAATCGTATCTCGAGTCATTGGCTACAGTGAAGCATAAGTAGCACATTCCAGCTTCATGCAAGTTCCCAAAAGCGTGTGAGAGACTGTTCAAATTTTCCTCTAAAATCGCCTTTTCGCCGCTGTTTGAAACATTTGCAAGAGAACTTACCATAGTGTTTGTTGTGCTTTGTTTCAATGCAAGGGCAACATTAGTGATTGAACAGCTGTGAACGTTACTTGTTTCTCTGCTGAGTTCATAAACATAGATTGTTGTCGAAGAAATCAGGATGGCTATCGCCAGAGCTGCAATTATGAGAAACTGTCCGGTGCTGTTTGCTCTAACGTTACTTCTACGCTTTTTCATGCAGCCACCGCCATACACATATGGATTAAGTAGCAATGGAAAGTGCTGTTTCGACTTGCGCAGACATACTCTACAAATGTTATGTCTTGACTGCTAAAGCCACCATTAGAAATAACATTTGTGTTGATTTGTTGCAGTTGCTCATTGTAGACTGTTAGGTTAAAGGCTACGCCTGCTGGCAGAACGAGGTTGAGGGTGTCCCGTAGGGCAGTCCATTCTTCATTGTCTATGCATTTGCCTAGGCTGCCATCTGAATCCAGTTTGATGAGAGCTTGCAATCCGATTGAAGCTAAGTCATTATGGTTTGTCGTGTTTTGCGTGATTGTTAGGTTTGCGGAAATGGTGAAAGATGCGAAGATGATTAGCACGGCTAAGAATGCTTCGATTATTCTGATTTGCCCCGCATTTTCGCTTTTCATTGTTTTGGGCCTCCAAGCCAGACAGTGCATTCATAGAGAGCTGAATCTACAGTAACAAGGTATGTGTAAGAAAAAACGTTTGACAGGGATGTTGAATTCACGAAGTCTGCGCCTGTTTTGATCGGTATCTGTGGGTACGATGTCCATTCTGTGAAGAAAGATGTAGAATTCCAGCCTGTTACAACGATTAACGTTGGACTTGAGTCCAGAAAATGTGGAATGTCATAGGTGATTGATTGGTTGTCACCTGCATTTTGTTTTAGTGTTGACAAATAATTGAAGGATAGAGCGTAAGTGTCTGACAAGTTCGTTTCGAGATAAATTGAGGAAATGTCCAAGTTGTAATCTAGAGGACTGAGCCTCAGGAAGGTGCCTTCAGGCTTTGGTTCCGCAGAATTGTGGGTAAAGGGATAAGCATTAAAAGACATGATTTTGGGATTAGAAACAAACTGTGCAAAAACAACCAGTAGAGCTGGCCCATTTATATCATTTGAAAGAGTTACGTTCATAAATGTTCTGCCATTCGAAAGACAAGTGTCAGTTGATTCCAGGTGATTTCCGGCAACTACGTAAGATTTCAACTCGGTTTTAACTGGAGCCCCCTGTTTCTCTGTCAAAACCTCAAACCTGTAAGTTGTTTTATTCAATTCATTAAGTGTTGAGGTTAGGTTCACAACAACATTGAAAACAGGTTTTATCTCAATTCTAAAGGACACGTCAGACATTTCAAGTGCTGTGAATATTTCGGCGTAACTTACTGCATAGACATTTTCGTTGTTTAATCTTGTAACTTTGTCTATGTCTAACTCGTATGGATTGTTTGAGCCGGCCTTAGCTAAGCCAAATGTTTCTGGATTAACTTGACGGTTTTGTGCCCAATTTGATGGTGTACCGCTGTTTAGAAGCAAGTATTTTGAGATGCCTTCATATCTTTCAGCAATGTTCACGTCAATTGCATTGCTTATATGTGGATATAGCAACTTTGAAGTTTGAGCCATGGCTGAAACTACAAGCAGAACCATTAGTGAACACGCGAAGAAAGTGTCTATAGATATTGTTGGCGTCTTAGTGTAACCTCCGCTCTATTTTCGACTTTGTGATTAGGAGACAACGCCGTACATGCCGCCTAGGAAGGTTTGTGAAAGCATGAGGGAAATATGGGCTGTTAGAACAAGCATAGCTGAGTACTTGAAACCAGCGGCTAGAGTGCCCTCGTTGACTTTGCCTACAAAGAATCCTGAAAGCCAGCACTGCAGTATTATGCCGATGGAAAATATGTTTATCTGACCCTGCATCGCCTCAAGAGGCATCGTTGTTGTCCCGGGAAGTGATATCTGTGTCAACGCAAAGATCGTCATGGCAACCATTGTCGTTGTTAAGGCTATGAGAATGCTCCATATGAAAGCTAGTATTACGTAGGGTCTTAGAAGCGACTTCTTGTGAAAGTCAACATCTTTCTGTTTTTCGCTGTATTCCGTTAAAATTTCCAAGGCAGAAGCAGCGCCGCCGCCGATTTTTATTGTTTCAGTAAGTATCAGGAAGTTGACAAGTACAGGCCATGTCTGAATTTTTCGCTTTACATTTGCAAATATTTTTCTCATGGGTATTCCCCATTCCATTTGACTACGGATAAGCTTCAGCACTTCAGAAAATCTTCCGTAACCCAAGCGTTTTGTTGCGTGAATTATGCTCTTTTCAGGTGATAACCCGATTTTTCTGGATTCCGTTATGTCTCTAAGGAAACTTGGCATGGCTCTTTCTGCGTCTGCGTTGGTCTTGGCTATTCTCATGTAGATTACTGCCGGTGGGATTGAAACTGCCAGAAGGCAGACTGTGACAACAAGAGGGAATACTTGTGGGCTTGTCAAATATTGAAGTTGCGGAGTTAGAATTATGGCAGCCATGAAACTGGCAACCGCTGCTAATGGTAAGATGGCAGCATAGTATGGCTGTTTAACTTTTATCAAGTTGCTTTTTCTCTCTGTATGCGCAATAGCCATGAAGACAACTGAAATAAGCGGAGTCACAAAAAATATCATGATACATACAACTGATGTGGAAATGCCAGGAGCCCCGGTGGTCTGCATGGGTTCAAAAACTGACGTGGTTGCAAACACAATGAAGAGTATGTATGTGCATAAGGTCACGATGAGCATTACTGCGTAGGCTTCCACTAACGTTCCAAGCCTTTCAATTGAACGGGTTGCAGCATCACTCTGAACATCAAAGATTGAGCGGAGTTTGCTCTTGAGATAGTTCACAACGTTTCCACCGCTTCTGACAGAAGAAACGTAGCCTAGAAGAAATTCGCGGTAGTTTTTCGATTTTGTTTTTTCTGCC
>DAOVGI010000010.1 GCA_030672475.1 Candidatus Bathyarchaeota archaeon
TTCTTAATCGTCAAATTTCCTCTCGATATGCGTTTATCTCGGTAAGCTATCAGTAGATTGAAAATCGCGTTGAAATTTGAAGGATATCGAGATTTCCAAAAATCAACGTGTCTCATGCTCCGAGTCGTATTGCAACGTCAAGGTGTAATTTTAAGGCAATAGTCAGGAGAGAAATAGGTGGTGAAGGCTATGTTGTTCTGTCACCACCTTTGCTTAGCATAAAGTTCGATGGGTAAAGGTTTTCTAGTTCTACATTTGTATAGAGAATGGTGTTCAAGTTTGTCTTTCCGCATTAGAATGGAGCAGTCAGCAGAAACCAAACGATCAAACTTGGTTTTGGCTTTAGATTTTCCTTTTGAAAAACCAGAAAATCGCAGAAACCTTTTTTCTAAAGCAGAACACATTTTGGAGACAGTGCACCCCTACGTTTGTGCTGTAAAGTTTAATCGTCATCTAATTCTTCCTTTCGGTACATTTAATGGTGTTCAAGGACTTGTGAGAAAGGTTCATGATATGGGTTTAATGGCAATAATGGACTGCAAAGTAAATGACATAGGCGCAACAAACCGAACCATCGCAGAATACTACTACGCCGCAGGCTTCGATGCTCTAACAGCTAACACTTTCGTAGGGTGGGAAGGAGGTTTGGAACCGGTTTTCGATGTTGCGCGTAAACTGCAGCGAGGCGTAATCCTTCTCGTCTATATGAGCCACAAAGGAGCATGGGAGGGCTACGGGCAACCTGTCTTTGATGCTGAAACTGGCTTGAAACTGCTTCAGTATGTTTCGTTTGCGAAAAAAGCCTTGAAATGGAATGCTGACGGCGTTGTCGTTGGTGCAACATATCCTGAAAAAATTAGGGAAGTGTATGAAATGCTGGGCAAAAAAATCCCCATTTTTTCGCCTGGAATAGGCGCTCAAGGCGGAAAAATCGAATCGGCTTTGAAAGCGGGAGCCCAGTATTTTATAGTGGGGCGAGCAATAGTCTTTTCAGAAGATCCAGCGGAAACTGCAAAGAAAATCAGAGACTTTACAAATTCATGCAAATGAAACGAACGTAGATTCAAAAAAACCATTCTATTGTCTGTTTCTAGTTGGAGTTTTGCTTGCTGTTCCAAAAGCTTGGTTTAACCTTTATGGAAGCCTTCAGTAATATGCAGGAAGATCGTTAGCATTCTTGGAAAAACACAGTTTCTTGTCTATTACACAGCGCTTAACTTTCTTACAATTTAATCTGTTCACTGTAACAGCTTCTGGACTTTCAGTTTATGCAATAGCAACAGGGACTGCAATGAAGCGGAAAAAAGTCGCCAAAGGATTAACGTTCGTAGCTTCGCGTGTTTTTGTTCTCTTCAGAGTAGAATCCTGCAAGCTTATTTTCTCTGTCTTTCCCAGAGCTCCTTTTTAAGTAAGTCTCTAACAGAGGATCTTATAGCTGCACTTCTGCTTGGATACATATTCGCTCTTACAAGTTCATCTAAACCTTCAAGATAAGCTTGCGGCAGTAACACTGTTACAAGTTTCATACAAGTTTCACCCTTAAGACATGTCATGTAAATAGTCATGTTACAAATATAAAATTTAGTCGAGTCTTCAGATTTGAAGGTCATACTTAGTTGTCCGCAAGTCTTTAAATGTGTCTTGGAAGGTTTTGTACACGTCTTCGATGTAGATGGCGCGGCTTCGAACTCCCTTTTGAACGGCTTCAGCAGCTATCAGACATATGCCTATTGTCTCACGCGCGCGCGCGAACCGGTGATCATGAAGAATTTTGGAACCCCCAACATGATGTAACCGGTATTAAACCGTTCGGTGAGTTGCTAATCTCTTTTGGACCCGAAACTCAGCTGTTCAAATTGGATTCGTAAGTCTGGTTTAGCTAGGAATTCTATGTCGATGTAAATATCAAGCAAGGTACTAACAGTTCTGAGGATATGGCAAGGTAGTAAATGCTTAAATCGTGAAACTGCAAATCAGTTGATAGTGTGAAGTGAGGAAGCTAAAATGGAAAAATTTGACCCAGAGAACTTTGTTGAGGGCAAAACCGAAGAGTTGAAAAGAACTATTGGCGATGAGCGTGCTTTGGTGGCTGTCAGTGGCGGAGTTGACAGCACGACATGTGCTGTGTTAACGCATAGAGCCGTAGGTGATAATCTTGTATGCGTGATTTTGGATGATGCTTTCATGCGGGAGGGTGAACCGCAACACGTTGCTGACACTTTGTCAAAACCGCCTTTAAAGGTGCCAATGAAAATAGTTGATGTTCGTGAACAATTTTTGGGAGCTATGAAGGGTTTAAGGGATGCTGAAGAAAAACGAAAGAGGTTTCGGGAAACATTCTATCAAGCTTTAAGTCAGACAGCTAAGGCTGAAGGTTGCAGGATTCTCGTTCAAGGCACTATACGAGCAGATATTGAAGAGACGCTTGGTGGTGTAAAAACGCAACATAACGTTCTGGAGCAGATGGGCATAAATCCCGTGGAACGTTTCGGATTTAGAGTGGTTGAGCCTCTTGTACCATTGTATAAGGAACAGGTGAGGTTAGTCGCGAGATTTTTAGGAGTGCCACGGGAGTTTTCTGAAAGGCAACCATTTCCGGGACCTGGCTTGTCGGTGCGTGTGGTTGGGGAGATTCGGCCCGATAAGTTGGAGACCGTGAAGAAAGCTACAGCTGTTGTTGAACATGAACTGTTGCAGCATAAGCCGAGTCAGTATTTTGCGGTGATAATCGACAACGAGGAGGCGTTGCGGCGTTCCATGGTTATTCACGTTCAGGAGACTGTGGCGCGTGTTCTTAATGTTCCTTCAAGGAATGTTCACGTGAGAATTTTCAGAGACCGGGCGACAGGTGTAAAGAGTGGAGAGAGGCGTTATGGAGAAATAGTGGGCATAAAGGTTCAAACAATGAATGAGGCAACCCATCATGCTGATATTCAGAATCTTATTTCTCTTCAAAAGAGAATTATCACTGAGAATCAGATGGTTGCAAGGGTGTTTTACGCAGTCAGGGATACGGGTGAGAAAAAACCTTATGTTATTGGCATTAGGGCAGTTCAAACAAGAAATTTTTTGACGGCACAGACTTCGAGAATACCATGGAAAACGTTGAATCGAACTGCCGAAAAGGTTATGGAGAAATGCCCGAATGTATCTGCAGTCTACTATGATGTTACCCCAAAGCCGCCAGCAACAATCGAAATGGAGTAATCGCTCGAAGAAAACCTATAAGTGTTCCAAAGCTGTTTACAACATGAAAGACTATGTTTCGGGTTAGAGTGCATAAAATCGAGTCTATTCGAGACTTAGATGGGAATCTCGGGAAACGTATAGAATTAATCGAAGAACGACAGATTCCACGTTTTGTTGTTAGACCGAAGACTGAAGAGGCAAAGGTTGTGCAAGATGTTCTTCAAGCAGTCCAGCAACAATTGCCAATCATGCCGATGAAAAGACAGTTCGCAACTCCGAAAATAATCTTGTTTTTCACTGAAGAGGAATGTGAACGCTTAGGTATGAACTTTGATGTAAACCAAGTCTACGAAATAATCCTTGAAAGTGAAACAATAAGATTCAAGAAAACAGTATGACCTCCTTCCGTATGTGCTTCAAAGCTGAATGTTTCGGATGAAAAGAAAGCACAAACATCATGTTCCTTAAAGCCTTGTAAACATCCTGCATTTCAAGTTCTCCGTCATTGCTACAGTAAATTGGAATAGGCTCGTTATCACCATTCTTATAATACACGTATATGTAGCCAGATTCCTGTTCGAAAGTGACAACTTCCGCAGGGAAATTTAACAGTTCAGCAATTTTCTCAGCGGCAACACTGACGGATTGCAGTCGCTTTTCACCCAGTGAAATCCTTGAAGCATAAACCAGTAACCTCCCGCTGCAAGTCTCCAACTGTAACCACCGAAGACACGGTCTGTGTTCAGACAGTTTTAAAGTGAACGGTGAAACGACAGTCTAACACATTGGGGAGAGATAAGTTAAAATGAATAATCAGAGACCATGCTTCGAGGATCATCGTGTAAGGTGAAACCTGTGAAAATCAGCGCTCATGTGTTTGTAAGTGGCAGAGTGCAAGGAGTTTTTTTCAGGTTAGAAGCAAAACATGAAGCCAATAAACGAGGTGTCAAAGGATGGGTTCGCAACTTGCAAGGTGGCAGAGTTGAAGCGGTTTTCGAAGGGGAAGAGGCGGCTGTGAAGGAACTTGTACAGTTTTGCAGGCGAGGACCGCAAGGAGCAATAGTTACCTCCGTAGATGTGATGTGGGAAAACTACACTAACAAGTTTGAAGATTTCCAAATAAGACGTAGCTTCTGAACATATCCAACTATTTTTCGACTATTTTCTTACCTTTCTTCTGAGGAACTATCCTTTTCCCAGCGTTTTCAAACCGCTTTGCCAGTTCTTTTCCTTCGAAGAACCGGTCAAGGAAAATAGCCAAGCTTGCACATTCGGAGTGATGTTGATTTCCAATTGCTACATTGAAATCGGATACGGATTCTGAGAAGAACTCCTTTGGAACTTTTTGGCTTCCAACAACCACAAGAACATCTTTTTCAGATGCCTTAATTCTCTGCAGTACATCACTTGTTTGGATGTTCTCTCCATAAGCTGTAAGATGAACAACGATTCCGCCTTTCGCTTTCCATTCTTTCACAGTTTTTTTCCAAGGTGTTTGCATTTCAAAGAAGAATTGTCCACCCCAGTTCCTTGTGACTTCTTCAATCGTTTCTTTGATTTTCCTGTCTTTTACGTCTGATAATATGAGACCGGAGGCTCCTAATGCTCGCGCAGTTAACACAACATGCGTTGTAAGCCTGGCGTCTCTTTGTGGTCTGTGTCCCCATCTTAAGACTGCAATGTTAGGCATATTCTTGCGCCTTTTCAGGTTCTTGTTGTCTGAATTTTCTCAATTTTTCCATTGAATTCTTTCTCGACGCGTTTTTTCACTTTTTCAGTGAACCATGGAGCTGCCTCGAAGATTATGTGGGCAGAGCTGGATGTGTACTCCAGCTTTTGCACGTCTGCACGGTTGAAAAGCCATGAGATAAAAGACATGGACTCACTGGTTAACGGAATGGTGAACGAGGTTTCAACACAGGTTTTAAGAATTCGCATTATTCTTTGCTTCAAGGGGTCAATGTTAATCTTGTGCAGTGCTGATGTAGGCGTTGGGTTTGACATTCTTTTGCTTAGCTTTTCAAGTTTTTGATTCAACTCTGCCTCTGTAAGCAAGTCAATTTTGTTTGGCACGGTTATTATCGGGATGCCTAATGCTCCTATTTGGCTTATTGTCTCCAAGCAGCAGGACAGCTTCTTTTCGATAAGGCTTATCGGCTCGCTTACGTCAACGACAAGAAGTATCAGGTCTGAATAGATGGTTTCTTCAAGTGTTGAACGAAATGCCTCTATCAACGTTAGCGGAAGACGGTCTATAAATCCAACAGTGTCGGTTACCAGAAATTTTTTCCCGGATATTTCCACAAGCCTCGTTTTTGTTGATAAAGTTGTGAATAAAGCTTCACCTACTGGAACTTCCTCTGCAGCAAGTGCATTAAACAGTGAGCTTTTTCCAGCATTTGTATATCCTGCTAAAGAGATTGACTGGAATCCTAACTCAACTCTTCTTCGCCGGTGTAGCAGCCTTTTTTTCCGAATTCTCTTCAACTTTCCCCGTATGGACTGTACTTGTCGCTTCACAGTCTCGAAGTATACATCCACTTCGTAAGCTCCAAGACCCCTGAATCCAGGCTGTTCTTCCTTCCTCGCCAGTCTAACTTTGTCCTTTGCCCGTGTCAACTCGTATCTTAGTCTTGCCAATTGGATCTGAAGTTTTGCCTCCTTTGTTCCGGCTCTTCTGGCAAAGATTTCCAGAATTAGTTGGAAACGGTCAATAGCTTCAACGCTTGTGACCTTTGCTAGATTAAAGGCTTGCACAGGTTTTAACGGATTATCAAAGATTATCTTTTCCGCCTCGGTTTCTTTGACCAGTCGAGCTAATTCTTCAACTTTTCCCGCACCTATTTGGTATCGGGGGTCCGGTTCTCTAACCTGCTCAATTCGACCTACTATAGAGTATTCTGCACTCTTCGCCAAACTCTTAAGCTCATCAAGGGTTGACAATTCGAAGTATCGCCGACGTTGAACGATTATCGCTCTCGTTCTGTTTTTTCCTCCGCCTTTTTCTTGTCTAATGGCACTAGATCTCCTAGCGTCAGTTTTCGACTAACAATCTTTGGGATTTTCTCCTTCTGGGTCTTTTCATCTGAAGCCTGAATGAGCAGCTTGATTTTCAGTGCGTGCTCCAATTTTGTTGAAAGCTTATTGTTCGGGGTCATTTTACCTGTTTCGATTTTCTTGAGAACCGATACTTTTTCGCCTATTTTTTTACCTAAATCTTCATGGGAAAGTCCTAGTTTTTCTCTGGCCAGTCTCATTCTTACATTAAATTTTTCTGCAAGCTCTAGGTTGCTCTCCACAGAGGCTTGGGGTGACTTTCCGCTTTTAATCCTTAGTGGTGACCGCCTAATTGGAGCCTTTGTTCTTGGCATTCCAGGTTTCAGCTTCTTTTCTTCCCGCATGATTGTTCCGTGTTTTGCGCATCTGCCGCAAACCGTCAGCTTGGCTCCTTCAATAATGACCTTATAAGTCTTACCGTGGATTTTGCGTCCGCAGACTTCACATCGCACATGTTGCACCTAAATTGTTTTATTGGTTGGTTGTCTTTATAGTTGTCGAATCCTGAAGGTCTGGTTGAATGGTGCAACGGATTTGAATAATGCGCTCAGGCGAATTAGAAGCGTTGCAGATTACCAACTCGGAAAAGACGTTGGAACTAGACTTTTTCCGGAAGATGTGGAGATAATTCGGTCCAAAAGAACTGGCAGAATCCGTTTCGTCTATTTGAACGGTGAAAGGCTTGCAACACTTCGTCCGACAGACGGATTGTTTTCTTTAGGCATTGCTGGTGCAAAACGGATTATTGAGAATGCATCTTCAGCAAGGTGCCTCGTTACTGTTCGGGATGATGTTTCAAAGTTTGCGGGTGAGGGTGGCGATGTGTTTGCAAAACATGTTGTGGAAGCTGACAGCGACATTCGTGCAAGAGACGAGGTTATCGTTGTTGATGAGGAGGGTGAAGTTTTAGCTGTTGGACGCGCCGTTTTGTCTGGTGATGAGATGAAAGCCTTCATGAGGGGTGTTGCAGTCAAGGTTAGGCGTGGGTGCGTGGAAGAGAGTTAAGTACAAGATTTGAATAAGTGTTAAGTGAAAAGGTGATCCTATGGGAAGACGCCGCGTAAGCCCGAGAGAAGCAAAACGCATGATGCAACGAATGGGTCTGAGCATGAACACAATCTTGGACGTTGAACAAGTCATCATCAAAACAAGTAGCAAAGAGATAACCATCGAAGAACCTGAAGTGGCGATAATGGAAGTACAAGGACAGAAAATCTTTCAGGTGGCTGGCGGAAAGATCATCGAGAAAGCCGTACAACACCGATTGAGGATACCGGAGGAGGATGTGAGGCTTGTGGCTGATCAAACTGGCAGAAGTCTAGAAGAAGCCAGAAACGCACTGGAGGAGTGTGAGGGAGACCTAGCCAAAGCAATCTTACTCCTTCAATCATAGATGTTTTATAGAGTACGTCT
>DAOVGI010000016.1 GCA_030672475.1 Candidatus Bathyarchaeota archaeon
CCTGACAAGCCTTTCCCAACCAGTGTTACGAGCAGCAGTTAAAGGTGTAAAAGAAACAGAAAATGTGCTTTCACTTCTAATGGAAGAGATGAGGAATGTGATGTTCCTTGTGGGAGCAGATTCTGTTCAAAACTTGCGTCAGATTTCTCTTGTGGTAACGGGCAAGACGGCGGAATGGTTGAGGACAAGAGGGTTTAACATAGAAAAATACGCAGGGAAAGGAAGAGACTAGACCTTTGGATATTGGAAAAAACCTTAAAGAGAAAGCCGCTTTGATAGATAAGATCATTGAGAAGTATATTCCAAGAATTTTCTCAGAAAACGCGGTTCTTCTCAGAATTAATCCACCTCAATATACCTATAACTCAGAAGCCATAAACAAAGCAATTGCTGAACCTGTCTGGGAGTTTCTTGACAGAGGAGGTAAGAGGTGGCGTCCAAACCTCTTCTTATTAATTCTCGAAGCTTTAGGTAAAAATCCAGAAAAATTTCTTGATTTCGCCATAATCCCAGAAGTGGTTCACAACGGAACGATAATGATAGACGATATAGAGGATGCATCCGAACTCCGGAGGGGAAAGCCCTGCACATACAGGATATACGGATTGGACATAGCAATAAACGCAGGAAACGCCATGTACCACCTAGCGCTATTACCACTAATACAACACAAAGAAAAAGTTTCAACAGAGAAACTCTGCCACATATATGAGATCTACGTAAAAGATATGATTAACCTAAGCCTAGGTCAAGCAATGGACATAGCATGGCATAAAGGCATAGCAGATGCAAATGAAATAAATGAAAAAGACTACTTGCAGATGTGTGCCTACAAGACTGGAACCCTAGCGAGGATGGCTGCGGAAATTGCCGCTATACTAGGGGATGCAAAAGATGAATCTGTTGAAAGATTTGGACGTTTCGCAGAAAGCATAGGCGTAGCCTTCCAAATGCAAGATGACATCTTAGATTTAACTAGTGCAGAGTTCACAGAAAAGAAAGGTGGACGCGGACAAGATATAACAGAAGGAAAGAGAAGCCTAATGGTTATCCACACGTTGAAGATTGCGAACTCGAAAGACAAGGAACGCCTCCTAAAGACCCTGGAAATGCACACTTCTGACCAGAAGCTCATAGATGAAGCCATCGCAATAATGCAAAAATATGGCTCCATAGAATACGTTGAACAGTTTGCAGAAAAAATGTTTGAAAACAGCTGGAGAGACGTAGAAAAACTTCTACCAGCATCAGATGCGAAGGAAAAATTGAAAGCCTTCGCAAAATTCTTGATTGAAAGAAAAATCTAGACCTCAAAAGAGCGTTAAACCATTTGAATTCCATAGAAAACAGCAAACTTAGAGACTATATTCGAAAACTGACTTTGCTAAACGCTATTACGCACGATGGCAAAGCACAAACAGGCTCGGTTATTGGAAAACTTTTAGGTGAAAAACCACAGTTAAGGACAAAAGCGAAGCAAATCGCCAGCATAGTTGGTGAAGTCGTTCAAGAAGTCAATAGCCTCACATTGAACGGCCAAAAAAGTACTATGAAGGAGAAGTGGGGCGAAGCCATCGTAAAGAAGAAAGTTAAAGAGAAAAAACGTCTTCCACCTTTGCTCAATGCAGATGAATATGATAAAGTTGTTACTCGTTTTTCGCCAAATCCGGATTGCGTTTTACATTTAGGATCAGCACGGGCTATAATTTTATGCTGCGAGTATGCACGCAGGTACAAGGGAAAGTTCATCTTGCGCTTCGAGGATACAGATCCAAAATTAAAGAGGCCTACCTTGGAGTTTTATGATCGTATTAGAGAGGACTTAATCTGGCTTGGTTGTAGACCGGATGAAGAATACACCCAGAGCGATAGAATTTCCATCTATTATGAGTACGCTGTAGAATTACTCAAGGATGGGAAAGCCTACGTTTGCGTGTGTCCGCCAGAGTCATTCCGAGATAAAGTGTTAGCCAATGAACCATGTGAATGTCGAGACTTGACGCCAACAGAGCATCTCAAAAGGTGGCAGCGCATGCTTGACGGCAAATATAAGGAAGGAGAAGCAGTAGTTCGCATGAAGACGGATTTGAACCATCCTAATCCAGCCGTTAGAGATTGGCCTGCACTCCGAGTTATAGATTCACAGAAATATCCTCATCCACGGGTGGGAAGAAAATACCGTGTATGGCCGCTTTACAATTTTGCATGCGGTCTGGACGATCACCTACTGGGCGTAACCCACATAATTAGAGGAAAAGAACACTTGACAAACATGGTTCGCCAAAAATACATGTATGATCATCTTGGCTGGCGATATCCAGAGGCCATACATTATGGCAGACTCAAAATCACAGGAGCATCCCTAAGTAAGTCACAAATCATTAAAGAAATAAGGGAAGGCGCATATGAAGGTTGGGATGACCCTCGCTTGGCAACCTTTGCCGCCTTAAGAAGAAGAGGAATATCACCTGAAGCAATAAGAAAGTTGATGATTGATGTTGGACCAAAAGCGTCGGATGTTGTCCTAAGCTGGGAGAATCTGTACGCCCATAACCGCAAAATTCTAGATCCAAAGGCAAACAGATTCTTCTTCGTTCACAACCCACTGCAGCTAATAGTAAGAAACATCATGAAAACCTTCACAGTAAAACTTTGCTTACACCCAGGAGATCCTGAAAAAGGATTCAGAGAACACATAATAAGACCTAGAGAAGACAATTCTGCAGTTTTGTGGATTTCAAGAAACGATGTGAACGTTACAGAAATCGGGAAAATGATACGTCTTATGGAATTATTCAACATAAGAATTGAGAAGGTGGACGCATATTCCGCCGAAGCATCCTTCATCAGCGAAAACTACGAAGAAGCAAGGAAGGCTGGAGCACCGTTGATTCATTGGATACCTATTGGAGCAGATTTACCTTGTCAGGTTATCATGCCAGATGCAACGATAGCTGAGGGGATCGCTGAAAGATCTTGCAAACGGTTGAATCCCAACGACCTAATACAATTTGAAAGGTTCGGCTTCGTGAGAATTGACCGTAATGACAAGAAGTTGACAGCTTACTTCGCTCATAGATAATAAAATAGGTTAGGAAAAATGCGCAAACAAGATAAAATAGTCATATGGCCAACGTATTTCGACTCCACCAAAACGAGAAGCGAAGGAAGGCGAATTCCCAAAAGTTTGGCAGTGCCTTCCCCAAAAATCTCGCAGATAAAGGAAGCTATCGAAAAACTGGATCTGCAATGTGAGCTTGTTTCTGACGCTAGCTATCCAAAAACGCCATGGCTGAAAAACGGCATGATTCTCGTTACTAAGAAGGAGCCTAAGAATGCGATCATTGAAAAAGCTGCCAAGCAACTGTTGAAAATCTGTGACACCTCAACAAAATAAGATTTAACATTCATAAAAAAACCCCTCACTCGAGAGACTCGTCTAGAATGAGAGAACTAACGAATTATAAAGCTCTTACACAACCCTTGAGCGACGAAAGGGAAGCCATAAATTTCGTTGCTCATGAATAAACCATATGCGTTTGATCGAATTGAGAACTAACTTGTCTTTTCTTCGCTGACTAAAACAGCGCTTATTGCTCCAGTTTGTCCTGGACGTGAAGTGACGCGCGCAAAGCCAACAGGAGTTTCTATGATTGTTCCCTTGGTTATCACACCTCGACGGTTGTAGTCAACATTTACTGGATTCTTGATGACACGTACGATTTCAACTTTTTCTGTTTTTCCACTTTTAGGGTCTGTCACAGACGCATACTTGTCTCTTAGGACTTTGACTTTTATGTTTCCGCCTTTTTTCCGTTCAATCTTTCGTTTTGTCTCGCCTAGGATTGTTTCAGCTGGAAATGAGCCCTGTTCAAATTTCCTTTTTTTTCTGTGAGCCCTCTTTCTTCCACCTGAAGGTTTTCTCTTGTGTGAGTCACCTTGCCAAACTGACAACTCTTTATTCTCCGTGTATAACTGAACTCAAGTGTTGAGTAACAACATTAATCAAAATATAAACCTATCCATCTCGCTTGGAAACTCTTCACTTCTCGTTAGACATTATTTTTTTTTCAAAAACCTTCTTTAACTGTCTTTTCATTATTGAACGTTCGTGGCTTAGACCGAAATAATCAGCAAAATACCCGGTTGTCCTCAGCAACGTTGAACGCCCCTTTCTTTCGCCTATGACCAAACTCATTTCTTTCAACTGTTTAATGTGACCGTATGAGTGATGCCCTCGCATTTCAGTAACTCTCTTTTGGGAGACTGGTTGTCTGTAAGCTATGTAGGCTAGGGTCTTTAATGGGCCCATTGAAAGCAGTGGTCTCTTGACAAGTTTTTTAACGTGGAGAGTAAGTTCTGCTTTTAACTGCAAGACGTATCTTTCATCTTTTAACTCTAGAAGTTCAAGCGCTGTATTTCTATTTGCATATTCTTTCATAAGTGTTCTTACAAGCGTTCGGGTCTTGTTTTTTGAACGAGTTTTTAAAACTGAACATAATTCTTTAAGGTCCAGAGGGCGGCCTGCAACGTATAATGCAGCTTCCACGAGAGCTAGTTCCTTTTGAGTTTTCTCTACAGCTTGCTTCCGCTTGGAATTTTCATCCAGCTTAAGTAGCTGTTCTTTCGCTTTCTGCAATGCTCACCTCTCCAATAGCTATGTATATCTCTTCTGAGTTTTCGTCCTGCCATAGGTGTACCCTTGAATATTGTGCCAAAAAAAGTAGAAGGATAAATGTGCGAATGGCTTCCAGCCGCTCCATGCCTTTAACAAGAGTGGAAAACTGTATTATTCCAGTTCCTTTCACCTTTTGCGAAAGAACAGCGTGAAGCTTCTCCATCTGCAGTTCAATTTCCATCAGGTATTGATCTAGTTGCGGTAGAATTTCTGAAGGGGTCGGAAGAACAGGTTTTGAAACAAGTCTTTCCGGACGGAAGAGTTTCTCGGTTTTCAGAACATCGTCTAAAACTTCCAGCAAATGCTTTATGGTTGTTGAAGTCAACTCATGCCTTAGTGGTAGATACAAGGGCGGCGGTATGAAATCTTTGGGAGGTTTTGGTGGTGACGGAGGTTCTTCGAGTTTTAGCAAAAGCTTTGACTTCATCAAGTATATGAGAGCTGAAGAATCTAGGGCTACACCTGACGCTCTGAAGTCTACTTGTCCTGTCTTTTCCATTTCTTCAAGGAATGACCTAAGCAAGTAGGCGATGTTGATGTTCCAAGGTGTAAGCCGTTCAAGTTTGTGGAATTCGAAGAGAATGTTCCATGGGGGACACAGATAGAATGGTTTTTTTATGACTGCAGACATTAGCTCTGCACCTCTAGAAACTTGGTTGAAATAACGTTTGAAACTCCGTTGCGCTCATACACTCCATAAACTTTTTGCGCCTTATTCACCATTTCAGGCTTCAATGTAACAACTATGAATTGAGTTTTTTCAGACTCCTCCAAGAGCAGGTCAGCTAGTTTTGATACATGGAAAGCATCCAGATGTGCATCTATCTCATCAAGAACGTAGAATGTGGCGGGGGTAAACTCCTTAAGAGCGAATATAAAGGAAACAGCCGCAACTGAGCGTTCACCACCACTGGATCCACTTACAACTATAGAAGGTTTATTCGGAAATTCAACAATCATGTCCATACCACCTGAGAAGGGATCGTCGACGTTTTCAAGTTTCAGCGTGACGTTTCCACCTCCAGTGAGCTTGGTAAAGTGTTTTTGGAGATTGTGATTGATCTTTTCGAAGGCTTCCATGAAGACTTTACGTTTTTTGCGTTCAACTTTCTCCATAAACTGTACAATGGCCTGTTTTTCCCTTTCAAGTTCATTCATCCGTAGAGAGAGTTCTTTGTAACGTGAGATTTGCTCTGCATAGTGAGATAAGGCAAGCTGATTTACTGCACCTATTCTTTCAAGTTCGAACTGCATCAGTCTCATGGATGTTTCGGCTTCTTCAACCTGTTTCAGCGTTACATCTAATGGCTGCTCGTAACCGAATTGCCTAAGCTGGTTTTTATGTTGCTCAAGCTGCAGCAATGAGGTTTGAGTTTTTAGCTGAAGCTGATTCAGCAAACGGTCAGCAGGTTCATATTCTGAGTCGAGTTTATGCAATCCTTTGTCTAGGTCATCTATTTGAGCTGTGAATTTTTTGGACTCGCCTCTTGCTGACAAGACAGTTCTGGAGAGTTTGATGCGGGTTTTTTCTAGTTCAGTCAGATCTTGCTTAAGTGGGTCTCTCTCTTGCAGCGCAACCCCTACTTCCTTTTCAACTTTTCTTAGTTGTTGTTCGACCTTCAAGAGTTGAATTCTTGAGTTTTTATATCCAACCCTTAGAACGTTATCAAATTGTGACTGAAGCGTTAACATTTCTGTTTGAACCGTGCCCAATTTCTGCCTTAGAGCGATTACTTCTTCAGCTCGTTTCTCCCTTTCAATCTCCATCTCTTGGATGTAAGCAGGGTCTGCTTTCTGCCTTAATTCAGATAGCTCCTTCTGAAGCTTCCGCATTTCTTTTTGAATAGAACTTCTTTCTGCCCTATGAATCCACATCTGGGCTTTCTCTTTTTCGATCTCCCTCTCAAATCGTGCAATGCGATTGCCTATTTGCTTGATGTTAGCTCTTGATCTTTTGACGCTTCTTTTAACTCTATCCACTTCTCCGTCAAGTGTGGTTATGGCTTCTGACAATCGTGCAATTTCAACACGAATTTTATCAATATCGCCTACAAAAGAGGTCATGTCGCTGTTTCTTCTTGAGAGATGCTGCTGGAGGGCTCTGACAGCTTCATCAAGGCTTTTGATTGCTGCTTCGCTTGGAATAATCGTGGAGAAATCTATTGGCGCACGATAGTAACCGCTTTCCAAGGCGCCACCAACTTCATATAAGTCTCCGTTGACTGTGACGGCGCGGTAGCCTTCGTTGGATAGTGTTAAGGCAGTCTTATCGTTTGAGACTATTAACGTGTCGCCGAATACGAAACGCACGGCTGGCTCATACTGTTTTGCACATTTTATGAAGAAATCAGCTGCTCCGTTGATCCCTCCCCTTTTGGGCACCTCCAAGGATTTAGGGTTTGGCACTCCCTCAGTCAGGATTATTTTGATTCTTCCAAGCTTCATTTTTCTCAATGTTTCTGTGCATGTAAAAGCTGAACCGAAATCCTTTACTACCAGTGCATCAAGCCATCCTGATGCTGCAGCTTCTATTGCCTGTTTATATGTTCTGTTCACTTTGACTAGATTTCGTAACCTGCCGTATACGCTTGGGATGACACCTAACTCCCCTAGTTCTTCTATGCTCCTTAGGGCTTTCTCTTCCGTTGCCACTGTTGCTGCGAGTTCTCTTTGTGTTGCAAACTCTACGACAGCTTCCCGGGCTGATTCAGCTATTTTTCCAGCTTCAGTTATCTCCGTCTCTACAGTTTCCTTCTGCGCAATTCTTCGTTCAATCATCCGCTCTAGGCTTTTCAATCGAGCAGCCTGTTCCTTCTGCACTTTTTTAAGCTCATCTAATGATGCTTCAAGCTCACTGATCGTTGCAGCCAATCTTTCTTTACGGGTGGTCATGTATTTGAGCCTTCTTCTACGGATTTTTATGGCTTCTTGGCTTTTTGCGTTTTCAGACTTCAGGTGCGTGAGCCTTTTGTAGTGTTCGTCAAGCTGATGCTCTGTCCCATGGATCCTTCTGCTGTTTTCTCCGATTTTTTCCCAGAGTTGAGATGCTCGCTCTGTAAAGGTATCATGTTCAGCCTGTTTTTCAGCGATCTCGTTGGATGTTCTCTCGTATTTACGTTTTGAACGTCTAATTTTCAGGCGGTTTTCATGAATTTCCTTTTTGATGGATTGATATTGTTGAAGGTAGTTTTCTCTAACCCGTTTCAAGCCTTCAAGGCTTGCTGTTTCGGAGCTTATTTTTGTTGTTAGTTCTGTTATCCTTGACTTCAATTCGCCGATTTTGATTTGAACCTTCAGTACTTGTGCCCCGCCTTCTTCAACCATTTCTGAGCTTAGTTTCCGCCACTCGCCTTCTATCTCTCTTCTCTTTGTCTTAAGTTGCTCCCGAAACTGCCTTAATTTTTCAACTCTCCTTTTGACCTTGTCAGCTTGAGAAGACGTACCTTTTATTTTCTTTTGCATCTGTACCATGTCATGCGACAACTTCACCGCTTCAAATTTTTTAATCTCGTTTTCGATGAAAGCATATCTTAAGAGTTCGTTACGTTCCCTTTCAAGGGCGTCCACTCTCTTCTGCACTTCGTCTATTCTACCCATGGCTGTGCGCATCGAAATGTCTGCTGTCCGCAGTTTTTCTTCAGCGTCAGCCTTTTCAGCGTCATATTGGGCTATGCCAACCAGATCCTCAATGATTTTCCTGCGCTCAAGAGAGGAAATGTCTGTTAAACGTGTTATTGTGCCCTGCAATATTATGTTTTGACTCGTGGAGCTTATCCAAGCCATGGAAAGAACTTCTAGAATAAATGTCCTTGAAATTCTCCTGCCATTAAGCCTGTACACGCTCTGACCGTTTCGACGAACTTCACGTGAGATTGTAACAGTGGCTGTGTCAACGGGTATACGACCATCTGTGTTGTCAAACTGAATCACCACTTTAGCCTTCTTGGCTCTTTCCAGTCCTGCTTTTTCAGACCCGTGGAAGATTAGTTTGGCGGCGCTTTCTGCACGGAGTCTTCTGGTGCTTAACTCGCCTAAAGCGAACAGGACTGCGTCTACAATGTTTGTTTTGCCGCTTCCATTTGGCCCTGTTACTGCCGTAAAGCCCTTATCCAGAACTACTCTAACGTTCTTAGGCCCGAAGGATTTGAAGCCGCTAAGCTCTATCTTTTTAATGTGGGGCATCCTATTTAGCTCTCAACCTTTTCATCAACACGTAGTTCTAATTGCAGTTAATTCTATAAGATTTTTCTATAATAAATTAACCCATACGAAGCTGCTTCAAATTCTATTTCATTAGGTTTACCATTCGCAGATATATCTTTTCATTCTTTGAAAAGTAATCCTAGTCTGACATTCAAGAATAAAAAAACTTTTTTTGCCTTCATTGAAAAAACTCTTGTCTGTTGGCGACTAGGTTTACGAAGAAGGCGGATGCTATAGAGCAAATGAAAGCAACTCCGCCACATCCAAGACTTGGATTTTTCCTTCAAATTCTGCGGTCTTGACAGCGTCTTCTAGGGTTGAGAGACAGAAGGGACAAGCAGTCGCCAGTATTTCAGCTCCAGATTCAACGGCGTCCCTAACACGGGTTTCTGCTAGGCGTTCCCCAGGAATGTCAATCCACATTCTTCCTCCGCCTCCTTCGCAACAGAGGCTTCTCTCTCTTGAACGATCAAACTCTAGCAGCGTTACACCTGGTATGCTTTCGATGACTTTCCTAGGTTCATCATATACGCCGCCTTGTTTACCTAAAAAGCACGGATCATGATAAATGACTGTTTTGTTCACATCCTTTGAAAATGCAAGTTTTCCATTATCTATCAAGTCAGCAAGCACTTGAGTATGATGCTGAACTTCAAAGCTTGTTTGCCCATAACGATTTTTAAAGACGTAAAAAGCGTGGGGGCAACTCGTGACAATTTGCTTTACGTCATATTTATTGAAGGTCTTCAAGTTCTCCTCAACTAAAAACTCGAATAAACCCTTTTCACCCATCCCATAGACTTCATTTCCACAACAGTTTTCCTCATCTCCCAAAATTCCAAAGTCCACTTCAGCCTTTTCAAAACATTCTACAAGACCCCGCGCTATACCTTGAACCCTTGGATCATAAGCCGATGTACAACCAACAAAGTACAGAATCTCACCGCCCTGCGAAATATGTTTAACTTTTAAATCGTGAATCCACTCAGACCTTTTACTCCTTATCCTTCCCCACGGGTTACCGTTTTTAAAGACGCTTTCCAACGCATCTCGGATCGTTGGAGCAATCTGCCCTTCCTCAACAGCTACACCCCGAATGTCAATTAGGAATTCGCAGGGGTTTAGCTCCTTCGGACAGCGAATACCACACGTTGAACAAGTCGTGCAGCTCCACAACTCATCTTTTGAGTGCACAATCAACTTGCCTAATAAGGCAACTTCCCGCATATACGCTCTAATGTTTAAATTCGCTTTTCTGGAAACTGGACAGCCCCCAGTGCACATTCCACACTGGATACATTCAAGCAACTTATGCTTTTGAACAAGTTCCTGTGCATCCATTTCTATGTCACGTTTGGCTAGAATGGGAACATAAGATTTTTTAAGCGTTTTCCTCAGTATGAAACAAAACAACCAAGGAAACTGGAGATCGCCATCAATGAAGAAAAAACAGTCAAGAATCGGAATTTTTGTCTGCAAGTGTGGCGGAAACATAGGTGACGTAGTGGACGTGAACGCTGTTCTTGAAGTCATTAAAAACTGGGAAGGAGTTACTGTAGCTAAACAGCACACATACCTGTGTTCCAAACCGGCACAAGAAATGATAATGGACGCAATAAAGAAGAACAAATTAGACAGGGTTGTGGTTGCCAGCTGCACGCCAAGAATGCATCTTGCCACATTTCAAAGTGTTCTCGAACGCGCAGGTCTGAATCCCTACATGCTTGAGTTTGTGAACATAAGGGAGCAGTGTTCATGGTCTCATGGTCCACATTCATCGGAAGAAGCCACAAGAAAAGCCATAATGCTAATTAGAGGTGGCTATGAGCGAAGCATGGAACTTGAGGCCTTGGAAACCATAAGCGAAAAGGGCTCAAGAGAGATCCTAATTGTGGGTGCTGGCATAGCTGGAATAACGGCAGCCCTTCAGCTTGGCTATTTAGGATTTAAGGTTCATGTTGTAGAAAAAAAGCCCAGTATAGGGGGGAACATGGCGAAGCTGACCAAGGTTTTTCCAACTCTTGATTGCGCTCAATGCATACTTACGCCAAGAATGGCTGAAGTTGGGAGAAATCCAAATGTAAATTTACTTACTTATGCTGAAGTTGAAGTAGTTAGTGGACGTCCGGGCAATTTCAACGTGAAGATTTTTATGAAACCCAGAGGCGTTGACGTTGATAAGTGTCGAAGTTGTAGTGTGTGCGCAAAGGTGTGTCCAGTAACAGTTCCAGATAAATTCAATGAAGGTTTATCAGAAAGAAAGGCGGCTTACATAGAGTTTCCGCAGGCTGTGCCATCCGCTTATGTAATAGACTTTAATGCTTGCACAAAGTGCGGAAAATGCGAGCAGATCTGCCCATCCAAAGCTATAAACTTAGAGGACAAAGGAAAAACAGTTGACTTGAACGTAGGCGCCATACTTATGGCTACGGGTTATGAGCTTTATGACGCCCGAAAACTTGAAAACTACGGATATGGCACTTACAAAGATGTCATAACCATGATGGATCTAGAGAGGCTTACTTCAGCCTCAGGTCCAACAAGCGGTTATGTGAAAAGGGCTGACGGTAGTAACGTTGGGAGAATTAGTATAGTTCTCTGCGCTGGTTCAAGGGACAAAAACCACATTCCCTATTGTAGCCGAATTTGTTGTATGTATGCCTTGAAGCAAGCTTTTGTACTTAAGAAAATGCTTGGAATAGACGTTCACGTTTACTATACAGACATTAGGGCCACAGGCAAAGGTTATGAAGAGCTTTATTGGAGAGACCAGGAAGCAGGAGTTGTCTTTGTACGTGGAAAAGTGGCTGAAGTCTGGAAGAGCAGGAATGGCAAGCTTGTTGTGTTGGCCGAAGATACTTTCACGGGCAATGTGACAGAGGAAGAATTTGATTTGGTTGCTTTAGCTACCCCTATGGTTCCACCTTCTGGGCTTAAGGAGCTTGCAGAAAAAATGAAGCTCTCTTTAGGTGAAGATGGTTTTGTACAAGAGAAACATCCAAAACTTGATCCAGTTGACTCTTTGATTGCAGGAACCTTTGCGTGCGGGTGTGCTCTAAGCCCAAAGGACGTCCGTGACACAGTTTCTGATGCTTTAGCAGCTGCTGCCAAAGCTTCTTTGTTCCTTAAAGGCGAGTGCATAACTACGAGTCCTGAAAAAGCCTACGTAATTGAAGAATTATGCGATGGCTGCGGCATCTGCATCCAAACATGTTCCTCAAACGCCATAACTATGCAGGATGGAAAAGCTAAGATCAACCCTTTCATGTGCACTGGATGCGCCGCATGCATACCCGCCTGTCCTAAAGAAGCTGTTGAATTCAAGAATTCAACAACTAAACAGATGATCGCACACTTAAAAGGCGTCCTAAGTGACAAGGAACCAGAAGAGGTTAGGATAGTCGCGTTTGTTGAGAAGAATGTTGGATATACCGGCATGGACTTTCTAGGGCTGGATCGCATCAACTATCCAGAAAACATTGTAATTGTGCCAGTTCCGTCAACCGCGATCCTGGATTTAAAACATCTGCTTTACGCATTTGCCTTTGGAGCTGACGGCATCTTAATAATTGAGGGACAACAAGAAATCGATAAGCTTACAAAGAAACGAATGATTGAGATGGCGCCTTTACTGGCAGAGTATGGAATCAAAACCATGCGGGTGCGATACAGTTATGTGCCACTGCCAGTTTACAAGAAAGCCGCAGATCTCTTCACAAGATTTACGGAGCGAATTGAGAAATTTGGTCCTCTACCTATTGAGAAACGCGACGCCATTAAACAGAAGATCTAAGCCACACAAAGCTCAGATCTCCCCATAGTCTTAACATTAAAACTGGAGGATAAAACCAGCAAAGATTATATGGAATTGAGGCGAATAAACGGAAAAGTGATAATGTTAGACGGGAATTTAACGCGTTTGGGAGAAGAAAGATTTGGACGTAATTGTATGTGTAAAACACGTTCCAGAAACAGCGGAAGCAGAGATCAAAATTGACTCCACTGGAAAAGCTGTCGAAAAGATTGGACTTGTCTTTGACATCAACGAATCGGACGACTACGCATTGGAAGAAGCGATCCGCATTAAGGAGAAACTTGGAGGCACCGTTACAGCATTGACCGTCGGTTCAGGGGACGCTGATAGCACATTAAGAAAGTGCTTGGCGAGGGGGGCAGACCAAGCCATTAGACTTACAGATGTGAAGTTTAACGGTTCTGACAGTTACGCTACTGCGAAGATTTTGCACAGTGCGATTAAGGGTTTATCCTTTGATTTGATATTGACTGGGGCTTTAGCTAGTGACGATGGTTACACAATGGTTGGACCTATTCTCGCTGAATTGCTTGGAATACCCCACGCAACGATGGTTAAGAACATCGAGTTCAGCGATGATGTTGTCAAGGTTAACCGCGAATTAGAAGGAGGCGTAGAAGAAATAGTTGAGGTAAAACTGCCTGTCGCTCTCAGCGTTCAAACGGGCATAAATGAGCCAAGATACGTTTCCATTTTGGGCATTAAGAAGGCTATGAGAAAGGAGATAAAGGTTCTAGGTTTGGTTGACATAGACCTAAGTGAAAATGATGTTGGTGAAGCAGGTTCTTGGATAGTTATAGAGAAGATGTTTGTACCTCCGGTTGAGAAGCAGACAGAGTTCATTAAGGGAACTCCGGAGGAAGTAGCAGCCAAAATTGCTGAAATCATCAAATCAAGGGGGCTAATGTAAATGTTGGAAATCTTTGTTTTGACGGAGCATAGACAGGGACAGATCAGAGATATAACTTTCGAAATGTTGACAAAGGGGAGAGACTTGGCTGAAAAAGCAGGTGCAGATTTGACAGCAGTGGTGTTAGGCAAAGACGTGAGAGAACATGCGAAAACTCTTTCAGAATATGCGAAAAAGGTCTTACTCGTTGAGGATAAGAGACTGGAGAACTTTAACTCTGAAGTTTACAAGAAGGTGTTATCTGATCTTATAAACAAACACAAGCCACTACTGATAATGATAGGACATACATCCTTCGGAGTGGATTTAGCTCCAAGCCTTGCAGCTGCCCTTAAACTGCCGCTTGCATCAGACTGCATAAACATAGAGTTTGAAGGTGCAACATTACTTATTACAAGACAGATGTATGGCGGTAAAGTAAACGTCAAGGCAACAGTTCGCAAGGTTGGATGCTACATTGTCACTGTTCGTCAAGCAGCCTTCTCAGTTCAGAAACTATCCATGAACGGAGAAATCATAGAGAAATCCTCTTCGCTTACGGAGGAAATAACCAGCAAGCGTTTTATCAAGTACGTTTCACCTCCCTTAAGTGGGGTTGACATAACAGCCGCTGATGTGCTGGTTGGTGTAGGACGTGGAATAAAAGACGAGAGTAATATACCTGCGGTGGAGGAGTTAGCAAGGAGCCTTGGAGGGGTGCTTGCTTGCTCACGTCCAATCGTGGATAAGGGATGGCTTCCAAATGACCGTCAAGTAGGCACTTCAGGAAAAATTGTAAAACCAAAACTATACATTGCTCTCGGAATAAGCGGAGCCTTTCAGCATGTTCTAGGAATGAAAAGCTCGGATCTAATAATAGCTGTAAATAAGGATCCGAATGCCCCAGTATTCAACTTCTCAGATTATGGTGTTGTTGAAGACCTGTTCAAATTGGTGTCTCCCCTGAAAAATAAAATATGCGAATTAAAAGGACATAAAATATAGTTCTAAACCAAAAAGAAGAGATGACAAATGCATTTTGAATTAGATGAAGAACAGAAGGAAATTAAAAGAGCTGTTAAGGAGTTCTGCGAAAAGGAGTTCACGCCAGAACTAGCTCTAGAGTTCGATGAAAAAGAAGAGTTTCCCACAGAACTATACAAGAAAGCAGCCAAACTAGGATTCACAAGCATGAGGATTCACGAAGACTACGACGGCCAAGGATATGGCCTCCTAGAAGACTGCATCGTAGTTGAGGAGATGTGTAGGGTAGATCCCGGGCTTGGAGCTGCAGTGTCTCTTGGAAACTTGATGGTTCCAGACATCCTGTTAAAGCATGGAACCGAAGAGCAGAAGAAAAAGTATATCCCACCGTTGGCCAAAGGCGATGCAATATCAGCAGCAGCATTTTCAGAACCTGAGCATGGAAGCGACATAACACGTATGGATACCACAGCGGCAAAAAGTGGAAATGAATGGATCATCAATGGCAGCAAAGAATTTATAACGAACGCTCCATTAGCAGACGTGTTTATAGTGCTTTGCCAAACAGACCCAAATGTTACACCATCACATAGAGGTCAAAGCATATTTATCATGGAGAAAGTTACCCCAGGATTGGAAGCAACAAAGCTGAAAGGAAAGATGGGTATTAGACCATGTATAACAGGTTCTCTTTCATTAAGCGATGTCAAAGTGAATGAAAATAACGTAGTAGGCGAATTAAACAAAGGTTTCTATTACACTCTCGCACTCTTTGATGAAACAAGAATCACAGTTGCCGCCCAAGCCGTCGGCATGGCTCAAGGAGCATTTGAACGTGCCTTCCAATATGCTAAAACTAGAAAACAGTTCGGCTCGCCGATAATAAAGTTCCAAGGAATATCCTTCAAGTTAGCTGACATGGCGGTCAAAATTGAAGCTGCAAGAATGTTGACTCATAAGGCAGCCTGGTTGTTCGACCAAGGAAGACTTGATCCAATGGCAACTTCTATGGCTAAAGTCTTTGCAGGCAGAGTTGCTATGGAAGTCACGGATGAAGCAATCCAAATTTATGGTGGATACGGGTACCTTGCAGATTATCATGTTGAACGTTTCCATCGCTGTGCAAAAATAACAGAAATATATGAGGGAACGTCTGAAATGCAGAAGCTCACAATAATAAACCAATTACTTAAAAGAATGTGAAAGCGCTTTTTACCCGAACTTCTTATTTTGGGTTTGTCAATATCACTCTTTTTTCTAAAAGCCTGCACGTGCTTTTTGAGGGTCTGGAAAAACAGAAACCATGACTGTAATGGGTTACACTCTCTATCATATTAGTTAAAACTGTGAAAAGGTCTGAGAAAAACTTTTTTTGCTTTCTAAGTTTTGCTAAAACCTTGATTCGCGCGCTTACGCTGTCTCGCTGATCTTCTTTCCTGTTTTGCTAGTCCATTCATCGATTGGAATGGCGAACTGCTTTTCAACATCGTTTCTGTATATGCTATTGTACGTGCAGAATGATCTTATTTTACCGTCCGGCGTGGCATAGTGAATTGCACATCTTTGAACTCTATCCAAATCAAGGTTCCATACATCTTGGAAATGCATTATTCCGAGCATTACAACCCTATGCATAAGGTCTCCCAAAGCCTCATAGCTTCCCTTAACTATCACGTTCTTGAGTAAGCTTCTAACGAGATTAGACTTCACCATTGGCAAAAGCTTCAATAGTTTCATCTTAGCTATCGTCTTTTTGCCTTTGACGCCCGAGTAGTATACATCCCAGAAGGTCTTGGCAAACTTGTCAACATCAACGTATTTGGTTATCGGTTTGTAGGAGCCGTCTTTCTCAACAATTATGAATGTTGCTGCTCCGCACATGGGGTGCATCGTGAACTCTGGATAAGTTCTGTTCTTTAAAATTTCCATTCCCTTAGACAAGGGAATAGGCCAGTTGACAGGTCTCCAATCCCACTTTGTCACGGCTCCATTTGTCTGTTCCTCTATTAGTTTAAGTGCGTCTGGTATGGTGATGCGGAGTTTCCTCATCTCTTCTTTTCTAGCTCTTCCAGCCATGGAGATCGGTTGAATGTTAACACATCTGACAACGTCATGATTTTTAACAGCATATTGAACTATGTCCCCTAGATCTTTGTCGTTTACATCCTTTGCCAACGTAACCACCAAAACTGTTGAGCTAAAGCCTATTTTTCTTGCGTTTTCAATGACCTTTTGTTTAATTGGCAACAGATCACTTCTTGCCCTGAGTTTCTTGTGGATTTCTTCCCTTAACCCGTCAAAAGTAAGATACAGCGTGTCCATTCCAGCATCTCGAATTTTCTTGAAGTATTCTATGTTATCTGCAAGACGCAAGCCATTAGTGTTAACTTCCACATGAGTTATCCCAGCGTTCTTAGCTTCTTTGATCAGGTCGGGTAAGTCGTTTCTCAGGGTTGGTTCTCCACCACTAAACTGTAAGGCATTACACGCCCATGGCTTGTTAGCTCTAAACAGTTTAATCATGTCAACAATCTGCTCATAAGATGGTTCATAAACATAGTTCGCTGCTCCAGCATAGGCAAAACAAATTGGACATGCCATGTTGCATCTGTTTGTAACGTCTATTATACCTAAAACGGTATGCGTCTTATGCTGTGGACATAACCCACAGTCAAACGGGCACCCATTAACTATCTTAGTGTGAGGATTTTCCAAACCGCTACCAGCATATTGCGCATTATACCAGTTCTCATAAAACCATTTGAAAAGTTCAGAGTCTCCCCAGTAAACATCTTCAAACTTTCCATGTTCAGGACAAGTTTTCTCCAAGTAGATTACGCCGTTCTCCTCAAAAATCCTCATCGGTATTTTCCTCTGGCATACTGGACATATGCTCGCAGAGTACGTCTCAAACTTTTGGGATTCTTGCAACTCAGACATTTCAACTGCTTCCTGAAGGTTTGAGTACAAGGTAAGCACAGAAGCTATTAATATTTCTAATCATTTGAAGAAGTTGATTGGAAGATTAAGGAGCAATTCAGTCATTATTTGAGTTGAAGAGACGGTTGCCAATACGTATAAGACCCTGTATGGTAAATAGCGAAAGTATGCTGCTAGCTTCGCAACTATAGCCTTAGAAAATCATTGGACCCCACGATATGAAAAATGGCAAATGGAAAAGTCAGGTTTCGAACCCTTGAACTCAATTAACGTTGAACAGAAGCCCAAGTATAGCGGACGAGTTTTTCGCATATCTTATGTTGATGTCAGCAACCGAAAACGCAAAGCTGCCAACATGGAACCAAGCGCGCGTTAGGATACACCATGATTGAGAAAAAGGCGCAGTATTGTTTAGAAAATGCAATACGGTCTAAAAACTACTTTTGTAAATGGAAAGCCATATAAATCACCATATCGCTGTTCATTTGCAAGTTGGAGAGATTGAAAGTGCCGAAATGGGGATACTCCATAGCGGAAGAGGAATTAGACTTGGAAAGGACCGTTAAGGCAAGCGGACGAGAGCTCAGGGTATCCAATAAATCAGCTTGTGAAGTGTGCAAAACTGTTAAAGGCATGATGCTCACTCAGGCGAAACATTATCTTTGGGATGTTATAGCCAAGAAGAAGGCTGTTCCCTTCAGAAAATTCAAGAAGAAGGCTGGGCACCGCCACGGTCTAGAGAAGGCTTATGCAGGAAGATACCCAGTGAAAGCAGCGAGATATGTTCTAAAAACACTTGAAGGAGCAGAGGCCAACGCTGAATATAAAGGCTTGGACGCTGAAAGATTACGTATAATTCACGCAGCGGCATATCCCGGCATGAAAATTAAGCGAATCATGCCAAGAGCCTTTGGACGGAGTTCACCAAAAGTTGAGACGTTATGCCATATTGAAATAGCCCTGGAAGAACAACCGGAAACAAGGGAGGAAATATAGTGTCCGTTGTCAAACACTTCATATCTGAGTCCATAAAGAAGAATGAGATAGATGAGTTCCTCCAAAGAGAACTCGCGAGGGCTGGTTATGGCGGTGTTAATATGTCAAAAACTCCGTTGGGAACACATATAGTGATTTATGCCATGCGTCCAGGCTTAGTGATAGGTCGAGGCGGAGGAACAATAAGAGAACTCGCAAGGACTCTGGAAGAAGAATTCAACGTTCCAACTCCACAAATTTCAGTCTCTGAAATTGAGATTCCAGAGTTAAATGCTCAGGTTGTTGCCTCGCGCATAGCCTCAGCCCTGCAGAGAGGTGTGCATTTTAGACGTTCAGGATATTGGGCTTTGAACCAAATTATGGAAGCTGGAGCCCTCGGTGCAGAAATAAGCATAAGGGGAAAGCTGAGAACCGCGAGGGCGAGATATGAAAAATTCAAAGGTGGATACTTGCCGAAATGTGGGTTTCCAGCATTGAAGTACACAAGAAAAGCTGAAGTTGACGTTCAGCTAAAATCAGGTATGCTTGGCGTAAAGGTTACGATAATGCCCCCTGATGCAGAGTTTCCAGATAAAACCAAAATCGGAGAAAGCGTTCCAGCGGAGGAAACGGAAAGAGAAGAAAAGCCCGAAGAAGAAACAGAAGAACATCTCAAGGAAAGAAACGGTGAGGAGACGACCAAGTAAATGCCGATAATGAGGGTTAAAGAAATACGTGACGTGTCTTCTAAAGAACGAACGAAAAAACTCAATGATCTTCGAACAGAGCTTCTTAGGTTAAAAACCATGACGAAGGCGGGAGGAACAGTAGAAAACCCAGCTAGGATAAGACAACTGCGCAAAACAATTGCACAAATACTAACCATCGAACATGAACAAAAGCTCAGATCTGCAGAAGAGAAAACCAAAAGGAAGAAAAAGAAATGAAGATAACGCCGAACATAATTCGCTACGAGTTCATTGGAACTGAAGCTAAAATTCTAGAAAGCAAACATCAAGGCTGTGTGGGAATCTCCGGCAAAGTCGTAGATGAAACACGAAATACGTTAGTAATCCTACATAATGGAGAAAGAAAAAGAATCATAAAGAACTTAGCCATTTTTCACTTCAATCTTCCTGATGGAATGGTCGTTAGAATTGACGGTAAACTCCTTGTGGGACGAGCGGAAGACCGTGTTAAGAAACGCATTAGGAGGCTATGGTGATGTCTCTGACCTTCAAAACGCCTAAGAAAACGTGTAGCGACAGAAATTGTCCCTTTCACGGAGATCTCTCACTAAGGGGGCGTATCTCAGAAGGCGTGGTTGCTAGTTCAAAAATGGATAAAACGGTCATAGTTGAACGTGACTATCTTCACTATGTTCCGAAGTTTAAGAGATATGAAAGAAGACACGGCCACATACCATGCCACAATCCACCATGCATAAACGCAAAAGAAGGGAATCGTGTTAGAATAGCTGAATGCCGCCCGATAAGTAAGACCGTGTCATTTGTCGTAGTCGAAAAACTGGAGAAGAAATGAAATGGCTGCAAGGGCGAAAACGAGGGCGTTAATTGCCAAGGGAATGATTGGACAAAAGCCGAAAATCTCCAGAGGACTACCAGTCGGCTCCGTCTTGAAGTGTGCAGACAACACAGGAGCCAAAAAACTAAAGTTAATCCAAGTTATAGGTTACAAAGGACGTTTACGACGTCTCCCATCAGCCGCAGTAGGTGACAAAATAACTGTTTCAGTTAGACGTGGGACACCAGATATGAGAAAAAAACTTTTCCAAGCCGTAGTTGTAAGACAAAAGAAATCCTACCGAAGAGTTAACGGTGTCTGGGTTCAATTCGAAGATAACGCAGCAGTAATAATAACCCCAGACGGGGAAATGAAGGGTTCAGAAATCCGTGGACCCGTGGCTAAAGAGGCTGCAGAAAGATGGCCAAGAATAGCGAGTGCGGCAAGTATAATAGTATAGGAGGAACATGCAGGCGATGAAAACTGTAACGAAACCATCAAAACAAAGGAAAATGCTTTTCCAAGCGTCAGGACATGTACGCCACAAACATTTTGCAGCACCTCTCTCACCAGAGCTAAGAGCCTCACATAGGACAAGAACTCTTCCAGTTAGAAGCGGAGATACAGTCCGCATAACGCGAGGAGACCGCAAAGGATTCGAAGGGAAGGTCTCCCGAGTAGATAGAAAAAAATACAGAGTTTACGTTGAAGGATTAACACGAGAAAAAGTTGACGGAACCACAATATTCCTTCCCATTCATCCTTCAAAGATTGTGATAACAAATTTGAATCTTGAGGACAAGTGGCGAAAGCAAATTTTGGAAAGGAAAAGAAGAGCTCACATGATAATAGAGAAAGCTGTGGAGAAACCTTCTTCAGAAAAGCTTGCTGAAATAAGAGAAGCGGAGGAAGCCCCGAAAAAAGAGACAAAAAGAAAGAAAAAGAAAGTAACCAGAAAACTCGCTGAAAAGGAAAAGGAGAAAAAACGGAAGAGACCTAAGAAAGTAAAGAAAGCAAGGAAAAAGAAAACAGAGGTAACTGAGAAGGAAGAGAAGTCTAAAGCGAGGAGAATAAAGGCTACACGTAAAACAATCAAGAAAAAACCGGAAGGGTGAAAATGATTTGGGTAGAAAAGGAGGATCCACGGGGTTAAAAAGGAAACCTGCGCCGAGGTTCTGGCCAATCCATAGAAAGGAATTCCTTTGGGTTGTAAAACCTTCATCTGGGCCGCATTCTCTCAAGAACTGTTTATCATTAGCCATCGTCTTGCGTGACATTCTTGGCTTCGCCAAAACAAGGAAAGAGGCTAAAACGATAATTGTACAGGGAAAAGTGCATGTGGATGGTAGAGTTAAGCGAGAAGATGACTTTCCAGTAGGTCTAATGGACGTTATTTCCATTTCAGATATCGATAAATGCTTCCGCATATTGCCCTCTAACAAGGGTTTAATGCTTCATCCAATCAGCAAAGAAGAATCGAACTTTAAATTATGTAGAATAGAAAACAAGAAAATTGTTCAAAAAGGGCGTACGCAACTTAACCTGCATGATGGTTCAAACATACTGGTGAAGTTTGTTGGTCCAGAGAATTCACAAGCGGACACTTATGAGACTATGGATACCGTGAAAATAAGTTTGCCAGAAAGGCAAATTCTTGAGCAGATAAAAATGAAAAAAAAGGATTTCGCTGTAATAACAAGCGGAAAAAATATAGGAAGATATGGTAAAATAATTGATATTGAAAAAACGAAGGGAAAGAAGCGTAAGAAAGCCCTCGTCACAATAGAAAACGAAAATGGAGATCGTTACCAAACAATTTTGAGCTTCATTTTTGCAATAGGCGAAGAACGTCCGTTGATATCAATCCCGGAGGCTGCCCAAATTGTCTAAGGAAGAAATACTAAAGAGCTGGGAAGAAAAACCCATGCTAAGACCGAAAATCGAAAAGGTTGTCGTCAACATCAGCGTTGGAAAGTCAGGGGAACCCCTAGAAAAAGCCATG
>DAOVGI010000043.1 GCA_030672475.1 Candidatus Bathyarchaeota archaeon
GAAACGTATACTGTTATCTGTGAAGAAATCAGTGTTCAACAGCACAGTCACACTCAATTATGGACGTATTTACGTATGCTTTCAACCCTAGGAATCGTGGAAACCAAGGTTTCAGCTACCGGTTCACGTGGAAGATCAACATTTATCTCTTTGCCTAGAATCCCAGCCACCGAATTGGAGAAAGAATTAAGCATTCTTCTGGAACATGAAGAGTCGTGAAGGCCATGAAAGTAGAGGATGTTTTCTCTTCAAGACTTAGGATAAAAATTTTGAAGATCCTGATGCAGGTGGGTGAGCTTAATGTCTCCGAGATTGCCCGAAGACTTCGCGTAAACTACAAAACCACAGATAAACATCTGGGAGTCTTAGAAGATGAAAACATGGTCAAGCTTAAGAAGTTCGGCAGAATCCGTTTGTACAGGCTTAACGAGTCTTCGCCTAAGACTAGAGCTGCGCAAAACCTCATAAGAGTCTGGGAACATGCAAATATGCAACAGACAAATAATTAATGGTAAAGGTGCAGGTTTTGATCAGAGAGAAGTTTACCCAGGTAATAAGTGATTTTGAAGAGATTCTGCAGAAAATCGCAAGCGACGTTGCCAGCGGAGTAATCTTCGAAAAGCTTCCACCTTCAGAACTGCTTAGCAAAACTGAACACTACGTTGACAACTTAAAGGAGTTAGCGACAAAAGGCGAAGGACTCATGATGATCCTTAAACCGGAAAAAGCTTACGCAGTTAGGACTCGCTGCAGGAACTTCACACAAACCCTAGTAACCTACAAGGATATCCTACTTCAAAACTCTGCAGATCCACTTGCAAATTCTCGTTTGGCTTTTGAACAACTGAGAAAAGCATTGACAGACGGTTCAGATATTCTTTTCTCAATGCGGAACATTAGGAACAACCCCTCCCAACTTATGGATACAATAATCACTTTGAAAGAGGCTGCTCAAGCAAAAGGTCCCATAATAAGTATACAGGCTTCAGAAGAGGTTCAACCTCTCATCAAACATGTTTTAGGCCACATCGACGAGTTTAGGGCCGCACTGGTAGGTTTGGAGAAAAAGGTTGGAGAAATGAAGCGGATCATGCGAGAGCTTCAAGAAGAAAGCCTAAAAGCGCTTTCAGGCGAAAAACATACAGAACCTGAAACAGATGAGGATAAAGATCAAAAACTGCAGCTTTCCCTCTCAAACTTCAAAGCAAAAGGAACATGAAGAAAAACGCAATCTCCGTCAAGTCAGATTTTAGAGCCTGATTATCTCCGCTTTGCGTTTATCCGTGTTAAGCAATGCAATTGTTGATTTGCCAGTTAGGTATCCACAGACCTCACCTGGATTCACAATCAAAGTTTTGCCTTTTTGGTAGACTTCTGCTTTATGGGTATGCCCATGAACAACAAGATCGAAGCTTCCGCAGTTGATCAGAGCTTTCAAAAGCTCTTCGACACTCCCGTGCAACAACACTGTTTTCAAGCCGTCAACATTTATTTCAGCGAAGTCACCACGCATCTCCAAGTCTTCACATTCACTGAATTTCTTCCTTAGAAACACACGATCACCATCGTTGTTGCCGAAGACACCAATCAACCTCGCATCTAATTGCTCAAGTTTTCTAACTACAAAGGGTGCTACGTAGTCTCCAGCGTGAAGCACAAGTTCAACGTTTTTTTCGTTCATTTTTTTCACAGCTTTTTCAATCATTGGCAGATTGTCATGCGTATCTGCCATTATTCCAATCATCAATTTTCATCTACCTTCTTTAACTATCTCGTTCCAAAGGAACTAAAGTCTTTCCACGCAGATTATAATGGCAAATAGAGGATTCTTCTAGAATATTCCAATTCTTGTAATAGTCATGCAAACGAAACACCGCTTAAAAGATTTCACACGATTTATCCTATAGAAAAGAGTTCTAAAAGAGGAATATAGAAAAATGAATCCTTTGGGTTCAAACCACGCTCCTAAGAGAAGAGATAAGCTGTACATAATGGCGGAAATTCTAGGAATAGCAAAGGAAGGAGCTTTAAAAACACAGGTTATGTACAGAGCAAACCTGAGTTTCACACAGCTCAACTGCTACTTAGGATTTATGTTGGAAATCAACTTGCTGGAAAAAATCAGGAAAAACGACAAGGACATCTACAAGTCAACGGAGAAAGGTTTGGATTTTCTGCAACGTTACTATCAAATAGCCAAGCTGCTGAGAAATGAAAACAATAACGTCGAAAATAACGCTAAAATTCCACCGCCACATCTGCTTAAATAAATTAAATCCATAGAAATAACTGACAGGTATTTTTGCAATTACAGAAAGATAAAATGTAGAATTGGATCACTGGTTTGATTTTTGCTCTTCTTCCAGATAACGCTTAGCTCTTTCCTTTAGTGTTGGAAATTCATCGAGCATTGCTTTTATTAGTTGCCAGCGGATTTCTCCGGTTTTCATGTCAGCATCCATATTCCTCACGATCCTAAATAGTGTGTAGCAATACACCATATAAGCCTTTATTTCCAACTTGGAATATTATCCACCAAAAAAAGGGGAGGTGATTCATTGCACGTTAACAATGTTCACGGTCTTCTTCCGCAACTTCACAGCAACAACCGCAACACCGATGATTATAGTGGCGCTTATCAAGAGCAACAGCAAGTTAGTGGGCAGCCAAGGTGTGACACTTTCAACTCCAATAGATGGGTCGTGCTCCAAGGTGTAGTTGCCGAAGTATGGGTAGCCTATGAACAAGCGCATGTGGTTTCCAGCGGAAAAGTAAGATGCGGTTACGTTCGTTGTGTTGTATGTTACACCATCTGTGATTATTGCCTGTGGAACAAACTTGAAGAAACCTGCAAACGTAGCATCACCCCTTTCGAATCGTATCTTGAAGCGTTCTCGCCAACGGTTTTTCAAGGGGATCTCATCACTTTCAGTGTTGTTTTGAATAGGAACGTTCTCTCCTTCAACGTACATGTTTCTGACAGAAGATACAGCTTCCGTTGAATCGACATCCTCTGTGGTTTCTGCATCATTTTCAGCTATGTTGAGTTGTGTCATGTTAATTGAGGCTAAGTTGACCCATAGAGCTAAGGCAGCTTTGCCTTTTGGAATGTCAAACTCGAGTTCTCTTAACTCTTCTATTATCGGTTCAAGCTTGTCTATATTCCATTCCCAGTTTCTAATCACTATGTCGATTTTGAGTTCACCAGCGTTAACCGTGTACGAGTATTTTCCATAGACGTCTTCTGTTGCAGGCGTGTAATAAAATCTGCATCTAATGATAACATTGTCTTCTGAGAATTGGAAGTTTGGCCTATATCCTGGAACATCCACAAGTGTAAAGTTAAAACCTAAGTATTGTATATTGTCGCCTTTAGTTATGTTTTCTGGACCGTCCAGTCTCCACGTGCAACCAGCAAACGGCAAGTAAGGTGCATGTAACCCTGTTTTATTTCCAATTTTCCATAAAATTTGAAGGGCTTGGAATTTCCTCAAATTCTCAAGCATGCGTTGCTTTGGAGTGTAATATTGTGCTTGTATGCGTTCTTTAATCCTCCATGGTTCGGCTTGGCATCTCCATAAGAAGTAAGGCTTTTCATAAGTACAGTATTCAATTAATCCCTTGAATTTTACTACGTTAATATTGTCAGGGTCTTCTGTGTACCACCATAGAAACATTGGTTTTTTGCCACCGGATGGAAACATTATTGTTATCACGTCATTTTGAATGTAAGCCCAGTTTTCATCGGCAGTGAATGCTGCCTGTATCATAGGTTCCTTTGCTGAGGCAAATGTCATCATGAGCGGTGTCGCCATGGCAGCGAGCAATATTGCTAGGCAACTTGTTCCAAACAGTCTTTTCGTGTTTTTCACGGCTTTTCACCGAAAATAACTACGTAGAACGGTTTATTAAGAAAAGCGTTTCGAAAAAACCCGAATATCTCTTGTTAAGAGTTCTAGAAAACTCGAACCTTTATGCAAAGCGGCCGAGCATAAACAGCAAAGCAATGTTTATGTACATGGCTGTAAGGCTTACGACAATGGCCTTGTCCAGCCTTATGCCTTTTCCAAAGCAGAAGGCAGCGGAAACAAGTAACAAACTCCAAATTTGCAGGATTATCAGAATGCATTGCGAAATCAGGTCCAGAGAGGCTAGACTCAAATTTGGAAGAACGGTCGGGATTATTAAGTAAATGTATGGGAAAATCGTCAGCGGAAATGATGCCATGCCTGTGCATGCGAAGAGTTGGAGGTCGTTTCCAACTCGCTTGTAGAGGATGTAGGTAAAAATTTCGGCGAAGAGGAATAAACCCATCCAGTTGGAAACATGCAGTACTATTATACTTGTGAAATTGTACGTGGAGTACGGAAAGTAGAAGAATAAGGCGGGATCTAACTGCGAATAGGCTGAACCTAAAGCTCCTGCAAGCAGTATGACTGTTGAAACTGGCAAAAACTTTAGTGGCTTGACTGTTTTCGCGAAGACTGGTGAAAGGAAGAGCCATCTTGCCAAGCGGTGGCTGAAGGCTTCGCTTATTCCTAGTGTTGGCGGAATATTTCCTTCTTTTAGAGTTCTGTACAACATTCTTCCACGGTTGTTGAGCTTGTACTTGCGTTGTTTATCTTGTGTGAGAAACGTTGAAAGCATATCCAAATGGTAATATACTGTGCCAACGCCTAAACCTAGAGTTTCACGGAGTTCTTTGAAACCGATCTTTTCTTGAGTGCCTAAAATCTCAATTATTTTTCTCCGCGTTGGATCTCTAAGTAAAGTATAGTAACGTGACAAGTCTTCCATGGCGTCAAAGCCTCAACAGTCTTAAGCTCTTTTTTGTACTCGATATTTATACATTTTGAAAGGCTGACATACATATTTGTCGTCTGTGTTCAGTTTATGGTTCTCTGCTTGGAATATTTTCTTCGCGGGAATACTTGCTTTATCCTGAAAAGGACTTGCTTACTGTTGTAGAAAGGGGAAGGCTTGCCAGATCCGGTCTAGAGGACAGGTGTGCAAATGAAGTTTAGGTTACTGAAAGGCTCTAAGATTATTTACTTAGGGTTTTGCATACCATTCATTCTGGCTTATGTTTCTTGGGTGTATTTCCCTGTTTTTGCCAAGTGGCTTATAGCTAACACCTTCAAATATGAGATTGATCTACAGGCGAGTTGGCTCTGGTATGTCAGTGTTCGCTTTTTCTACACTTGGTACACTTTTTTGGCTATCGGCGTTACTGGAATTTGGGCTGTCGCTGCTACATTGGCAAAGAAGCAACATAAAAAGAGTGGAAAGCAGCAGTATCCCATGGTTTCTTTTGTCGTTTCAGCGTATAACGAAGAGAAAAACGTTTCACGCTGTATAACGAGTCTTTTCAAATGTGCAGAGAAATATGATGGGTTATGTGAAATCATAGTTGTTGATGACGGTAGCAGCGATTTCACCTACGAGGTTGCTTGGGCAGCCATAGAGTTCAATCGCAGGAACTGTCCGCAGGTCCGCGGTAGAGTTGTTAGGCATTCTGTGAATCTCGGCAAGGTTGAAGCTGTTAAAACTGGCGTGAATAAGGCTTTAGGTAACATCATAGCGGTTGTTGATGCTGATTCATGGTGGATGCCTGACACGCTTTTAACGCTTGTTGATCACATGCTTTTGAACGGAAAAAAGGCTGTCACAGGTTACGTTCATCCTTCAGATGGAGATTCTGAGCTTAATCCATATGTGGTTCTGCAGCAGCTTGAGTACAGTCAGGGTTTAGGTTTATCCCGTTGCGCCCAGTCTTTGGGAAACAATGTTCTAGTTGTCTCCGGAGCCATTGGGTTATATGATGCTAATGTCTTACGTAAAATACTGAATGAGAAGAACATTTGTTCAGTCACTGAGGATTTAGAAATCACTTTAGAAATGCATAAGAGAGGTGCGGATGTCGGCTACGTCAACGTTGCCAACAGCTCAACAATTGTTCCCATTTCATTTGACTTCTTGTGGAATCAACGCTTAAGATGGTTCATTGGTTGGCTTCACAACACTTTACACATTCACAAAGATTTGCTTCTCAAGAAAACTTGGTTGACTCTGCTCTTATGGTATTGCTACATTTTCGAGTATTGCGGAGCCTTTATTGATTTAGCTGCCTTAGGCGCTTTTCCCTTACTTTTCTGGTTTGCACCTGACCGCGTCTCATTTGTTCTTAATCTGCTTGTCTTCATACCGTACAACTTTCTAATAGGCGTCACAAATCAGGCTTTAGCTTTGAAATACGCATACAATAAGCATAACTATAGATCTTTACTGTTTTACACGCCCTTTTATCCAATCTTGAGACTGATTAACATCCTTGCACGCTTGACCAGTTCCTTCAAGTATTTTTTGGGCGATCATGGAAATTGGCGAAAACCAAAAATTTACTAGCTGCCATAAAACTCGCTTTGAATTATTCTGTGAAGAAGCGTATCCAATTACTTAGAAATGGATGAAATCGATTTTTACGTAATTGTTTGTCGCAAAACTATTTTTATGTTGGCGCAAACTATTGGTTGAAGGTGTGAAGATGCAGGTTAATGCTGTACTCTTTGATTTGTTCGACACTCTGCTCCGAATCAATGGTGGCGACGCCTTTTACACACCTTGTTTAGAGAAGCTTTACGAGTTTTTTTCTGAAAATGGTGTTGACGTTTCTTTTAAAGAATTCAAGCAAGTCTATTTTGAAGTTAGGGACGAACTATATGCCGAATCTGAAAAAACCTTGGAAGAACCCCATTTCAACCTTCGAGTCTCCAAAACACTACAGGATTTAAACTATGATTTTGATGTTACTAGTCCAATCGTTATTAAGGGTACCAACATTTTTGCTGACGAGTTCATGCGTTATGTTAGTCTAGATGATGACGCATTAGACGTTCTGCGAAAACTCCGTGGAAAACACAGGCTGGGGCTCATTTCGAATTTTGCCATTCCTGAATGCGTATGGAAATTACTTAGCAAATTCAATTTAGAGAAGATTTTTGATGCCATTTTGATTTCTGCTGAAGTCAACAAGCGCAAACCTAGTCCTGAGATTTTCAAGAAGGCGTTAAAAGCTTTGAATGTTGATGCTGCAAATGCAGTTTTTGTTGGTGATACACTCGCTTTTGATATTAAGGGTGCTAAAAACGTTGGAATGAAAGCTGTACTCATTGAGAGGAACCCACCAAAAGAGATCTTGGACATTAAGCCCGACAGAGTTATCAGGAGCCTTAAAGAATTACTGCTCACGCTTGAGCTATGGACACAATAATCATTCACATCAGCATTGCTTTCACTTTAGGCATGCGCAATTTCCGGTTTTTAAAGAGCGTTACGCTACCAGTTGTGCATCCATGCTCAGATCCTACCAGGATAAGTTCTCTCACTTCTTTTGCGGTTGCTGAACGAATAATCAATCAAGTCGAAGCTTCCTGTTTGAGCGTGCGCGTTACTCTGCCCAAGAGAATCATAGTTGAGCATTTTGCAAATGAAATCCCCGAAGTAGCGGAAGTATGCCCAAAGCGTCATTCTCCTGACACTTGGACATCATATTTTAGTAGAGGAAAAGTACGTTGCCAATGTAACATCTGCCACCACAAATGGATAGTTTCACGCATATACTCTTGAAAAAAAGCATTATAGGTTGCCGATAACTCATCTTTTCACTATTTCTTGAATCATCCTAGCACACATTCTGCGATAGTCAGCTTCAAACATGTTTGCGAAAAAGACGGACTATATTCTTCAAGAAGCAAAAGTAGACTATAACGTGAAAAAGCAGACGGTAACGTATATTAGAGTGAAAAAGAAATACTTATATTGGCTGAGACGCCTTCAAATTCATTTTGGCGAATGAAAGCCAGCCCCGCAATTATAAGGCGGCGGCTCAACCCGGACTATAAAGGCGCAAAATCGCCTTAGAATGACGATGGTTGGCCTCCAGTTGCGGGAACAAATATGTGGACCTGAAGCTAACAGGGTTTAGGTCTGAATTGGGCTTTGGCAGTAAGTGGTTATTCCCTCCAAATCCAGTCGGCAATGCGGCAGTACAACAAATAGCTTCTGACAATCGAACAGTCAGAAGCCGTAACTCCGGTTGATCCTGCCGGACCCCACCGCTATTGGGATGGGACTAAGACATGTTAGTTGAGCGTCTCCAAGCTATGGTGGAGGCGCGGCACACAGCTCAGTAACACGTGGCTAACCTGCCCTTGGGACAAGGACAACCCCGGGAAACTGGGGATAATCCTTGATAGGTAAGAACTCCTGGAATGGATTCCTGCTCAAAAGGCGTCTAAATCATGCTTTTAGGCGTTGCCCAAGGAGGGGGCCGCGGTCGATCAGGTTGTTGGTGAGGTAATGGCTCACCAAGCCTTTAACCGGTACGGGCCGTGAGAGCGGTAGCCCGGAGATGGGCACTGAGACAAGGGCCCAGGCCCTACGGGGCGCAGCAGTCGCGAAAACTCCGCAATACACGAAAGTGTGACGGGGCTATCCCAAGTGCCACCCGCTGAGGGTGGCTTTTCCCTAGTGTACAAAGCTAGGGGAATAAGGAGAGGGCAAGCCTGGTGTCAGCCGCCGCGGTAATACCAGCTCTCCGAGTGGTGGGGATGTTTATTGGGCCTAAAGCATTCGTAGCCTGCTAGCCAAGTCCTCCGTTAAATCCACCGATTCAATCGTTGGGCTGCGGGGGATACTGTCTAGCTAGGGGGCGGAAGAGGCCGACGGTATCCCCGGGGTAGGGGTGAAATCCTATAATCCCGGGTGGACCACCAGTGGCGAAGGCTGTCGGCTAGAACGCGCTCGACGGTGAGGGATGAAAGCTGGGGGAGCGAACCGGATTAGATACCCGGGTA
>DAOVGI010000062.1 GCA_030672475.1 Candidatus Bathyarchaeota archaeon
AGGCAAGAGAAAATCTTCACAGTGTTGAGAATGATTATCTACGGAAAAACTTGTATTGGCGCAAAAAGGGCGGTTGACATGGCTGATGTTAACATTGACATGCTTTTTGAATGGATTTACGAAAACGTTCCTGCGCACTTGACTGATCCGCATGACTTGGTCAGAGCTATGGATGCTTTGTCGCTTGCAGACGTTTATCGCGGTAGAATCCGCTCCACTCAGAACTGGAGTTTCACTCGCTACGTAATTGACTTCATGACTGCTGGTGTAGCTATGTCTAGGCAGAACACTAAGGCTCACGGCTGGATACCGTTCAAGTTTCCTGGACGCATACGGATGTTGTCAAGGTCTAAAGCTGAACGTGCGATGCGATTAAAGATCGGACTCAAAATCAAGCGTAAAAGCCACATTTCAGCTGTTAGAGCCTCAAAAGAGGTTCTTCCCTATCTGAAAATAATCTTCAAAAATAATGCGGACATGGCTGCTGGAATTGCGAAATGGCTTGATCTTGAACCGGAGATGGTTGAGCATCTCGCTGGGACAAAGAAAAAGGCTCAAGGCATAATTGAACTGCTGAGCTGAAAAGCTAAATACTTTGGCTAGTGTATTTCGCTTCCTTCATCAATGTCTTTTTCAGGCTGTAAACACACAACGTTTCCCTTCTCATCATCAGCAGCCAAAATCATGCATTGAGATTCTACACCCATAAACTTTCTCCGCTGAAGATTCAAAATGAAAGCATACTTCTTATCCACCAAGTCTTCCGGTTTATACCATTGTGAAAGCCCTGCAACCGCTTGTCTCTTTTCTGTTCTGAAATCCACAATCATTCTTATGAGGTTTCGCGAACCGGGAATCCGATTTGCCTCAATAATCTTTCCGACACGCATATTCAGTTTCTGAAACTCTGCAAATGATATCTCCATTTAATTGCCTCTCAGTTTGTTGGAGGTTCATAATTGGTGGTTATCAAATTTATGTATTTTCCATCATTGGATTGTTAGATGCTGTTGAAGTCTTTTCTGTGAAATATTCCATCATTATGAGGCATGTATCCCCTTGAATACCAGAAAGGATAAAACCCGTTCCTTGCGTAGAAAATTCGGGCTCCAATGTTCCGCATGTTTACATCTACTTCAATGTTGCTTTTTCCGTCTTGACGCAATATCCCGCAAGCTTCTTCGATAAGCGTTGTGCCGACTCCTTTTCTTCTGTACTTTTCATCGACGGCGATATAGCAAAGCATCCCTACGTTTTTGTCGGTTACAGGACCAATCTCCGAGCTAAGCAATAAGACACCTATCGGACATTCATTGTACTCAGCCACAATCATGTATTTAGGTTCCTTTAACCAATACTTTACGCAGTTTTTGGCGTTTTGAAGTTTCTCAAAGTCCCTCGGCAAAGACTTATGAAGAATCGTTGCGAGCGGTTTCACGTCTTCCTTTCTGCCTTTACGTATTTTCACTCGCAGTTTTCTCTTTTGAGGAGGTGTAATCTTGTAGTCTGGTTTAAAGGAGCTATCGTAGGATTCAATGATGTAGTCCATTCTGTCCAGCTTTCGCAGGCATTCAGGAAGAAAACCACGGATAATAAGCTCGACACGTAACTCTGCATATTCTTTAGGGTGGAACACGTAGAAGTTCCGATGCCCTTTCTCTTCTCTGATTTTCATGAGATGATCGATTAGATCTTTAGCGTCGGAAACATCTTTGAAGACGAAATAGCTTGACCAGAGATTATTATAATCACAGACATCAGTGTATGCAGCGCCAACAATTTTCCTGTTTCTTTCAACAACCAAAATCCTTTCAGGGACAGTTCTTAAAGCCCAACTGACCAGTGAAGGCGTCTTTCCGTAGATGGATTCGTTGTATAGAGCTGCAAGTATTTTCACATCATTCTTTTCGGCAGTTCTTATCATCTACGTTATCCCTTCGTCGCTTCATCTTCTCTATTGTTTTCTTTGCACCTTCCCAGCCTTCGACGGTCTTCGAATAAACTATTTCGAAAGCCTCCTTCGAAGTTAATCCACGCAGCTTTTCACCGCCAGCTTTCCTCGCAAGATATGACGCTGCACTTAAGATTTTACCGTTCAATCGTGAATCCGTAAAATCTGCTAAGTGACAAATCAAAGCTTCAATAGAGTGTGGTCTTATTGGACCGTAGTCTCCGTGATGAGCAGCCACCACGTGAACTAATTCCAGTGGAAATCCTCTTCGAACAAGCTCTGAAGTTGCAATGGATAAGTGATCTAAGTAATCAGCTAAGCGTGTTGAACTGTAACTTCCGTTTTCGTTCATTCTGTACGTAGCGGGCTTAAAAACGTCATGTAACAAGACACCAGCTATGACGAGATCACGGTTGACTTTTCCGTGGTAAACCGTTTTCACAGACCCACACATTGCAATGGCAAGGTTAGCTGTTGAAACAACATGCTCAACGTAACCACCCGGATAACAATGATGATGGGATAATCCAGCCGGCGAAACATCTAGAGGTAACCCTGAATATTTCTTTCCGTCTAGTTCGAACGTTGGACTTTCCAGTAATTCAATAACTTTTTTTCGAAGTTTCTCATCGTGAATCTTGTTTGCCAACTCTTCAAATTCTGGATGGAGCAACTTGCATTTCACTCCTTACTTGTTAACTGCTGAGGCAACAGTGATTCTTTGCTTTTCCGCTGTTGCTATCTGATGAGCCTTTAATATTGGTTCTGGAATGCGACTGTGGCGAATACAATGCTTAACAATTTCAATTGCCGTTTCCAGTGAAACCATGTGCCCCACGCTGACGTAAACGGGCTTGCATCCACGTTTCGTTGTGACCACTGCACCGATAACTTCGTCTTCGTGCTCAAGAAGAGCAACATCCTTTTCGCCGATTGTATCTTCCACATGACCAATGAGTCTACTTTTTGCGACGCCTATTGTTGGTTTCCCTATCACAAGGCCCAGATAACTCGCAAATCCGCATCGGTAAGGATGCGCAAAACCGTGAGCGTCAACAAGGAAGAAATCTGGCTGCAAATGCAACTTCCTAATGCTTAGAACCGTTGGTTGTATCTCACGAAAGGAAAGCAGTGTTGGAATGTACGGAAAGCGAGTTTTAGAGAGGGCAGTTTGTGATTCCAGGACTTTTAGAGAGGAGTAATCTGATACTACGACAGCGCCTACAGACAAGTCCTTCACGTAGGCAACATCAACACCAGCAACAAAACGGATTTTCTCGGGCAACACATCCTCAAAGACAATCCGCTTAGACAATCTTAACTGAGTCTCATGAGCTTTTTCGATTGAAAAATTTGTCCCTAAATCGGTGATACCCATCGTTATCTGCTCATTTTCTCCTCTTAGAACTTCCTTTTTACCAAGTTCTCAAAACGTTTCAAACGTTTTTCCAGCGAACTTCTCCGCATCTCCTGTGTTACGTCTCCCCGTGTGGCTTCGATAATCCTTCTAGCAATGTCACATTTTCTTCGAAGTCCACGAACAAGCATGTAAGCATCATCCATACCCATGAGTTCCACATATATTCCATCCATTATTTCCAAGCATTTTCCGCCCTTCTCTACGTCTCCTTCACGCAAAGCATCTAGGGCTAAACGTCTATACTCTCCTATTACGTCAGCTAGTCCAAGTACATAATCAACCGAAGGCACGTTGATCTCCTCCGGCGTTATGAATCTCGACTCCTCAACTAGTCCTAGAAATATGTTAGCTTCGGAGTATTCTTGAAGTGCAGCGTTGAACAAGCCGCTGTAAATGATTTCAGGATATTTTGTTGAAAGGTTATCAAGCCTTGAAATGATCACCTTTGCTTTCTCAATCAATTTTTTTGCTTCAGCAACCTTTTTCCGATGAATAAAGAGTATTGCCTGCTTAGAGATGCTTGTTGCCTTTCGCATATCTTCTTGAGATCTCTCCCGCACCTTCTCTTTTTCTTTTAGCTCTTTTCTTATTTTCTTCAAGAGAGTTCTTATGGACGGCATAAACTTAGCATCCTGTAACATTAAGGTGGGCTTGTAAGTATTTTATAGTATTGTCTGACATTGATTCAAAAAGAACTTGTCTTGGTTTTGCAGTGAACTCGTCTAATGGCAGACTATTATCTGGACATCAGCCTCGCCACTGTTGAGCTTCTAGATGCTTTATCGTTCAGCTGGTGGTTCTTTCATTTTCTCTATGAGAGAGTCTTTTGGGGCAGCGATTTTGAAACTCAAGCAGGTCTAGGCGAACCTGAAGTTCACGGATGAGAAATGTTGCCACGAATTCTAGCCGTCAGCAAATCTAATAGCCTTTTCCAGTCTACTCAGCAGCACAACTCGGCTCTCTTTTGACTCATTAATTATTTTATATCCTGTGTCCTCTGCTAACTGTCTTGCAAACTCGAGAATTTCTTTGTAACTGGGCATATTCTCATAGGTTAAACGCAGCCTAGAAAATCCGACGTGCATGTAAGCTTTAGGCTCAATGTATGTTGGGTTAGCTTTCTCAATCAGTTTGGCGTAAGCCGCAGTCTTTCTCATGTTGAGTTTGTGAACAGACGTTATTCGAATAACTGTTGGACATTTGAAGCTGGGCAAGAGCTGCAAGGTGTCGTTGATTTTTTCCCAGGCTTTCGGTATCTGCGGGCGACAGATCTGTTTGTAGGTTTCCTTGTCTGGCGCACAGAGAGAAATGTAGAGTTGTGTAGGGTCTTCGTTCAGTTTCGCCAAGGCTGAAGGTACTGTTCCATTTGAGACTAGAAACGTTGTAAACTCTCTTCGATGGAAGGCTTGGATTAGTTCTCCTATTGGCTTGTAGAGTGTAGGCTCACCTGTTAGGCTTATTGCTGCATGTTTGGGTTTTATGGCTTCTTTGAGTTTTTGCTTGTTCGTTTTCGGATTGCCCTTATACCCACTTAAGATTGCAAGCTGCGCCTTGATGCTTCCTTCAACTATCTCTTCCGGGGAATCCCATCTTGGCAATTTCATTTCGTCCCACGTTACTTCCGAGTCGCCGCTTTGGATTCTCCAACAGAATAGGCACTGTTGTGTACAGTAGAAAAGAGTCGGTGTCATTTGGAGGCATTGATGTGTCTTTATTCCGTAAAACTTCTGCTTGTAACATGATCTATCGTGGATTAGGGTTTCGTAGAGCCACCTGCATCTTTTAACTGCTGAATGCTGACCGACAAAATGATACCTCTGCTTCTTCAATGCTTGTATAAGTGAAGGTGGAACCAGAGTCTCCAAGGCGTCACTTTCCAAATCACACATACTCTTCAAACATAAACTAGTAAACCGTTTTATAAAAATGAACTCACTTTCCAAAAGCGCACTTGCTCGTTACTCTCAGCTTTCAAAGCAGTATTCAACTTTTTGGAATTCAGCGTAGAGTTTAACGATGTCTCTCTTAATCAATTCAGCGATTTTCAACATTTCTCTTCTCTTCATCTCCGCGCGCGCGAATACCATAAAACGCATGAATATTCCATGTTCAATAATTACTCGGTCACAAAAACATTCAGAACACAACAATCTACATCACTCTGGAGGACAGCGTGTTCCAAACGAAAGACGACGATTTCCATGTTGCTGTTGCAGAGACTTTGGAAGAAGCGTGCAAACTAGTGGAAGTAGGCTTTGAATACGTGTGCGGTGAATAAAGCAAAAATCTTCAAAGCGAAAACAAAAGATAAAGATGAAGAATAAAAGGTAAAGTTTAAAATGTTCTTTTAATAGTAACTGTTCGTGTCGTGTTGAAAATATGTGTTGAGCACGTGGGGAAATTTAGCTTGAAGAAAAGCATAGTTTTAGCTATTCTCATTATCATATTATCCTTGACATCCACCTTAACATTGCTTCTGCCGCGTGCAAAGGCAGCTTACGTAGGAATCACTTCTGTTTCGCCAGAAACTCATTATGGGGAAGTTGGAGAGGAAGTCCGTGTCATTGGAACGATAAACACGACTGGTGGCTTATGCAGAGTTTGGTTTGACGTCTATATGGTTAACGAAACGAATGCTATCGGATATACGGTGGATGTGACGTTTCCAGTTCCGTCACTTCCTGAAGGAAATTACACAATAACGTTGAACGATGATGTGACTGGGAACAACGCTACGACATGGTTCTACGTAGAAACGGCGTATTATATTGCGCCTGTGCTTCCGGAAGGACGGAGTCAGTTGCAGCAAGATGACTCTGTTGACTTATGTTTGAATGTTACTGGAGGGAAACGAAACACTGTGTATTACGCTAATGTTACAGTTGTAATCCCTTATCCGGTTAACACTTCATACTCGGCTATCGTGGAGCTTGCTAACACCACAAGTACAGGATACGGGAGTGCAATTGTCAGGTATCCAAACGAAACCTTGTTTCAACCCTCTGGTTCACATATCAATTACACAGGCTTGTATTCCATATTTTTTAACAGAACCCAAGATCTAGCTGAAAATAGCTTCCTTATAGGTTTGACCAACGCCAGCGATTATCATCGAGAAGAGATAGTGGAGATAAAGGCTGTTGGATATCAATCAAATGAAACAGCAACTGTTACAATAACCTTCGTAGAAACCAACAGCACTTTACGTGAGATTGTCGTGAACGCTTCGCAGCAAGGAACAATCAGTGTAACGTGGATGGTTCCGGTGAAGGCTTCAATTGGCAACTATAATGTGACAATAACTTCAGAAACAACGGAAAAACCCATACGAGACTCTCAAATCTTCAGCGTCCCAGGCTACCAAATAGATGTTTATACCCGAAACCTAGCTGGAGACATCTTGTCAGAAGCAATGGTGGAAGCCCTTGACAAATCTACGAACACTAGGTATAACGAAAACACAAGTGGAAAGAACGGATTGGCACGTTTATGGCTTGAAAAAGGCGACCATACTTTAGAAGTGTATTGGAAAGAAGTCAGAGTCAACGAAACGGAAATAAGCGTAGAAGGAAAGGACACGTACAATTTGACCTGCGAATTAACTAACGTGAACGTAATGGTTAAAGACAATAATGGAATTCAGATACCGTTTGTTCACTTAAACATCAGTTATCAATACGTGACTACAAAAGACAGCAAAGTCAAAAATGACAGCACAACAGGTGAAACCAGTCTCTTAGGAGTTTTCTCGCTTCGCGCGCGCGACTCCCTGCTTCCTCATATAAACTACACCATAGATGCCTCTCGCTACGGAAAAGATTTCAACAGAAACAACAACACAATCGAAGATTTACATGCACAAAAATGGTTCAACATAACGATAATTTGCCCCGCCAGAGCTTTAACACTGAACGTAACAGATTATCATCGAAATCCCCTTCCGAACGCACGAGTAGAGCTGATGGAGCAGATGGGTGGGATAAGGTATGATGGAGTTACCCATTATAATGGAATAACAGTTGTCAACTGTACTTTTGGAAAATACGACGTGAAAGTTTATAGGGATAACTTGTTCTTGACCCAGATTTCTGTCGAACTGTTCAATGATACACACGTCGAAATCTATTGTAAGCTATCCAATCTGACGCTTTCAGTTAAGATAGTAGACTATTTTGGACAGCCAATTCCAAAGGCAAACGTAACATTGCAGCGAAACGGTTTACAGTTTTTGCCTTTCACAGAAGCTAATGGCGTAACTGAGTTTACTGAAATTGTTGGTGGAGACTTGCAGATAATGGTTTACTTGAATGGCCAATCACAGTCTTGCGTAACAAAGACGTTTTTTGTAGATGAACCAACAGCAATTGAGATCAAGATTGGCAAGTATGTGATGTTGGCAGGCTGCCTTGTAGAAACAAGTCAGTTAGGAACAGCATCAATAATTGCATTAGTTGTTATCCTGATTCTTTCGTTAGAAGTCTACAGGAGAAAACATCCTAAATCACAGGAAAGTGAAAGCTAGAGCCAGGATAAAGAGTCAGAGGGAAAAAACTTTATATCAGCTCTCGTGAAAGTACTCATTAGACAAGTAATACTGCAATAGTGAAGTTTTGTCAAGAAAACGAAAGGTTGTGTACGTATTGGTTCAAGCGAAACCTTGTTCTCCTACATGTGAATTCTTCAGATGTGCGAAAAAAGCTGCTGTCCACCGTCAAGATGGTGTATGGTGCAGATGGACAGATGACATGTGTAACGTTGCAAACTGTACATATGCTATGTGCGTGAAAAAAAGACTCCTACTCCGAGGAATCTGCGGAGAAACCGTGAAAAGGAAGACAACAGAAAAAAAGCCAGAAGAGGTTATCGGCCCAGCAATAAAGCTTCGTGGGAAGGCTCTTCGCAGAATCGGGGAAAAAGAAATCTTCTGAAGCAATCGATTTCAATAGCCGTTCAACCAGTCTTCGCAGAATCAAACAGCCGGTTTCTTAATTGGGATCAGCCTTATTCTGCTGAAACACGTTTGACAACAGGTGGCCTAATCTTTTTCAAAACTCTATAGCCGCATACAATGCATTTTATTTGTCCACTGCGAAGTTCCAACTCAGCTAAAGGAACCTTTGCTCCACATCTTATACACTCGTAGACGATTCCGGTGATTTCCTTCTTCTCCATCAGATGTTCCTCTTTTACAAACGAGTGTCGTCTCACTTTTAAAAATGTTTCCTGAAATCTCGCAGTAAACGCTTACAGGCAACCGTGAAATGAGAGTTATGACTTGTTTTCTACGGGCTTTCCTCCTGCTTACGGCTGTGAGAAATGAAATTAAGCGCGCGCTAATACACAATATTGCCTAATACAACACCAAATGGGATGAGTCCCCGTCTTTCTTTATCCAACGTGCGCGCGCAACCGAGGATTTAAACGTAGTTCCGAATGTTTGGCGCCGGGAGTGGGATTCGAACCCACGCGGCCCCGAAAGGCCACAGACTTTCAGGCATTCCACAGCCTCCAGGCCTGCTCCCTACCTGGCTAGGAGACCCCGGCACGTGTAACATTAATGTTCGGAGCTGGTTTTATTGTTTTTCTGCAATAAAGACACGGTATCCACTTTTTCTGGCAAAGACTTCAGCGGTTGCGAAGTTTTCTTGCAAAAGAATTTGTAGTCTTTTTCTCCCGATTTTTGATCTTACGACCATTTGGAAGTAGGCCTTGTTTGTCATGTATTTTTTTGCTTCTGTGATTATTGCTTTTACGGTTTTCATTCCAGCGCTTACAGGGGGGTTTGAGAGTATACAGTTGAAAGTCAAGTCGTTTACTGATTCGTATAGGTGGCTACGTCTGACTTCTGCGTTGTCTATGCTGTTGATTTTGATGTTCTGTTTTGCCAGCCAGACAGCTCGTTCATTTACATCTATCATGACTACGCGTAAACTGGGATTGAAAGCGGCCGCTGCTATTCCGACAGCTCCATAGCCGCATCCAACGTCGAGAACGCTGCCTTTTTCAGGCAGCAGCATAGACTCAATCAATAATCTTGTGCCAAGATCAACACGTTTTCTTGAAAATACGCCTGAAGCTGTCATAAACTTGAAAGGTCTTCCCCGAAGATATGTGCGTATTATTCCATAATCTGGTTTAGATTTTGGATAAGCTGTAAAATAATGGTTTGAGCTTCCGCTTTCCTTGGGCATTCTAAGGTCAACCGCTTTTCCAGCATTTGGGGTATGTTCCTCTAGGCATCAAAACTCTCTTAGTCTCAGCAACAGCACCGTGCTCCATCTTCAAAATTTCTTCTGTTGAAGCGACAGCCTTGGCCAAGGCCACGGCTTCACCCTTTAACGTGAGAACTGCAACTGTTGAGCCGCTTGATATTCCTGTCTCAAGGGATAGAACTCCTGGGGCTGTCAGGGCTGCCCCATGACAAACGGCGTCCACGGCTGAATCTCTAATGTAGACTTTGGGAACTAGAGCCAAAGCCTTTTCCATAGGTTGAACAAACTTTTTCAAGATTTTCTCATCTTTTTGTTGTTGCCACTCCATAAACCAATAGGCCACATCATGTAACGTTACCAGTTTTCCATCCTCAGTGAAAGGTCCAGCCCTTGTTCTCCGCAGTTCTTGCATGTGAGCACTGCATCCTAGAACTTCACCTATATGATAACAGAGTTTGCGTATGTACGTTCCGCCTTCGCATCCTACTTTAAAGAGAACGTTTCGCCCTTCCATTTCAAGGAAGTCAATGTAGTAAATTCTCCTGGTGCGTAATCGACGCTTGACAGAAGAACGTAAAGGTGGTCTCTGATAAATTATGTCTTCAAACTCCTTCAGCACTTTTCTTACATTTTCCTTCTTTGCTTCTCCATGAAGTTTCATAATGCAGACGTATTCCTTTCCACTTAGAAGCAGAGCTTGTAAAATCTTCCTAGACTCCGCTAGTGCTATCGGTAGAATGCCGGTCACATGGGGATTTCTCTGGGTTAGACTTAAATCATGCCTCTAGAGTCCCGCCGTGACCAACATGCTGAAGCTTTAGAATACGTTTAACCCACGCGGCTACTTCATGACTGGTTGGACCTGCTGTCTTATCCAGGTTGATGACACCGTATTTTATATATTCTTCAGCAGGCCTTTCCTCCGGTTTACAACCGTAACGCGATTTTGTTCTACCTTCAGCCTTAAGCAATAATGTGCGTTTGATTTTCCACGGAGCATTTGTTCTGGGCATGTTGAATGCTACACTCCCAACAGTAGAGAGAGGTTTAGATGTATAAGAGTTTAGACCTGAGCGCACGACCTTTGATTAAGACAGCTATAGTTGCCTTGTGAGCCAAATGCCTGCTAAACTACCCCCCTCTCCCCCTACCTACACATGCCAGATCATGCATCAAACGTACTGCTCACGGGAGATTCTACTCGCTTAGAAACCCGAAGTGAACAGATCCTGCGAAAAGTATCTTCTAGCAATGCCGAAAAATTTTCAGAAAATGACGCAGTTTGCTTCACAAAAAGGAGGGTTGGCGAGGCATCACTACTTTCGGTGTGAGAATTCAAAATGAGGCTAAAGTTGGCTTTACTCTCTGCTTCATTTCTTCAAGCTTGTTTGAAGCATCAAGTGCTTCGATGACTTCATCATCGGATGCTCCTCGCTTGATTTTTACTTTGGCTTTAAGTGGTTCTACATGATTGATATTCGCCCTTCGCCTTTTCACGCCGGTCACGTTTTTTGGACCTGTAATCAAGACAAAGTTTTTGTCCATTAGGTCAACTATCACACATTTTCTTCCAGCTTCTCGCCCAATCAATTTTACACAGATTCTACCGACCTCTATTGCTGGCATACTAAAACCCCTTTAAGAAAACCGTTCAAACGCATATTTATAACTTCACCTTAAACTGGCAAAAGATAATGTACTGAAACATCGGTGTCCGCAATGCGGTAACACATGAAATGGAAATTAGATGTCGCGTTCTACATTTTCAGTGTTAGGTCATGAATATCCAACAATGTTGTAGAGAACACTTTCTCAGCCGACACACAGATTTTTATTCACTTTTCATTGCGTTCCGGTTGTTTTATGAATAACGCAGTCAGGACAAAACATAGCATAACTCCAACCGATGCTGCAACGAAAGACAATTCGGGACTAACTCGCTCATAAACGAATCCTCCTAAGAGACTTGCTGGGACAGTGAAAGCTGACCAAGCGACACTGAAGGCAGCGAATGCTCTTCCTCTTCTTTCTTGCGGGATCAAGTCCGCTTCTAAAGACGAATACGTCGGATCATAAAAGGACCAGATGAAGGAACTCGCAATCCAAAGAGCTAAAACTTGTACAAACATACCGCAACGAATGAAGAGAAGATAAGTGAATGCATCTAAAGCCGTTGTTGCCAACAAAATCTTTCGTCGACTGAATTTATCCAGCAGCTTGCCTACTATAAGTATCTTCGACACGATGCCGATTGCGCTACCTATACCTATGATGATGCCCCATTGTGTTGAACTGATACCGATAATTTCTTCAGCGTAGACTATCCAGTAAGGTTCGACCAAACCGTACTCGAATGCCCATAGAATGTACGAAGCTGTTAAAGCAAGAGCTGAGTGGGGCATCCACGACCAAGTTTGCAGATGTCCTTTGAAAGCGTCTTTTACAAGGCTACCTATTTGTTTGAGACTAAATCCTTTATCAGCTTGTCTATTCTGAAGAGAAATAGTTTCTGTAAGCATAAACAGTCTTATTATTCCAGCAGTCACGCCTACTATGACTAGACCAACGTAACTCCACCTCATTATGGGCAGAATACCGTGAACATCAATTAAGTAACCTCCGATGGATGGCACCACAGCCCATGGAAGGAAACTTAAGCAGCTATAAAATGCGAAGGCGGTTCCTCTTTTCTTCTCGTTTATCGAGTCCGCTAATATTGCCCAGAATGCTGGTTCAAATATCCAGCAGACGTTAGTCACAATTATAGCTAATGCCAGAAATTGCCAGTTAGGTGCAAATGCTGTCAGGAATTGACTTAACCCAAGAATCACGGTCATCAAACCTATCAGTTTCTTTCGGCCGTGCAAGTCGGCTATGTGGCCGCCGATGATTGCGAATATGACGAAAGTAGTGCTTCCCAAGGCCATGATTAAGCCTATGGTTATTTCTGTTCCGCCTAATCCGAAGACGTATAATGAAAAGTATGTGTTACAGATGCTTGTAGGGATTCCCCATAGAGTTGATGTGAGGGTTAGCACTAAGTAATTGCGTGTCATGAAACCGAAACGTGGTTCGCTCTCTTTTTGCTTCACCTTTTACGCCCTCACGGGTTAACTTCTGTTTTGTTCTCCAGAAGATCATCTGATACATGTGCATTCTCTTCAAGGGGTAGCAGTTCTCTCTTAAAAGATTAGCGATTTATCGTATTATGCTCTTGAAAACCGATTAGTGATGCATACTGTTTTCAATATAATATCAGATGTTCCACAAGTTATAAAAACTGAAACAGCGTTGTGCGTCTGAGTTTTTTCAAATGCAGGCTGGACAAACCGGAAAGGTATAAATGGTTCATGAACTTATCTACTTGAAACAACGAAAAAATGGTGATAGTGAAATGACTGAACAGGAAAAATATACGGTGCAAGAATGCCACAAGAAGTTTGCAGTGACTCTGTTTAACCTTGTTTGGAGCCTTTTAGACAAAAAAGATAGAACCAAACAAGAAGATGATAAGATGGTTCATGCTGCTCATGCTTCCAGGTTTCATTGGGGCGAAGTCGGATCCGCCGTCAACTTTGTTAGGGGTGAATGGCAGATTTCACGTGTCTATTCTGTTCTGAATCGACCTCAACCGGCACTCTATCACGCTGAGAGATGTTTGGTTATATGCAAAGAGAACAACATTGGGGATTTTGATCTTGCTTTTGCTTATGAAGCGATGGCGAGAGCTTACGCTGTTGATGAGGAGAAATCGGAGGCCTACAAGTACATTCAGTTAGCGAAAGACGCTGGAGAGCGAATTAAAAAGAAAGAGGATAGGAACTTATTTTTTAGTGATCTTAAGACAGTTCCGGGCTACAAAAAGACGTAGCTGTTCTTTACTTCATTTACTCAGCCTTTTTTTCCTAATCTAATATCGCCTTTTTGATGATGATGGTAACACTTTTAGCAGTGATAGTGGCATCTGTAAGTCTCAGCACGTAAGGTGGAAGGCTCCAACTATTACTTTTCTTTTTGACTTGTCAAGTAACAGGTTATTCCGTGACAGCTTGTTAAATGTCTGAGTTGCCTCTTTTGATGATTGAGCAACTAATTTGATTCCATGAGAATTCAGAGTGTTTTGTGCTTTGGGTGAAATCTTTAAGAGTCCATAATACCCTGTGCCAAGTACGAAAACTTCTGGCTTTGGTTCATGTTTAAGGATTTCCTTCAGGTCTTCAACATGTAACCTGTGTCCTTCTTTCCTCCACCAGCCGTCGACAACGCGTTCTGGAAAAACTATGACGTCGCTTGTGTACTTCTTTCCATTTATGGTTATGGCACCGAATTCGTAGGATTCGATCAAACGGGAAACCACATTATGTTAAGTGTTCCTTAAAGATTCAAAGTTTCAGTTCGCGAAACGGCATTAAAGCTTTTACTTTTCGTTTATGTAATTCAATTGGTAGGAGCGTGCAAAAGAGGTGAAAGCGCCTTCAAGGGACTTTTACGCGAGAGATCCAGCTTTAGTTGCCAGAGATCTGCTTGGAAAGGTTTTGGTGAGGAAGCTGAATTCTGAAGTTCTGTCTGGAAGAATTGTTGAAACTGAAGCTTACTATGGGAGAAACGACCCAGCTTCCAGAGCTTATAAAGGTAAGAAAAAGTTTAACGAGTTGATGTTTAAGGAAGTTGGAAAGGTTTTCATTTATATGGTTCACACATACTGGCTTCTGAACATGGTTGCTCATCCAAAAGGATGTGTTGGAGCCGTTTTGATAAGAGCTATAGAGCCGATTCACGGAATAGAATTCATGTTGGAGAATAGAAACGTAAAAAACATACAAGATTTAACTAACGGTCCGGGGAAATTGACAAAAGCACTAGCCATAACGAAGGAGTTAAATGGAACTGACGTTACGAAAATGAACGATCAGTTAATGCTGATTAAGGCAGAAGAGGAAGTAATTGATGTTTGTACCTCGAATAGGATAGGCGTGAAAGTGGATTTGCCGCAGGAATTGAGATTTTTCGTTAGAGGAAACAAGTTTGTTTCAAGGGCTTCCTAGTTGAAGCTGCCAAAAAGCTTTGGTGATGTTTAGCTGTAATGTTTATTTGTTGTTTGAACCTATCTATTAGGCAAGTGTTCTTAAGATGCTGAAGAGGACGATTTGAATGACTAGCCAAGAATCACAAGTCTCTCTTCGACTCCGTGAACCTGGCGTAACAAAGACTGTTGGTCTGATATCGGATACGCACATACCTGTTAGGGCCAGCGAAATTCCAAAAAAAGTCTTTGAAGTTTTTGAGAAAGTAGATTTCATAGTTCATGCAGGCGACTTGGTGAGATTGTCTGTTATTGATGAATTAGAGCAGCTTGCCCCTGTTCTAGTTGTCTATGGGAACATGGATGGTCCCAAAATTCGTGGAAGACTACCGAAAACAGATTCTGCCAAGGTTCTAAACTGGAAGATAGGGGTTACGCATAACCCTCAAGCATTATTCGGGAGACGGAAAATGCGGGAAATCGCCAGACAAAACGGCTTCGATGTGCTTGTATACGGACACACCCATACTCCAAGCATAAAATGGGAGGAGAACACTTTGTTCATAAACCCTGGAAGCCCAACGAATCCTCTGCCACCCTTTGTAACCAAGCCGTCAATAGCCTTGCTGAAGATAACTAAGGAGAAGATAATCCCAGAAATAGTCCACTTTTAAGCAACCAGAGAAGCTGCTGTCAAGAACAAGACGTCAAAACATTCGCCGATTGTGAAGGCTGTCAGTTTTTGAAGCTTACGCGACACTAAGAACACGATCGCGCACATACTGATGAGCGGACACTCGTCAGAATACTGCGAGCGCGAGCGCCGAAAGCGGAATATTTCGGTGATGGGATTTTGAGTTCAGTTAACCAGCAGTATTACGGTTTTGGAAGCACGTTTTTAAGTGGAGACTAACTGAATTAGCTGTTAGAGGAGATACGGAGAGTGCAACGGTTTGTCACTAGGATTCTTAATGTTTTTCTAATACTTCTTATATTTTCTCCGATATTCGTCACGAATGCCTCTGAAACAGATGATGAAATAGAAAGTGTTGTTTCTCTCCTGCAGCAACTTCGCAGTGTTGTTTCCTCATTGCCTAATGAAGCTTTTGGGAACATAAAACTTGGAGAGATGAAAAGGAATACGTTGTGTAATAAGATTAATGCTGTGATAAAGCAGGTTATGGCAGGTGCTTATGATGGTGCTTTGAACAAGTTAAGTAATGATCTTGAGAATTACGTCATGAAATGCTCTGTTAATCCATGGCGTGACGACTTGTTTGATTTAATTGAAGGTATTATCGAGTCAATTGAAGGTATAGAGTGTATTCCTCCTGTTGATTCGAATCCTCCGGTTATTCATGGAGTGCTGCAATATCCGGACATGCCTGAATATGATGATTCTGTTCTTGTCCTAGCCCATGTTACCGAGGCTGATGATTGTCATGATTGTCACGGCTGTCAGATTGAGAGTGGAGTTGCTAATGTGACCTTAAGTTATTCTGTTGATTCTGGGAAAAGTATCAACTTAACTATGCATGAAACTGATGGCTTGTATGAAGCTGAGATTCCTGCTCAACTATATAATACGACGGTCAGTTTCTTGGTTTATGCATGGGACAACGCGGGAAATGTTGCTGTTTCGGCAGCATATTATTATGTTGTGGGTGATTCTCGTCCACCAGTCATATCATATATTGAGCATGTGCCTGCGTCACCAAACTACAATGAAACCGTCTCGGTCTATGTTAATGCAACTGAACCCTCATCTGCCAGTGGTGTTAGAAAAGTTTTCCTAACTTATGATAATGGTACTGCTTGGATGAATGTTACTCTAAGTTTTCAAGATGGGCTGTATGTCACAGTAATTCCTGAGCTTCCCTATGGAACTGTTGTTCAGTACAGAGTTTCTGCTTTGGATAATGCTGGGAACGAGGCTGTTATGGATATTTACTCTTATGTTATGGATGATCGATTTATGCCTCTTGCCAAGATTGAAGCTCCATCTTCGGGGAGCTATTTGTCCGGTGATGTTGACATTGAAGTCTATGCATATGATGACAACTTCGCTGGGGCAGAGTTAACTGCTAATGAAACACTTTTGGCTTCTTGGAGCGAAGCTGGATCATATACTTACGTCTGGAATACCACTGAATTGTCTGATGGCTTCTACGTTTTGAAGCTTGATGTATGTGACGAAGCTGGAAATATGGGTAAAACAGAATCTTTAGTATTGGTAGATAACACGGCGCCCACAGTTAAACTTAGTCAACCTAAGGATGGAAGCTATGTTAGGCGCACAGTTTTTGTTGAGTTATCTGCTGAGGATTTAGACTTGGATCGGATGGAACTTGAGATTGCAGGTTCTACTTATACTTGGAGGGTAGGTGGTAGCTACACGTACATTTGGGAAACCTCGGATTATGATGATGGTTTGTACGGAATTGTTCTAGTGGCACGAGATAAGGCTGGGAACGAAATGGCAACAAGCGTGTCGGTTACCGTAGACAACACAGCGCCCTCTCTTAACAATCTTATGTGGACGCCTTCTGAACCTGTGGCTGGTGAAAAGGTCAATCTTTCTGTGCAAGTGTTTGAACATGGAAGCGGAGTGCGAAACGTTACCTTATGGTTCACGGCGAATACTAGCAAGTGGGAACCTTTGGACATGCGTTTACAAGATAACAACTGGACATGTGAGATTTCAGGTCAGGAGGCGGATGTGACTGCTCTCTTTTACGTGAAGTGCTTTGATAATGCTGGAAATTTTGCTGCAACTAAGATGGAAACGTACACCGTTAAGGGTGAGAAGGGTTATGTTTCTGGTTTTCCCTTAGGTTGGCTGTTGCTGATAATTGCTGTTATCGGTGCGGCAGCAGCTTTAGGTGTCTACTTTTTCAAGTTTAGAAAGAAAACTGCATAGTTTGCGGCGTTGACGTTAATCTGTTCATGAAACAACAGTGATTTCTTTTGTTCATTGCAGCTTGGGTTGCGCATATTCCGATGATGAATTGAACCATTTCAACAATTAGTCAAGAACACTAGCATAATTGAAAGATTCGTCTGGCATTCTTTATGTGGTTGCTTCAGCCAGTTCATCGACAGATATTTTCTTGAGCTCTACAATTTTTCCGGCTGTGAAAGGGAGGAAGGCTGGTTCCTTTCGTTTTCTCCTGATATCTTGGGGAGCAAGTCCAGGACTATCTGTTTCGATGAGAATCTTGTTAAAGTCGATCCATCTGGCGTTTTCATGAAGCGTATGAGAGTTTGGAAACGTGACAGGTCCTGCGAAGGAGATATGATAATCCACTTGGATGCATTTTTCAGCCATTTCTGTTTTTCCTGAGAAACAATGGATTACACCGTTTATTTTTCCTTTGAATCTTGACAACATTTTGAGAGTGTCGGCATGGGCGTCTCTATCGTGAATTACAACGGGTAATTCCAACAGTAGTACCATCCATAGCATTGCGTGTAACCAAGGGGAAGAAGGCGGCGACAATCTTGCTGATGACTTCAAATTCCAGATACTAAACTTCACATGTTACAGACTAGATTCGCAAGAGCAAATCGTTTATCGATACACCAATGGAAGCGCTCGCTCAGCGTATCTGGAATGAGAATTCACTTTAACTTATCTCCGTCTGCAGTGCATACATGTCTATCAAACGACATTTTTAAAAGCAAAAAGGCTGAAGTTTTTTTGTAAGTGGTTTGCCTTGCGGAGACATGAATGAATGGAGCGTTGTAGAAATCCGTGGAATAGAGAATGCGTAAACACGAGTATTGACGTTTATATCTTTTACAAAGGAAGGAAACGGCCAATCTGTAAGCGTTGCTGGAGCAAAATCGCAAAAAAGGATTTGGAGTGGTAAATTATGGACGGATTAAGTGTAAATACAGCGAAATCTCTTCTCGGCAGAAACGTAAACCTTCACTTAAAAGACAGTTCAGTAATAGTAAATGTTCTCTTAACTGAAATCAAAAAAGACGAATTCAAGAAAGCTTTCATCAAGTGCATCCCATACAGAAGAAAAAACACACTTAACATACCGTTGAAAAGCGTAGCTTGGGCAGAACTATTAAACCTGAATCTAATGCTGTCTGGCAGTTGACAAACTAGCATTTCTACATAAAGTTGGCAAACAATCTTGAATGATTTCCTTCTTTCTTTCGGCAATTTGTTCGCCAAAACAACATTCTTATGGTAGCCTAAAAACCCATATGGACGGAATGTTCTATTTACTATTCATGTCATAGAAGGATGGAAGATATTACGGAAATCCATCCAGCTTCTTTTGTCAATAGCAAAATTCCTATCGTTGTTCCAGTTGAAACAATAAGCAACATAGCGCGTGCTCACTGTTCTAGTCTTTCAACACAATTTTACATTATCTGATGTTTTGGCAAAATCTGTTAGTAGAATGCACAGAGCTATAGTAAGCGACCATCGCGCACGCAAGGTCTAAAAGTCATCTC
>DAOVGI010000011.1 GCA_030672475.1 Candidatus Bathyarchaeota archaeon
CCGTATCTCAAAACCTCGAAGAGTCACGTTACTTGCCGAAACATAAACAGTAGAGTTAGATGCTTCAGTGATGATAGCCGTTGTGGTTTTGGCTTGCCCAATCAGCGAGACACTCTTGTTAACAACTACATTTTCATAGTAGGTTCCTGAAGAGACAAAGATTGTGTCTCCCTCGCTTGCGTTGTTTATGGCTTCCTGAATAGTCGAGTATCCTCGCTTAGTGTTGATGTTTCCAACGGGTAAGATCTGCACATATCCGTTTATGTAAGGCATGATTGAAGTGCTGGACATTGCTGAAATAATGTATGAGCCGATTTCAACTCCAGAGGTGTTCCAAGCGAAGTCAAAAGTGAAAATCTCGTGTCCACTATAAAGCACGATGACTATTTCCATGTCAATCAAGCTGCCATCGTAAAACGCTGCCACCCAAAAACTGCTAAAATCAATGACATCCCATGTCGCTTCAACAGTAACGTAGACATCAATTATAGCGCCAGGGTATGTCTCGTAAATGGAGGCATTAGCATCCAGAACGGTTACTTCTATGAAATCTGGAGCGATATTTTGAGAACGGATCTCACTGGACAAGGCTAGTTTTAGGTTAAACGCTGACCCAAAAATGCCAATAATAAGTACCGAAAGCATTACTCTAGAAACAGTTCTCTTTAACAATTCCAATCTCCTAATTCATAGGAGTTTATCTTTCAAATAATGCTTGCGGCATAATTCTCTATTTTCTCCGAATTCTACCATTATGCTTTAGGCACTGGTTGTCTTCCATAAGACCTCGTTCTACATAGAACAGTACTTGTCTATAGAACTCACTTTCTGTAATCTTCGATGCAACCTCGAATTAACTGTCTGTCAAGAAGAGAAGGAGGTGATATTATGATCTTAAAGAAAGATATTATTATTGCTGTGTTGGCTACTTTCTGTTTGAAGCTACATTGTTCATGATAATACCGACTAATAATATGTCAACTACAAGTACAGGTGAGTATGATCCTTGGATTGACACTGATGATGATGGAGACATTGACGTGTATGACATTGTAGCCATGTGCAATATTTATGGCTCTACAGGAGCTCCGATGAACAAGACTGGTTCGCTGCTTGAATTCCTAGATAAAGTTGAAACCTTACAGGGTGAAGTTGAAGCGCGCGCGCGCCGCGTCAACCTTTGCAAACACCCATAGGTATTAGTCTCACCACTTTTAATGAGATTCCTGCTCCATGAATGGATTCTATTACCATTTCCACATCTTTGTATGCTTGTGGCGCCTCTTCTGCCAAGATTTTTGGATGGGTTGATTTTGCGGTTATTCCCTTCTGTGTTAATTCTTGTTTCACTTTTTCTCCCCAATATTTTTTGATCGCTGCGTGTCTGCTCATCGCTCTACCTGCACCGTGTACAGAAGAACCAAAAGTCTCTCGCATAGCTTTTTCTGTACCCTTTAAGATGTAAGAAGCGGTACCCATCGTCCCCGCGATCAAAACCGGTAGTCCTGGAAACGCCCTGGTTGAACCCTTCCGATGAACGTATACTTTCCTTCTCTCTCCGTTAATAGTGTGTTCCTCTAACTTAACGACATTGTGGCAGAGTGCGTATACCGTCTGCATGTCCATGTCTTCCCAACTTCTCCCAAAAACTTTTTCAAACGTCTCACGGACCCACTGTGTCATGACCAGTCTGTTTGTGAAAGAATAATTCACAGCACATTTCATCGCTGCAAAATAGTCTTGCCCTTCTTTCGATTTGACTGGAGCACAAGCTAATTGTCTGTCAGGAAGCCAGATACCATATTTTCTAACAGCCCGTTCCTGGATCTTCAAGTAATCTGTCGCTACTTGATGCCCAAAACCACGAGAACCACAGTGAATCATGATCAAGACCTGATCTTTATCCACAACGCCCCATTTTCTTGCCGTTTCTTCATCAAAAATATCAGTCACTCTTTGAATCTCCAAGAAATGATTTCCAGCGCCCAAGGTTCCGAGTTGAGGTGCACCCCTCCGCTTAGCCAGACTTGAAACTTTTGATGGATCAGCCCCTTTTATGCAACCATTTTCTTCTGTGTGCTCTATATCATTCTTCGTCCCGTAGCCATTCTCAACCGCCCAGTTCAGTCCTCTACTCAAGACTTCATCCAGTTGATTTGGAGATAATCTCAATTTTCCTCTGGATCCAACACCGCAAGGAACAACACTGAATAAAGCCGGAATCAGTTCCTTTATCTTTTCTCTTGCCTCGTCATAGGTTAGATTGGTTCTTATGGAGTTTATTCCACAGTTTATGTCGAACCCACAGAGTCCGGCAGAGATTATTCCATCTTCAGCATTAAATGCACTCACTGCTCCCATTGGTAGACCATATCCCCAGTGCATATCTGGTAGGCCAACGACGGGTTCGATGACACCTGGCAAGCAAGCAACGTTTGTTAATTGCTCTACCGCCGCATCATCTATTGTCTCAACCACTTTTTTTGATGCTATAATCTTTGCTTTCACTCTCATCTTTGGCCTTACATTTTTGTCTAGTTCCCACACATATTCCGAGACTTGCTTTAGTTTTTCTTTCATTTTTTAACAGCTCCTTCTAAATATCTAAACTGACTCTAATGCTGTAACCTTCTTTTGCTTTCTTAAATTCATATTTATAATATGTAACGCCTTTTACGACGGTCTCTCCTTTTTCGGGAGTTACTGGTTCACCGTGACATCTTGCTTTTAAATACGTACAATCCTCTTCCATTGTTAATATTTCGAATTTCGAAAAGAACAAATCATCGGTGTCAACTATTCCAATTAACTTCTGTAGCCAATTTAACATCAGATCCCCTAGATCGTTACCTTTAACTTCCACTAGCTTCACTTTTTGGTG
>DAOVGI010000012.1 GCA_030672475.1 Candidatus Bathyarchaeota archaeon
GCTAGGGCTGAAGAGATTGAGAACGCTGAGGAGGAGGGCATAATCTTTGAGTTTCTAACAAATCCAAGAAGATTCATAGGCACCGAGAGGGGTTGGGTTAAAGCAATGGAGTGCATAAGGATGCGTTTGGGAGAACCTGACGCAAGTGGAAGGAGAAGACCCATACCTATCGAAGGCTCAGAATTCGTGATGAACGTCGACACGGTTATAATTGCTATTGGTGGGACACCTAACCCGATAATTCAACAGACTACTGAAGGCTTAGAAGTTACAAAATGGGGCACAATAGTTGTGGATGAAAACGGAAAAACAAGCATCGAAGGTGTCTACGCTGGAGGAGACATAGTAACAGGCGCAGCAACAGTCATAAGCGCCATGGGAGCAGGAAAAAAAGCAGCAAAAGCTATACACAAATACTTAATGAAAAAGTGAATAAGGTAACATCCAAAATCAAACTCGTGATTTTGAATAGCACGCTTCAAGCAACATTCTACCGTTTGCGCTTTCTAAACAGCATCGAATCTTGATACGTGTAGATATACAGCACGTGATATCCTGTCTTTTCTTCATGGCATAGTCCCTTCCATTAACACACATTCTAAACATTTAGCCTTTTAATGGTTATTTTTTATTAAGTACCGCCAATTTTTTGATTTTCAACATCCAACACTCAGATGATGGCACAGTGAAGGCAACGCTCAACCTCAAAGAAGAAGATTTAGGAGTTCGTTCTACAATAAAACATGGTGTGAATGAAAAGCAAAGCGCGCGCGAAAGATTTAGGCAGCAAAGGTAAAGAATCACGGTTCTAAAATATTTGCAATCTCTTGTATTTTTTTGCCGAATTGTGTGGCAGATAGCTTGTTTACATTTCCTATGGCTTCTTCAAGCATTGTGTCAAATCGTACTTCTCCCAAGAACGTTATACCTCTACGTTCAACTTGCTGCTGAATAAACTGAGACTCCTTCATCTTCATGTTTTCAACGGCACCAATTACCGGAATTCCCAACTCTGAAAGCAAATCTGTCAATTTCCTAACGGTTTCAAAGGCCAGACGAGAAGGCGTGGTAACTATGAGAAATTTTATTCTCTTAATAAGCCTGATAATGTCTAAAATTGCGTCGCTTATTCCTGGAGGCATGTCTATAATTAAGAAGTCTAAGTTGTTCCACCTTGTTATTGCGAGTAGTTCTATCAATGCATTTGAGATGTCTGCGCCTCTTAATGGTGAGGCATACTCGCCTGAATAATAGACTATTGACATGTATCTTAAACCGTGAACCTGCGGCGGGATTATGCCTTTTTCCTCCTTCGGTTGTAAGCCCTTAACGCCCAAAATAACGTGTGTTGACGGACTTGTGAAATCTAGATCAAAAAGACCTACTTTATAGTCTCTCCTCGCCAGTGTTAATGCCAATGTAGATGCAATTAGGCTTTTACCTACACCTCCTTTACCGCTTGAGACAGCGATTATGTTGTTTATTCCTTTCAGTCTTTCCTCGATTATGCCTATCCTCGGGTCAACCATGCTATTTTACTCCCTTTATGCTTTCAAGCCATATTCCACGTCCTTCTAAAATTTCGAAGTCTCGGCTGCCGCATTTTATGCATTTAATGTACGTGTGGGCTATTTCTGGAATGAAATGTATTGCTTCTGCCACTTCTTCGTTCATTTTCTCTTTTCTGAAGATCCATTTGTGTCCACAGACTCTGCATTTGAGTTCTGCCCTTACCTTTTGTATGCTAAATTTTGTGTTTTTCAGCTTCAAAGCTTTAAGCTGCGACAGAGCAAATTCTAAAATTTCCAATTCAATTTGTTGCAGTTCACCAACCTTTATTTTAACTTCTGCAACTTCTTTCAGTCCTTCCTTCTCAGCAATTTGAGAAACCGTAGAAACTACTGCTTCAGCTAAAGCCCATTCATGCATAATGAAAGCCTAGATTAAAGCGTATTTAAGAATACCGTCTAAAGGGAAAGAGATTCAAGAAAGAACGATTGTTATTGTCCACAAGCGGTGAAGATGATTGGATGCTAGAAGTAAGCACATTACAATGTTGCATGGGGCCGGCGGAACAGTCATGCACAGTTTAGTCAAAAAATACATTGTGAGATATTTTGGCGGTACAGCCAAAGTTGAGGTGCCACTTGAAGCTTTGGATGACGCAGCCGTTGTGAATGACATTGTTTTAAAAAGTGATTCACACGCTGTTAAGCCAATTTTCTTTCCAGGCGGAGACATTGGACACATAGCCGTGGCTGGCACTGTAAATGATATTGCAGTTTTAGGCGCTGAACCCTACGCCCTAGCCTGCGGTCTCATTCTAGAAGAAGGGTTAACCCTGACAGATTTTGAACGCATCTTGTCCAGCATGCAACAAACCTGTCTTAAAGCTGGCGTAAGCATTGTCACTGGCGATACGAAGGTCGTTGAAAAAGGAAGTCTAGGCGGCTGCGTCATAAACACTTCTGGAATTGGCAGAAGAAATACTGCTTTGGAAAAGAATCTTCAGGTTGCTAAGCAGTTTAGAAGCGATTTTAAAGTTCGATGGATTCTAGACTCAAACTTAAGAGATGGCGACAAAATATTGGTTTCTGGAACAGTTGGCGACCACGGTATAGCCGTCTTATCTGCACAGGAAGGACTAAACTTCGGAAGCGGCATAAGATCAGACGTTAAACCATTAAACCGCCTAATCCAATGTTTACTCGCTGAAGTCGGCGGCGTAGTTGCAATGAAAGATCCGACAAGAGGTGGATTGGCAGACGCCCTAAACGAGTTCAGCGAAAAATCCCATGTGGGCATATTAACCTCCGAGGATAAAATTCCGGTTAGAAAGGATGTGCAAGTGGCATGCGAAATGTTGGGTTTAGACCCGCTTGAAATCGGGAATGAAGGCAAAGTGATCATAGGTGTAGTAAGGGAAAAGGCTGAAGAAGTCCTGCAGCTTTTGAGAACAACCGAGGAGGGAAAAGAAGCGGAAATAATCGGTGAAGCCACAGCAGACTTCACCGGCGTGGCAATGCAAACAGTAGTCGGCGGAAAAAGAATAATCAGCAGACCCGTGGGAGACCCAGTGCCGAGAATATGCTAGCTTTTTCAGTGAATGGGTCACCTTCACTTTCGCTTTCGGAACACCTGGAACACACGCGGCATGCTCTATTGACATCCATCGCCATAACATAGCTAGTCGGTGATCCCTTCGCTTAATTTTAGTCTTACCAACTCTTTTACTTTTTTCAGTGCTCCGTCTGAAAGTGGTTTTGCTTTGATATATCGTTCCTTTACAGCATCTTCGAAAACTTTTCTCCCCCTTTCAGTTCTAATTAACACAGTCGTCCATTTTTCTGGCGACCCTATCCCTCCAAGTGATACATCTGCAAGTCTGTTTGTGAAGTCATGGCAATGTTTGCATGATTTTCGGAGATATCTGCGTAGTTGGCGTCTGTGAGCTTCTAGTTCAAGTTTGTTGTCTGCATATACTCGGATTTTTTCTGTGTCCAGCTCAATTCTATTGATGCTTGAAGGGATGATGCCGTGCTTTTTGGCTAGGAATTTTATGAAAAGATCGTTGTACGAGTAGGTGCCGTAGCAGAAAAGCCCGATTATCAGTTTTATTGAGTCGAATATTTTGCTGTATCCTTTTGGGCTGATTTTTGTAGTCCATAATCCACGGACTTGACAGGGTGTAGCCACTACTGCTATTCTGAAACGAACCCATTCGTATAATGCAGATTTAACACCGATGACTGTTGCGGCTGGGGTATACTTCGTTTTTTGGGCTTTCCATAAGCTTTTTGGGTTTGTGATAACCGTGGGTTTAGGTTTCCACGCTGGGTGTTCTGTCGAGGTTACCACCACCGCAGCGTTAACCAGTTTGTTTTCAAGCGTGTATTTTAGTAGAGCTGTGGCCACGCCTCCGCACTGGGCGTTCTTGAAAATTTTCTTGTCGGTAGCTTGAGCCATATACGCTTTTTGAAAGTGACCGAGTTCGTCTCTTGCCACTGCACCAAACTCTTCTTTCTCGGCTTTTTCAAGATCAAACATTATTTCTGGGCAATTATAATAACAAAAGCCACATTTCTCACATAAATCCTCAATGGACTTGTAAATGTCACGGGTAACCTCGAGTTCATGAAGTTCTAAGCGTTTGAAGCTTTCTTTTCGAAGAATTAACGCGTTATGCGGACAAGCAGCAATGCATGTGCCGCAGATAGTGCATAGCCTAGGAGTGACTACTTCTTTCATTAAGTCATCAAACGACTTCTCTTTGATTTCGCTCAACTTGTTCACCTTCAAATTGGAGTAACTCATTCCAAGCGATTCATGTCACGCCCAGCAGTGTGTAGGAAAGTAGGTATACTAAGATGAATAAGGCACCAGCCTTCTTATCGACTTTTTCCCTAAGCGCGAGTGTTGATACAACCACGATGGACCCAAATATAGCATATAATCCTGTGATCATGGCGATTCTGCCAGATACTGCTTGTGGGAAAAATACCTGCCCGATTCCAACGGAAACAGTGGCATCAACAAGACAGCTTCCTATGGCATCTCCTATAGCAAGCTCGTATTGTTTCTTGCGGAGAGCTATAAATTCCACCATCAATTCCGGGAGAGATGTCCCGATTGCGACCACAAAGAAGCTAATGATATACTCAGAAACATGAAAAACTGCCGAAAGTCTGATCACTGATTGAATCACAACATAGGCTCCGACCGCAACCCCTATGAAGCCTAGAATGGCTATGACAAAATGACGAAGACGCTTCTGGTCTGCATGTGCTACGTCATGCTCTTTTTCTTTAGGGTTTTTTTTCGTAGCGCTTCTAATT
>DAOVGI010000031.1 GCA_030672475.1 Candidatus Bathyarchaeota archaeon
CATCATCAAAGGTTAACCGGGAGTCTTCTTTTTCGCTCATAAGTTTTATCTTGTACTTTTCTAGCCTTTCATAAGTCTCGATTTTCAAGGCAATATTCCTCTTTTTCACATTCTTTCGGTTCTGCATCTAACTATCCTCAGAAGTATTACATGTTGTGAATGTATTTAATGTTTGTGGTGTATTCGCCACAATGTTTAAATAACACGGAATACATTTAATGTATTAGGTGTAATAAATGTTAAGTCTTCAAACACTCAAACAACGCCGTGAAAATAGAGGCGTTGAAATAATCGCAAGCAATTTCGAGATAAAACAACTTGACAAATCCTCTTTCCATAACACTTATTAGTTGTCGTTTTGCTTTGGTTTGAGAAGCGTGAAAAATTGTGCTAATTGTTCAGATATCCGATATTCATTGCGGTCCCATGTTCAACAAAGGAATTTTCCGGAACGCCATAAAAGAAGTTAACGCCATGTCACCCGAGGCAGTAGTCATAACGGGCGACCTAACAGAAAATGGTATACAATCCGAATTCAAACAAGTAGCCAAAGAACTTGAACAGCTAAGAGCGGAACAAGTCATATACGTGAGTGGAAACCATGACTATCGTGCAACTGGCTACTTACTCTTCAAACAACTGTTCCCGTTCAACCAAATCACAGAGATCGGCAACACAGTTATTATAGTTCTAAGTAGTGCACGACCAGACAGAGATGACGGTGAAGTAGGCAACAGACAAAATTTATGGCTGGAAAACACGCTGAAAAAATACAAAAACCACACAAAAATCGTGGCAATTCACCACCACATAGTCCCTGTGCCAGATACTGGAGCGGATCAAATAACAATTATAGATGCAGGCGACGTCCTAAGAAGCTTGACAAAATCGAGAACAGATTTAGTTCTATGCGGACACCGCCACAGACCATGGAAATGGCAAATTGAAAAAATGCAGGTAGTCCATGCTGGAAGTATATCATGTGAAAAACTTCGCGGCTTCTTCTGTAACTCTTATAATGTAATAGAAATCGAACACGAAAGAATCAATGCCAAACTAAAAATCGTTGGCGGAGGCTACGTAGACTTCAAAGAACTAGTAAAAAGACGCGAAATCCTCCAGGCCTCAGACATATCTCAAAGCAAATTAATGACACAAGAACCATGACTGCAACTGCATCTCAGACGCAAAATCTTTCATAAAACTACAATTATCTATTTTAAACAAGTGGCTAACACAACTGCAATCAGAAGAACCAAAATCTACGATTGGAGCAACTCTCTCACTCAATTTTCGCGCGATTTTACACTCCTCAGATTTCTCTGCTGCCTTGTAAAGTACATCCACAACATTTGCACACCTATTATCAAGTAAATAGTCGATATGCCAGAATTTCCTCTTCGCCTTTCTCCGATGCCGCTCTATTCGCTTCTCCAAACTTTTCTGGGCAGAACCAACATAAGTATACGATCCCTTCTCAAAAAATACCTCACCTAACGATCCTACATTTATCCTAATATCTTCAGCAACTGAAATGATTAAGATGTAGACCCCTTTCACAACAATTCATCTAATTAAATTGTTCGACGTATACCATTTCAGAATTTCTTCGACAGCCTTAACCGAATAGCCTATCTCCCTAAGCATCTTCCTCAAATTCTCAACGGATCTGACATCCAATCATGAACACCGCGAGCAATAACATACTTCAAAAGCTTATTTATCTTTTGACCATCACGCTTGTACCCGCAACACAACGAAAACAGTTCTGCCTTACGACCTGCCATGGTCTACACCGTAGAAGATTTGTTCCTCACAACCGCGAGCTGCAACAAGCGCACCAACTAGCGGAAAACCTCTATGAAGAATGCATGGATAACTGGCACCGGTGGGCAGCGGAAAGGAGAATATGCATTCCCGTCATTGCTGCAGTTCCTCCAAATACTATCCAACTTGGATTGTACGTACAGATCGCACGGCTGTCAAATAGAGTGCAACATTAGTAAATGTGTTGAAAAAAGATCGAGTCTGCACGCGGTGCAAAGAGAAGTTATATGCGCGCTAACCGAAAACCTATCAGAGTATTACTTGACAACGATTCAACATGAGAAAAGCCTTCGAAAAATCAGTATAGAACTGTGGGTTAAAGGACAAGAGAAAGGAGCCAAACTTCGCGCAGCAAACGTAGATACAAATTATCCATAAGAAATCTAAGCGCCATCAATGTACGAGTTCACACTGTCCAAGTCAAATCGTTCACATTTCAGGACGTTTTTCACGAAATTGAGAAGTCTCACTCGAACCTCTCTCTTAAGATTGGGATACCAAACAGGTGAGGCAACAACCAATCCACGCCAAGCATAAAAAGGCTGAACGACCTCCAAAATCTCTTGATCACCAGTCTTCCGTAAATAGTTCGCCCAGAAAAATCTGAATAAACGCTCGAAAACCCCGGCTAATTTCCCATATTTCTGCAAAGAATAAAACACATAGTTAATGGTCATTGCAGCAACATCATCTGCAGGTTCACCCCATTCACCTCTGCTTCTGTCCAAAACCGTGAAGTCAACACCTTCACGAAACAGTACGTTCCACGGATGAAAATCTCCATGAATCTGACTAAGCCTGTGACCCATACGTTTCAGATGCCAACGCCAAACAACACAATCTCGCTCAACATCAAGGAAATATGACTCTCCAACAAAATCAAGTTCAGATGGGTAACTATCCAGCAACCCCATAATACATTCCCCATGCCCAACAAGCTCGCGAGCTCTCCTTACATAAAGCAAAGGTGCCTCACGCTTAATGTTGTGAATCTCAACGAGGTACTCAGACAAGGCCAAACAACGCTATTCGTCCAACTCGTTCAACTGACCATTCTGCTTAATACGATCCAAGTCTAAATGGTAAAGCCTACCATCCGCAAACTCAGTTACAATAAAAAATTCGCCGCAATCACCTAACGATTTCAAGCCTCCATCATCCACAGTAAACGCCCCAACATCAACAGAACGTACATGTCGAGGCAACTTGTTAAACACTGAATGTTGCCAAAGCAGGATACTGGCGCGATCAGAAAAATGATCATGTCCAAACCCTTCAGAACGCATACTCTGCAAAACAACTCTCTTAACCTCACCACCAACATCGAGCTCAATAATGTATGGAACACCGTAGCCAAAGCCCTTCAGATCTTTTCCAACCATACCCTCATTCTCTGCGCCCAGCGTAGAAATCTTCGAAACATTTACTGATGTCTTATAAAGAGAAGAAAAATATCCTTTAGCCGATTAACACTTAATCTCAACAAGGACACCACAATCTGAGCCAAAAGTAACGTAGAGTTAAGTTAAAAAGGTAATGGACGCAAGGCAATAACAGTAGTAAGGGCGAACATAAATGGAAAAAACCCGAATCATAGGCACAGCACTGATAATAATCAGCTTACTCATCATCTTACACCACTACATCCTCTCGCAAAAAATTGTAGACTTAAACGACATTCTACACCATGAATTCTTCGAAGCCGTATTTCTCACAGCAGGCATAACATTACTCTTGAGTAACCGCTACAACAAGAACAGAAGCGAACAAACATGAACCTCCTTATCCAAAACGGAACCATAGTTACAATGCACAACCACAGAATAATTCATCAAGGCTCAATTGCTATAGAAAACCAGACCATAATTGATGTGGGAAAAACTTGCGAACTGAAAAGAAAGTATGGAACAGGATACGAAAAAGTAGATGCAAAAGGCAAAGTCGTCACGCCAGGCCTCATAAACACACATCAACACGCAGCAATGAGCCTGCTGAGAGGATACGCTGACGACTTACCACTACAAGAATGGCTTGAAAAATGGATATGGCCAATAGAAAAAAATATGACCGCGCATGACATTTACGTTGGAGCCTTACTGACCTCCATAGAATCTATAATGAGTGGAACAACAACCGTCAACACCATGTATCATTACACGCCAAGAGAAAATGAAGCAAAGGCATTCGCACAAGCCGGTTTAAGGGGAGTAGTAGGCCATGTATGTTTCTCGTGGAGAAAAAACGAAGACAAGAAAGCACTAGAACAACTGGCGAAAAACTGGCATAACAAAGCAAATGGACTAATCCGCGTCAGCGTAGACCCTCACGCGCCTTATACGGTTGACCCAGGATACATGAAAGAACTGAAAGTCACCAGAGAAGAATTGAACTCGAAATATGCTTCAGAAGAAGTACCAATAATTTGGCACATGCATGTCGCAGAAACCAGCGATGAACCAGAAAAGATTCGAAAAGCTTTCAAAACAGAACTAAAAGCTGGAATAATGGAGTATCTAGATTCACTAGGCGTCTTAAGCAAACACGTCATTGCAGCACACTGCGTCGCTCTAACAGATAGAGATATAGCTATTATGAAATGTAGAAAGGTAAAGGCTTCACACAACCCCATATCAAATCTCAAACTCGGCTCAGGCATAAGCCCTGTTCCAAAAATGCTCAAAGAGGGTGTAACAGTTTCGCTTGGAACGGACAGTCCATGCTCAAACAACACAGCAGACATGTTTGAAACCATGAAACTCACGGCTCTCCTACATAAGGGAGCAGACAAAAACCCAACAATTACACCTGCACGACAAGTCCTTGAAATGGCAACCATAGAAGGGGCAAGAGCATTATCATGGGAAAGAGAAATCGGATCAGTAGATGTCGGTAAAAAAGCAGACTTGATAATCATAGATTTCAAAAAGCCACACCTCTGCCCACTTTACAATGAAATCAGCCATCTAGTCTACGCAGCAAAATCAACAGACGTCAACGTGGTGATCATTAACGGCAAAATCGTTATGGAGAATAGACAGCCAACAACCATAAACATTGAAAAAGTTATGGAAATGGCCCAAAAAGCAAAAACCGGTATTCTAGAACGATTAGCGCGCAACGTTAAATAGTCATTATTGCGAATTGCTTAGGAGGAGAATAAGAATGGAAGACTTCAGAGTCAAAGACCTAGGTTTAGCGTCTAGAGGTTCTCTACAAGTAGAGTGGGCATCACGACATATGCCGGTATTAACTCTGATCAAGAAAAGATTCAGCGAAGAAAAATCATTTGAAAACATAACCTTTGGTGCATGCTTACACGTCACAAAAGAAACCGCAGTGCTCATTGAAACCTTCCTCGCCGGCGGAGCCGAAGTTTCACTCTGCGGCTCCAATCCGTTATCCACACAAGACGATGTTGCGGCAGCCCTAGTAGAAAAAGGCGTTCACGTCTATGCTTGGCGAGGACAAACAACCGAGCAATACTACTGGTGCGTCGAAAGAGTGATAGATTACGGTCCCATGATAACTCTAGACGATGGTGCTGATCTTGTTGGCACAATTCACAGCAGAAGAACAGAAGCCTTGTCAAGAGTCAAAGGTGGAACAGAAGAGACAACGACCGGCGTGCTGCGTTTGCGAGCCATGGACAGAAAGGGAGCTCTTAAATACGCAATAATAGCCGTAAATGATGCTTACACGAAATATTTATTTGATAACCGCTATGGAACCGGACAAAGCACAATAGATGGAATATTGCGAGCTACAAACATCCTTTTGGCGAGCAAGAACTTTGTGATCTGCGGCTACGGATGGTGCGGAAAAGGCATAGCCATGAGAGCTAGAGGAATGGGAGCTAACGTAATAGTCACAGAAGTAAACCCGCTCAGAGCACTTGAAGCAGCATTGAACGGGTTCCGCGTGTTGCCGATGCACGAAGCAGCAAAAACAGGCGACATATTTGTAACGACAACTGGCGATACAAGCGTCATAAGAAAGGAACACATGCAGCAAATGAAAAATGGAGCACTACTCGCCAACAGCGGCCACTTCAATGTGGAAATAGACATAAAAGGCTTAAAAGAACTCGCCGTTTCCAAGAGAAACATAAGACAAAATCTAGATGAGTATACCCTTACAGACGGAAGAAAACTGTACCTTTTGGCAGATGGTAGATTGGTAAATCTAGCTGCAGCGGAAGGCCATCCTTCAGAAGTCATGGATATGTCATTTGCAAATCAAGCCCTCTGTGCAGAACACATAAACAAAACCGCTAGAATGCCACCGAAGGTCCACGAAGTCCCAAAGGAAATAGATGAAACAGTAGCAAGGCTGAAACTCGACGCGATGAAGATAAGAATCGATGATTTAACGGATGAACAGAAAAAGTATCTTGCAACTTGGGAAATGGGAACCATTTAGTACGCCGAAAAACACGGTAAACTTTAAAAGGTGTAAGAGGGTAAACATGGTTTAAAATGGTGATGCCTCAATGGTTAGTAAAGATCAAGGAATAGGTGGAATAATATTCATAGTTTGCGCAGTAGTTGCCATCTTATACATTGTGACACTCTTCTATCCACAATGGCTTGAAGTAGTTGGAATACAATCAGAGTTATCTGAAATCCGATTGTGGGTAATTGCAGTACCAGTCTTCATAGCGTTCGTCGCTGTAATGGGTATAGGTATGTGGATAGGTTGGACAATGGCTACAACACCACCTCCGAAACCGATAGAAGAAATCACAAGTGAAATAGAAGAGAAAGAAAAGACTCCAGAGAAAGCTGAGAAATGAGGAAAGCCCAGGATTGCGATTCTAATTCCCAAATCTCATTTTGACGGAACTTGTGTCATAAGTCACATTTTATGTTGAGAATAAGCGTAGAACCCAGTGATGAAACAATCTTTACAGTGTACATTTCACCTTCTACAAAAGTGCCGTGTAAATATATTATTCCCACGTCACCCGGTGGAATAACCACTTCTTCTGTTAAACAATATTCTTCGCCGTTTACGTAGGCTTCCATTATTTGGACGTTTACTGAGGCAAAGCTTTTAATGAATACGGTTAAGCAAGTTTTATTGATGCTGAATTCCGCGGACAGAGGGCGTATTGGAAAAGACGTTTTCATTTTTTCTGTAAGACTGAACATAAAATGATAAACATAAAAACCTGTAGTGATAGCTGTGATGAAAGTGAGGAGCAATACCCCCACGGCAAGTTTCAAGTAGTTTCACCCTTCGTGAAACGGGTTATGTCTTGGAAATTTATATAGCATTTATGAATTTGAAATTATGAAATGTGATAAACTTCAAAAGCCAAACATTGGAAGTACAAAGTATAACGTAACATACACCGCTGTGGAAACACCAAATATTACTGCAATCATTTTTGGCGAGATTGAAATGAAGGATGTCTCTTCACCTTTGGACTGGATTTCATATTCCTTAATTTCATGAGTTTCAGCATCAATTCGCACGATAGCCATGAGTTTTTTCATCTCAAATTCAACAATATAAGCACCCTCTTCCAGCGAGACTCTTTTAGGTTTTACACCGCTCTTATGTCCAATTCTCTTAAGGAAACCTGTCGCGATAGCCGTTACTGTTTCAGCGTTTAACTTTTTTATCTTCAGAGAAGCTGACGTGATGATACTTCGGTTTCTTTTCTGCAAAGCTGTTGACAAATATGGCTTCTCCTATCCGTTTTCTAAGGAAATCCTCCCAGACTCAAAAGAGCATTCACATGTCATTAAACGTCAACTCAACTGGTCACTTTCTTAAGCATGCATTGCACAAGCTTATTGCAGGTCATGCATTTTTCAGGTATCTTTTCGTTTTTTGAACGTTCGCTCAAATATCCGAAATAATGTGGACATTCATTTTCTTTTTGGGAAGATTGTTGATCTGGCTGCCTGGTTTTTACCTTCTTCAGTTGCACCTTCTTCTTTTCAATCTCAGTTCTCTCTTTACTTCGTTCTCGCGTTTTAGTTTTAACGTTGAAATCGTTTTCTATCACTATTTCAGTTAGGCAATAAGGACATGCACGGTATGAATCGTCGTTTTTTGAACTTAAATCCTCAACAATTATTGGATTTGTAAATGCCCGTCCGCACTCCGGATTTGAACATGTAAAACTCTGGCTTTTCATTTCAGCCTTTGTCCTCTTCATTCTAGGGAATCCCTCTTTTCAGAGAATATCAGATTCCGACTTTATAGTCTTAATGAATTCAGAATAAGTATCCTCACTATCAACATGATCGCAAAGTAAAGTTACGGAGATGCCAACTTTTTAAGGTCTTCTTCTCCCCCGGCGTACCCAGATGCTATCAGAACGTCGCCTGCCGCGATTCTTGTATGAGGTTTAGGTCTTATGCATTTACCTCCTCTTCTTATTGCTAGAACCCACATGCCAGTCTCTTCTGGAATTCGAGCTTTGCGCAAAGTGTTATTTACAAGTACAGAATTTTCAGCCACTTGTACGTACGTAACAGTTTCTTCTGCCTCCTCGATGGCTAATTTCAATACTGGATGCGGCTTTATGTCCCTCAAAACAACTTCGGAAATTTCCGCAGCAGCATCCGCTATTTTTTCAGTGACCACGCCCAGCCTTATAAGTCCTAGAAAATCTTTGCCTTCTTTTGGTTCAAACCCACTTGAAAGAACAAGTAGCTCAAAATCTGTATGCAATTTGTCAACGTGCTGCTCAAGCTTTTGCACATCTTCAGCTAATTCTTTACTGTTTAATAGTAAGGAAGAATATGCTAAGTCAATCATCAATTCTGAAGTATCTTTCAGTTCCACGAAACGTTCAACAAGTTCCTCAAACTTTTTCCGGTGCTTCTTTGACATGCTAGTCCTCCAGCTTACGCAGTTTCCCTTCAGCCAGCGCTTTGAATCCTTTGCTACCGTGAGGAGCTCCGCGAGCAATAATAACGTCTCCATTTTCTATTTGTTCCCCCCCCTTAGGGTCAATTATCCATTGCTGGTTCCTGCGGATGGCAATTACGTCAACGCCCATTCTCGCTGCCAAATCGAGTTCTCCTATTTGCTTCCCAATAAGTATTGAATCTTCGTTGACTTTTGCTCTCGTCAGGCGTTCTTCAACTTTCTCAAAAACTTCGCTTACTATTGGATGCACACCGATGTTCTGCAAAACTATTGCGGCGATATCTGCAGCCGCATCTGAGATCTTATCGGCTGCGGAGGCAACCTTTGAAACCCCTACTAACGCTTCAGCGTCTTCAGCGTCTCTCGCAGCAATCATTATTTCCATTTCCAAAAGATAAGTTAATGTGTCAACGCGGTTTTCAAGTTCCAAAACATCTTCTGCAAGCCCTTTATCATTGAACAATGCTGCCGAATACGCCAAATCAATCATCAGTTCAGAGAGATTTTTCATCTCCAAAAAAAGTTCTCTGACAGATATCGGTTCATACTTTATCTTTTCTAAACGGGGCATGTTATTAGGGTCGCTCCGACGATGAGAGTATAACACAGGAAATATTTTAACTCTATCCCTCTTCGACTCAGCCCAACCAAAGTAAAGCCGAAAGCAAAGCTATAGATGTTATGCTGTCCGCAAGAGAGCTCACAATGGGAATAACAAAATTGTCAGGGTCCAAACCTCTCTGAAAAGTCAGGATTGAAATAGCGTAGGACACTAGAACGATCGTGGTAACGGCGAGTATATTTGCTGTCAGCAGAAGAGAAGTGAAACGTAGAAATATATGTAAAGCGAATATTCCATTCATAAGCAATGACAAAGTTGAAAAGAAAACGAACATTGTCATTGACGCTGCCCACGTGGCAACAATCTGCGTGGCATGGTTTCGCAAGGCGATGAAAGAAGGTTTAAGCAAACCTAATGCAAGTTTTGTTGTAGCAGTGGAACCCACTACGGAACCAACATTCCCTACTGTGGCAGTCAAAGCAGGATAAACAGTATATATTTCCTTTCTATCCTCCACAATCACTTGCTCACTTATACTTTTCAGAATAGTCCCTGTGACGTTAACAAGAAATGCAACAAACATCACTGTGAAGAACGATTCCTTTATCGTCTTAACAAATTCCTCTTCGTGAATGTTCCGAGGTAAAATGTAAAGCATCAGAATTGCAGGTATGAATGTAATGAATGTAACAGCGTACTTGCCGAAGGAACCGAAAAAAAAGAGCAAGTTAAGCATGAGAATGTAAAATATTGTTACAACTATGTCCATCGCAGTAGACGTTATGGGGTATACAACGACGTCTGGATCTAAACCTTTCTTGAACGTGACAAATGTGACAGCTATTGTGAACAAGGATAGACTTAATCCTAAAGTCATGGTTGACACAATAACCATTAAAATATTTGAAAAATCTGCGAGAACTATTCCCCAGAACAAACTACCGAAAACTACAGAAACTACACCTATTGCAACACTAGCTTCTAGAGTCAGGAAAATTACAGTATCAAATAGTCTGTAGAAGCTTTTTGTGTTGCCGAAAAACCTAGGGTAAATTGTGCCAACGTGCAGCGCTGTGCTAAGGCGTCCACTAAAAAGGCCGCTTATCACACCTTTCGCACTTAAAACAGCAGGATACACTGCAATAGCCCAAGGGAAAGAGGGAGAGTTGAATATGTTAAGCTGAGATGCAATAATGAAGCCTGCAAGTACTCCACCAGTGCCGAATGAATATGCAATCAAAGCCTCTTTGAGTTTTTTGAGGAATGTCTTATATTCTGAAACATTAGTCATTGATCGATCATCTCCGTTGGAGAACATTAGGTGATGATAAGTTAAGTGCAGAAGAACACTTTAAACAAGCAATAAACTTACGCAATTCATGAGTCACAAAGTTTCGAGAACCCTTGTTTACCATGAGCTTCAGCGGCAGAACGTGGGGGATACCATAGTGGAGGGTGTTGGCTAGCCTCATCTTGTCCGCCCTCTGTACATCCTTCACTTTCGCCCATCCGTGGACACCTCTTCAGAGCCTTCTTCAGTGAGCCTACAAGATCCACCTTTACATTCGCTCCTAGACCTTACAAGGTGATGAAAAACCATTTAAATAAGTTTCCAAAACAGGAATCCTAGCAAGAATTCATATTTAAAATTCATAACCGTTTTAATTATCCAGACGCTAAACGTTTCTTTGTAACTGAAAACGGTGAAAGAAGTGTTCGCGGCTTGGATAAAAATTGACGAAACCTTGCCATGGATCGAACTGCAGGGAAAATACAAAACTAAAAAAGAAGCAAAGAAAGCAGCAAAGGAGATATTACATCACACCCAAATAATGATTGTCGAAATGCTAGGGAAGAAGAGACAGGTAAAAGCATTGGCAATTAAGCACTAATTCTCGGCTTGTCGAGTTACTAGAATAGAGAGAGCGCAAATTATTCTATAGTCACAAAGAATTAAACCTTATACCTGTAACGCAGTATGGTAAGTCTCCGTAGATATTATTTATCCCTTGAACTATCAGAAATAGGAGAGAGAATAATGCCAATAAGAACGTTTTTTGGATTGATGATGACAATGCTGTTAATGGTCATCTTGACGTTGGCATTTAACATTGAGCTGGTTCAAGCAGATCTCAGGAGAGTTGGAGAGAGAGATTCCTTCCTGAGTGACAATGTGCGGTTGACAGGCGATGGAGCCAGACGGCTTAAAGAACGGATCAAAATGGATACTGATGGGAGGGTGAGGATTGTTGAACATGAAATCACAACTTCCGATTTGGAAAAACTCAAGCTGAAAACTGGAGTTTATAAAGAAGGCATGAACTATAATAAGAAAATAAAGGGTTATGGGACAGGATTGCGTCCTCCAACAGAGGAGGGCTGGTCTAAAATTCTGGATGAAGCGTATGTTGTTGATCAGATTCTGTGTGATAAGAGCATCGAGTCCTTAGATCAAGTTGACCATTCAATTGGAGCGTGGTTTCCGCCTATAGGAAACCAAGATGGTGAAGGTTCGTGTGTGGCTTGGGCGGTGGGGTATTATATGAAGACTTTTCAGGAAGCGAAAGAACATGATTGGGACTTGTCAGGAGCGGTTTGGGAGGGTGGATACCTGGGACATCCAACTCAGGCCTATCAGGATCGGATATTCAGTCCTGATTTCATTTATCATCAGATCAATGGAGGGGAGGATGGCGGTTCGTATTTTTCCGATGCTATGAATTTGGTGTGTTCTATTGGTGTTTGCTCTTGGGAGAAGATGCCTTATGATCCTAATGATCATACAAGTTGGCCTTCTGAGGCCGCGTGGAGAGAAGCTCCTTTATACCGTGGCAATAGCACCGGATATGAATACGTGATATTGGATACTAATGAAGATATTGCTAATTTGAAAAATTGGATAGCGTCAGCGCACCTTGCAGTAATAAATATGGACGCCAACCAATATGATGACTTGACAAGTGATGATGTTTGGACATTGGACAATTATGCAGGAGGCGGTGGACATGCAAACACAATTGTTGGATATGACGACAACTTGGAATACATAGAGGAAAGTGAGACTCGCCACGGGGCTTTTAAGATAGCAAACTCGTGGGGTATAGGAGGATGGGAAAATGTGGATGATGGTTGCTATTGGATATCCTATGAAGCTATGAAACAGCGAGAGGGATATTGCATGTTTTTCCGGGACAGGGTGAACTACGAACCGAAACTAGTGGCATCCTTCCAGATGGATCATTTGAAGAGAGGAGAATGTGAAATCACAGTAGGTATCGGAAGCAGGAGTACCCCAATTCAGACAAAAAGGTTTGATAATTGGATGATGAATGGAGGAGACCAACCCTTTTGTCCCAACAGTGTAGTGTTTGATATCACGGAGTTTGAAGATGCTGTGCCAACAGTCATCAACCAATCATTCTTCATGAAAGTTTTCGATGGAGCTAGTTCCACAACAGGTGCGATCAATTCGTTCTTAATTGAACACTATTATGACTACACTTCTGGAAACTTACGTGTTGAATCGACATCCGACGATGTACCAGTAGACACTTCTAATTATGAATACGTGTTTGCAGAATTGGTGTTGAGAAGCCTGCACGATATAGGAATAACCAGCATAGCCATGTCAAAAACTGTGGTTGGGCAAGGTTTCAACCTGCAAATCAACGTGTCAATAATGAACTATGGCAATTCCACTGAAAACTTTAACGTAACAATCTACGTCGACACAACATCAATCACCTCATTTGTAAATATCACCCTAACAAGCAGAAACTCAACAACTCTCGCATTCACATGGAACACTGCAGGCTTTGCTGAAGGCAACTACTCTTTGACAGCTTATGCTCACCCAGTTTTAGGTGAAACGGACATTTCTAACAATCGTTTCACAGATTGTTGGATAATCGTTACTATTCCAGGTGATGTGGATGGTGACTTTGATGTTGACATCTACGACATAGTCCAGTTTTGCGGTTCGTACGGTTATGAGGAAGGCAACGCTAAATACATCAGCAACTGTGACATAGACGCAGATGGGGATGTGGACATCTACGACATAATCATAGCGTGTGATTATTACGGAAGACCATGTTCATAACTCTCCATTTTATGCTTGCGTAGGGTTTTGCTTGACTATGTAAACAGGTAAGATTGAACGGTGTTGAATCATCTAGTTATGATGTTCATTTGTGCATCCAGCCATACAGTAGATATGTCAAGCAAGAACTCCAAAGTGCGAATGTGCATTGTAAGTTGTAGTTTCACGCCTTCATTTACGGTGAATAACGTTTTTTTTGAATCGTACCTGCTCGCAAGGAAAACATGTAATTGAGATCTGTTAAGCCCGATAAAGAAACTGCAAAGGCAACACAACTACTATCCAATAAAGTAGAAACACACTCAGTGAGAGAAGAATTCTGGAGCACACGACAGAATATTATCAAAGCTTCCAACCATCAAATTAAGTAAACATGAAATTCTTCAAGCACGAAACAAGAACCAACCTTTCCTCCATGCAATCACAACACTTTTGCTGAACAGCGCCGGGGAGGGGATTCGAACCCCTGCGAGCCCAAAGACCCACTGGCTTACTTGTCCCTATCCAGCCCTCTATACTTGACATACCAGATCTCGAGGCCAGCGCGTTAACCACTCCGCCACCCCGGCAAGTAAAACAAGGTTGTTTAATTCTAAAAGGGTTTTCATTCACTAACTAGTAGCGATGGAGAACGTCAGCGTTTCACATTTTCGTTCTTTGTCTATCGCATTCAGGTGATCTGTGTGACTTCGTCTGGCATTTTTTCCACACCCTCTTCTCAAGCTTCCAGTTTGGACTTGTCTATCTTTCTACTGACACAAACGGTACGTATGGAACTTGCTCTACACCGCAAGGATCCGTAACAATGTACATCTTGGCTGCTTCGATGTCAGAGTTTATAACAGTCACTTTCCGCAACGTATGAAGTAAATCGTCCATATGAGATTCGTGTTTTGGTTGTCAGATGGGTTTGTGTAATATGAGAATCAGCCTATTGTTGCTGTTATTCCAATGCTATCTTCAGAAGAAAAACTTGCGTGGGCTTGTCCACCACAATCAAGATTAAGTATGCATTATTTAATAATATTGATAACTCGGAGAACGTGTCATTGTCTGATGAACGAAGAAGAACAAGATATGATATTTACGCAGACATCATAGAAATGATTGCAAGGAAAGGTTTGTGCTCCTTGACTAGAGTTTCTTACGGAGCAAACATGCCAGTAGATAGAGCAAAGAAGACCGTGAATTTTCTAGTTTCCCATGGTTTCGTTAGAGAAGTAACTGTAGGCGACCGCAAAAAATACAGAGCAACAAAATGGGGTCTACAATATCTAGACACATTCAAGCGTATGCAAAGGTTCTTTGCTGCGTTAGAAGAACCTGTAACGGTAAAGATTCCAGAGGCTGCTCTTCCCGGTCGTATTAGTACGGGATACAAGGATCTTGATAACTTGTTGTTCGGTGGGATACCTGAGAATTACGCAGTCATATTAACCTCACCCTCGTGTGATGAAAAAAGCCTTCTGGTCAAGAGCTTTCTTGAAGCAGGAGTGAAAGAGGGACAAATCACGTTTTACATTACTACAGAGGCGGGTGAGGAAAGAGCTTTGGCAGAAGAGTTTCAGTCAAACTTCTACCTCTTCATTTGCAATCCTCAAGCAGACGCAATCATGAAAAGTTTACCCAACGTGTTCAAATCGAAGGGCGTGGAAAACCTTACCGACATTAGTATCGCATTAAGTTCAGCTTTCCGAAAGTTAGACACTTCGATAAGTGGTCCAAGAAGGGCCTGCGTAGAAATCGTTTCAGACGTTTTGCTGCAGCACCACGCAGTTCAAACCAGAAGATGGCTAACCGCATTCATTCCACAATTGAAATCAAAAGGATTCACTACTTTGGCAGTAATGAACCCCCACATGCATTCCCCACAAGAAGTTCACGCAATTCTAAGCATATTTGAAGGAGAGATCAACATCTACGAGAAAGAAACAGAAAAAGGTCTAGAAAAATTCCTAAAAATCAGGAAAATGTACAATCAAAGATATCTAGAGAATAAATTACCTCTAAGAAAGGAAAAACCAGAAACATGAAAGAAGGAAGCAATTGAAAATCTAACATTTAGGATTCGTTGTGCATTAACAGACAGTACACATAGGATATGCTAGAGTTTTTATGGGTTTACTTTTCTCCAAATAGCGGCATATTGGGAAAGATCTCAATGCCATCCTGATCTATTGAATATGGCACAAGGCTTGGATTTACTTTGGCTTCTCTCATCTTTTCAACCTGTATTGCTCTAGTTGTAGTTCCTCCCGAAAACAAAGTTTGCATCATGATAACCCCGTGAACCAGAAATTCTTCTTCCAAAGCATTTCGTTCAAGACCTAAGTACCCTAGTTCAGTGCTCACAAGACTTGTAACCCCTAAATCCGCCAGCGATTCAATCAAATCCACAATTGCAGTTCTCCGTTCTATGGGATCTGGAAATCGGTAGGTAAGTGCTGCCAAAGTGTCCACTACAACTCTTTTCGCATTAACCTGTTGGATTTTTGCTTGTAAATCTTCGATTAGCTTATCAATAGACAGGTGCTTACCCCGTAAGCTACGAGACTCTTCTTTATACAGCTCCTCTTTCAGCATAGCCACCCGTGACATTCGCGTAGCATCTACAAAAGCAAATTTCCTCTCCTCCTCAGCTTTCCGAAAATCCCATCCAAATTTCCGCATTTCAGAGTAGAAGTGATCCTTGCTTTCGTCTAGGCTTACGAAAACTCCGTTTTCTTGATTTTCATACATTCCTTTGTACAAGAATTGGCTGCACATAATGGTCTTACCTGTGCCTGGTCCCCCGATAACCAAAATGACCCTCCTTTCAGGAAAACCACCGCCAACCAGCTCGTCTAGGCCGCTAATCCCAGTATCAATCTTTTTTGACAATCTATCTCACCTAGTGGTCTTAGATAATCTTCTGTAAATATTTATACCTTATGCACGTACGACACGCGCTTATCTATAGGTTTTTGCAGATACCTTACAAGTTAAAAAATCACGTCTACGTAAGAACACACATAATATAGTAACAAATTGTGACTACAAAACGTGAGTTTCCTTTTTAAATCCCCAATAACATGAATTCATATGTAGGAGGGATTTAGATAATGAACAGTAAGATATCTGTTCCTTCAAGAAGCAAAACAGCATTAGATTTTGTTGACGGAGATTTAGTTGTAGGCAGGCGTGCAATCATCAATGGAACAGGAACACCGCCCGCAGTGAAAGTTTGTGGCACAGTTTACTGTGAAGGAGACAACGTTTTTGAGTGCGCCCTCTCAGCAGAAAACCTAGAAGCAGAAGATAACGTAACAATTCATGGAAGCCTAGAAATAGAAAATGATGTTAAAGTGGAAGATGGTCACCTAGAAGTTTATGGGAAAATGACCGCAAAACGTGTAGATGTAGACTCAGCTCTCTATATAACCAAGGATTTGACGGTTGAGGAAGTTGATGTTGGTGGAAGCCTAAAGGTTGACGGAAATGTAAAGGCTGAAGACATAGATGTAGGCGGAAGCTTTAAAGCAAAAGGAGAAGTAGAAGCTGAGAAAATAGACGTGGGAGGAAGTGTTTCAATAGCATCTAAAGTCAACATCACAAAACTGGATGTAGGAGGCACGGCAGAAATTGGAGGCGGAGAAATTCGCAAAGTAGACGTAGGTGGAAGCTTCGAGTCAAAGGACTCGCTAGAATTTAAACAAATAAATGTGGGCGGAGTCGTTCGACTGACCAACAAAAGCAAAGGTGGTGACATAGATGTCGGAGGCTCATTTAAAATCGAAGGTGACCTAGAGTTCAAAAGCATTGACGTAGGAGGCAAAGTAGAAATAACTGGATATGGTGAAGGCTGTGAAATAGAAGTAGGAGGCAAAGTGAAAACGGGCAAGTCGCTGAAGCTTTCAGGAGATCTCGAAGTAGGAGGCAAAGTAGAAGTTGACGAAGAGGTTTCAGCAGAAAACATCGAGGTAGGCGGAGCATTACGCTCGAGAAAAGCTACCGCAGAAGACCGCGTAGAGGTTGGCGGTTCAATAATTACTATGGAAGGCGTAACGGCACATTCTGTTGAAATAGGAAGAAGAGGCAAAGTATGTGGACCTATAAGGGCAGATCAAGTTATTATTGGTAGGGATGCGCATGCAGAAGACATTTATGGAAAGAGGGTTATGCTGAGAAGCGGAGCACACGTAGAAAGCGTTTACGGTGAAAACATCACCATTGAATCTCACTGTCATATAAGCGGAGAAGTGCAGTATACTGGCAAATTAAGAATGAATGAGCATGTTTCATTGGCTAAGCCACCGCAAAAAGTAGACAGGCTTCCCTTCTAAAGTTTTTTAGGCATCACCAAGTCTGCTATGTCCACACTGTGCTCATAAATCTGCATCAAAATAGAAGTCACAGCTAAAATCTGCGGTACAACATCAAGTGACTGAGCCCTGGCAACCTTTTCAATGTCAGCAAATATTTTTTCAACATTCCCTCGCATATTCCGCACACCCTCAGCTATCTCTATATTACCAGTGAAAAACGCTTTTAACGCGCTCTCATGAGCCCCAAAACAAGCCGTGTGAAAATCTACAAACAATTTCTTTAAATCTTCATCAAGTTTCGTATTCTTTAGCTCAACTGTTTTCAGTACCGCTCGCACACATTCATCACCGATTGCCTCCACCAAACTCGCTGCAAGACGGTAATCTAGACATTCAATCGGGCGAACGCCAAGTTTCTCGCTTAAACTTGGATTTTGAATTATTGTACGCAAGATGCGAACCAAAAGAAAATAGAGCCTGTTAACCTCTTCGTCACGGGCTATAACGCTCTTCGCTAAGCGCACATCTCCATCCACAAGGGCGTTAACCACATCACGGTGCATACCAGCAGCAATAGCATAACCTCGGCGGAGAATCTTCTCGGGCAGAAAACCGGAAGGATCCAGCAAACACTGCAAAACAATGCCCGAATAATCCTCTTCAACAATTTCTAATCCTATCAAACGACTAACAGTCTTCTTAACAATATCTCTCATCTCAACGCCAATACGTTTCTTCGCCTTAACACGAATTATATCAAAGCCGAGCAGATAATTTCCCACGATTTCACGGCTCAAATATGACCCAATCTTCAAAGTAACGGTGCGGAGAGAAGGCTCAACATCATACTTAGGGTCTATGAGAAGCTTACCATCACTAGTTTCGTTAATGGACACCGTGCATCCACGGTGCAAACCATGTTCTTCAGCCCAAGATTTGGGAATACACACAAAGAAAGTGCCGCCCGGAGTGCGTTGAACCTTTCGTATCTCACTCATTCACGTCACCATAACAAGATAAAGAAAAGACATCCAATATACTAATAAATCTAAACAAGAGGCCAATATATAAATCTAAAACCCAAGTCTTAAAACTGAAACCAAAAGTCTCGACCGATATAGATCAGCTGGAAAATTGAAAACTCGTAGGCAAAACAACATGTCCGCTGAGAAGCAAACCAAGTTCACAAGAGCTTGAAAACAATGAAGCAGAGCACAAAGTGATCAGCCAATTGTGGCATTGACAAGCCTTTCAATCTTCCAAAAAAAGGCAACTAGGATGCTGATAAAGATGGTAAGAAGAAAATGTAACGCTTTTCCAGCATATCCATAGGCAATGTTGTAACTTACATGTAGAGCCACAAGATTAACAAGTTAATGGGAGGAAGGAATACAAAACGATAAATGTGTACCTGCAGACACACGTTAAGCTTTGATTACGTCATAAGAAGATTAAAGAAAGTCTAGACAATTCTGCAAAGTGTAGATCTAGAAGGGTAACCTTAAGGTGCGTCCTCTTGAATCGTAGGAGATTGATACAGTGACAGCCGCTTGACAGCGCCCTTTCATGTCAACTCCAAAAGGAAGCCTTTAGGGATGGAATCAGTTTACATAATTATTCCCGAAAAACAAGAGGGAGGAACCCTTGAAATATGAGCAAAACCGAAAAGCTCCAAAAAGCTGTTGAATTGACGACCGATGCAGGGTACCAACTTAGCAAAGAAGCTTTTGAATTTCTAAGTTTGGTATGCGCAACGGATAACCCATCAGAACTCATGTGCAAGGCAATACGGAAGATAGAGACTCTAAAGAAAAAGCCATTGTTCATCGGCAGAAATCTCCTCGAAGAACTCGTCGAGAGGACAAAGCCAACAGAAGAAACTGCCGTCCGTTCAGTAGAAGAATCACTTCAAACATTGCCAGAGTCGCTGATGACTGAAGGAAAAACATTTTTCCATCCCTATGCAAAAGACATCGAATCGGATCTTGACGTACTTGTAGATCCAAGCACCAAACTGGACTCAAGCGGAACAATAAAGGATTACGTGGAATATTTTCGTGATCGATTCAAGAGGATGGAAAGGCTGTTGAAACAAAGGATAGATGCTAGAAGTGCTACATCAATCATAGACGTTTTAAAAGCTCCAGCAAAGACGAAACTCAAAATAATCGCCATGATAACAAACAGGAGAGAACTCAGAAGAAGGATAATATTGACTATTGAAGATTTGCATGCAAACGCCACGGTGCTTGTGACACAAAATGCTCCAGAGAAACTTCGCAAGAAAGCATCTTCACTCTTGCTTGACCAAGTCGTCTGCCTACACGTCATAAAGACAAGAAGTAATCTCCTAATTGCTGAAGACATTATTCTCCCTGATATCCCTCAGAAGCCTCACCATAAAGCTCCAGTTCCAGTCTATGCGGTGCTGACCTCGGACATGCATGTTGGCAGCACAGAGTTCCAGAGAGAGACTTTCAACCGCTTCTTATTGTGGTTGAACGGTAAATATGGAAATGATAAGATGAGGGAGGTTGCAGGCCACGTGAAATATGTTCTAATAGCAGGTGACATTGTCGACGGAATAGGTATTTATCCTAATCAGATTGAAGAATTGGCAATCACAGATGTTTATGAACAATACAAGTTGGCTGCAAATTTTATTGAACAAATTCCGGACTATATAGAAGTGGCAATAATACCTGGTAACCATGACGCTCCGAGAAAGGCGTTACCACAGCCAGCCATCTCACAAAAATTCCTAGAGATACTGCAAGAGTCAAGAAAAGTGCATTCCCTTGGAAACCCATGTCTCTTAAGCCTCCATAGTGTGGAAGTATTACTATATCATGGCCGCAGCTTGGATGATATTGTTTCAACTGTTCCAGAAATGAGTCATAAACACCCGGAGAAAGCCATGACTTTACTGTTGAAGAGTCGCCATCTTGCGCCAGTATATGGTGGAAAAACACCTCTTTCGCCGGAAAGCATTGACCATTTGGTAATCGAACGTGTGCCAGACATTTTCCACTCTGGACATATCCATAGGCTCGAATATGGCAATTATCGTGGGGTCTTAGTTGTCAATTCCGGTTGTTGGCAAGGGCGAACAGATTACATGCGTAGACATGGGTTTGTTCCCACACCTGGAAAGGTTCCAGTAATAAATCTTCAAACATATGAGACTGCAACCATCTCGTTTGACTAGGATAATCTGGGTGTAATTGACCGTGCACTTCACGTTCTCCTCAGCATTCTGTAACAGAAGTGCCAGTAAACTCGTCCCCTCATTTTGAGGAGTATCTACCGCTGGAAGACAAGCCTAAGGCTTCGCGCGCACGCGCTAACAAACCTCAACCTTACGCTTTTGATTCGCGATTTTATTGCAAGATTTCGACAAAGTTTTGAGAGTTACGACTCCGCAGAAACTACTATTTTCGATGGCCACAATGGGCATGTTGCGAAATACATTTCAACTGACATTTTACCATACGGCCTAGTCTATCGTCTCCAGCAAAAACTTCTCTAATAAGTGTACGTCCTATCTCCAAACGGATTTTCTTCGTTCGCCCATATCTCCCCATACTTATAACCTGTGCATTTAACAGGCCTATCGCATCAAGCTCATTCACTAGAGTGCTTACACGTCGCTGCGTCAAAGGTGAAACACCCGATTTTTCACAAAGCTCACTGTAAACGTCAAAGATTTCACCCGTGATAGCACGTCGAACATTTGCTCCACTTAAATGAAACAAGCTGAGAATCACAAGCTTCGAGTGTAAAGTAAGATTTGTTAAAGCTTCAACAATACGGTTGTGCTCAATGCGCTTTTCCGCTTCCCGAACATGCCGTTCGACAATAACTCTCGCATTCTTTCGCTCACCAACTTCACCGGCAACGCGCAGCAAATCCAAGGCTCGCCTTGCATCACCGTGTTCTGCAGCGGCCAAAGCACCGCAAAGGCTCAAGGCACCATTAGACAATACACCATCTCGAAAGGCTAGCTTTGCACGATCAAACAGAATATTCCTTAATTCGCCTGCGTCATATGGTCTGAAAACTATTTCCTCTTCACCAAGTGAGCTTAAAACGCGTGGGTCAAGAAACTCCTTCAACCGTAGATCGTTGGATATTCCTACAAGGGAGACCTTGCTACTAGACAATATCTCATTTATCCGCGTTAGTTCGTAGAGCACACTGTCACCGTGACTCTTTATTAGAGCATCAACCTCATCTAGGACAATGATAAACACTACTTTTAAGGAGTCTAGGCCTTTTTTAAACCTGTCAAAAACCTCGCCGATAGACAAACCAGTAAAGGGAACAGACATTCCCAGACTGTGACATAACCTTGAGAATACACGATATTCAGTACCTGTCAGACGGCAATTGACATAACAGACTTTGACTGGCGCACCGAACCCTTTTGCCTTGATTTCCAAATGGTTTAGGACATATTTTGTCACTGCTGTTTTGCCGGTTCCTGTCTTTCCATAAATGAAAACGTTTGAACACCTAGCGCCTTTCAATATAGGAGCTACTGTTTCCCCAAGGGACTTAATCTGTTCTTCTCGATGTGGTAATTTGTCGGGGATATAATCATGCCGAAGAACTTCTCGATCATTAAATATCTGGGTGTTAGTAACAAACTTTTCGAATACCTCATCAAGTATGTTATAGTCGTTCATTTTATATCCTCCTCGTTACGCAGAGGTAATGCCTTAGCTTCCTCTGGAAAAAATAAGGTCTGTCATACATAAAACTAAATTATGAACACAAAATTTCTAAAACCAAGAAAATGGTTATAGGAGAAATAGTAAAAGAAAGAGACACCCTCATATTTCCACTGGAAATCTCTAATAAACCATATGGAATATGTTGATTTCTTTTATTAAAAGAAATATACTCTAAAACTCCATTGAACTATATCGTTATAACAATTATAGTTAAGCATTTTTGATAGACTAACTAATTTTCTTTTCAGAATATAGAAATAGTCGTTGATTTTCTTTTCCAATGGAAACGAAGGGGTGTCGCCTTTGTTTTAAATGTCCTACCTTGATGGTTAGCGCTTCTTCTTAATTATACTATCTTCTTGTATGTTTCTATGGGTACGCGAGAACTTCCTAAACAGGGCTCGTATTCACAACCTTGCGTTCTATCTAACAAGTTTGTGAATACCTTGTGAAATTTATTCACTGCTATTTCTTTCTATTTCTCTTTTTCGTCAATATTGACTTTTTCTTGATTGTTTCTTGTGAAAAGACCACCCCTACCCTTCTGCTGGAGATAACTGATTGCGTTGTGCCCCACTTGTTTTTCTAGTCTAGGGGAGCTGTGAACGCTGTGATAACAAAAGCAGTGCAATTCATGCTTATTCACCTTTTATGAGCCTATAAACAGATTATTATTTAACTTATATTCACCACAACAGCTATAACATGTGAACTGTAAAGTTGTGAACCACTAATCAAGGTGTACACCATTCATGCCAGCGAGAAAGATGCGTATCGAACTGTTCGACAGTGAAGGTAATCGATACACTATATCATTTGAAGGTCAAGTAACGAGGCAGAAAGCACTTCGTCTTCTTGATTTAGTAGAATTGCTAGGTGGAGTTTCGAACGATGAAGCCGGCCCTAGAGCCAATGTCTCACCTAACGAGTTTTCCAAATATGACAAAACTCGGATTGTCATTCAGAGGCGCTTCTCTCTAGTCTGGTTCTCCTCAAAGGAAGTCCAGTCTGTCTACGAACAGGAATTGAAGGCGCCGATAACTCTCAGCACAATAGCAACTTATCTCTCTCGAATGGCAGATAGGGGAATACTCCAAAGAATGCGAGCGTCTAGACATCTAAAATATAGAATGGTGCCCAGTTTTCCTGCGGTATCCATTAAGCAGCAAATACCTTGATTAAGTTACCTCGAATTTTGTGTTCGAGACAATGACACATGGTACATCGCCGCAAACATTGAGAATATAATAGATCATGTGAGCGGAGCTATCAAGAAAGCTAACAAGATAACTGAAAGATACTTTTCATGTCAGCAAGTGTGAAGGCAACGCGGCGTTAACTGAATGAGTTGCAGTGTCATATTCACTGACTAATTTGATAAGGTATATTCACCCTTGTTAGTTTCTTCAACTCGAATTAGTAGCGAGCACCCAGGGGAACTCTCTAAACCATCAAGCAGACGCAAATTATGTTTCGCTTTCTGTCTTTTTCAGGAGTTTTTCCATCTCTTTCTTAACACGATACTTGAATGGTATTCTGCTGGTGTTCCTATCCAGGTATCCCGTTTCGTAAAGCTTCTTCATCAACCTCGCTGTATGCTCTCTGCTGAGTTTGATTGCATCCTTAATGTCAGGTGCAGTTTTAGGGCCCTCTTGAGCCAGGATCTCCAATACAGACAACTCGGTATCAGTCAACGGAGCTAAGGCTTTTTCCCTTCTTATAGGTATAACCGCTTCAATCCTCGATTCAGGAGCTGTCGTAAATTGTCTAGCTTCTTTTTGCAAACCTGAGATTTTTGCAGCAAGTTTCATCTGCGATGTGATAGTATCACGCATCTTCTTATCAGTTTCATCTAGCTTCACCAATATGCTCTCTCTATCCTGTAACATCAGACGAATTCTTGGTTTTAGTGCGTAGAGCTCCTTCTCAACTCCTTCAACCATTTTAAGAGCTCTATCACCTTTTGAAGAGAGTCCTTCAACTTTGTATGCGACAACTTCCAGTTTCTCAGCTTCACGTTTCAGTTGCCTATTGAAACTTAGGACTATATCTTCGACAGCTTCCTTCGCCTTCTCATACTCCTTCTGAAGTCTGCGAATTTGTCTATAGTATTCAGCAGCGGCACCAATAGTCGCCGCAAGCAGTACTCCGACAAGAACTAATAACGTGTCAGTCAAACAATAGACCTCTGTGATTCATCTGTGATGAAGTGCGATGTTTTCACGTCACATCACATATCACAGTTCTACCGTTGAACATTTAAAAATTGTGGTATAACCATTAGCTGAAGTAACTATGATGTCACATGTCACAGTATAACATGTCGAATAATTCAATTGTTAGGACATGTGGATTATAAGTAAAAGAGGCTTTTTCTTGGTTTTTTTTTCAATTTCCTACTTGCTTGTGCTTCCACTTCGTGTATATATTCGCGTTGTTACGTATCCTGATTGTTTTTCTGATGTGATTTGTGATGTCACATGATGTTTCTTACGGATTTGACAGATGCTTCAGACTCGTTTTAAGCTGTTCTCGTATCGTTTCTATGATTTTTACATGGTCATCTAGTTCTCTGCTTCGATTTGGTATTTTCTTGCATGCGTCCATGTAGGCGTTCAGTTTGTTTGCGATTTCTAGATATGGGTCTAATGTCGTACTCTCGAATACTCCTAAGTATCCTAGAAGTAGCACTGTGTAAATCGATTTTACTACATTGGTCTTTGCCTGTTCTAGGGTTCTGTTAAAGGCGCCACGGCTTATTTTTGCCTTTATAAGCCTTAAGCTTGCCTTTTCATCATACTTCAACGGTTTAGCAGCTATATTATCGGCTAAAACGTCGATGAGTAATGTTTCGAGCTGTGTTCTAGTTAAGTGACTATTTTTAGCGAGTATTCTTGTAAGAGGGTCGTCTAGGGCGCTTACCAGCCATAATTGTACTTCATGTTTTAGGTTCACATTTTGATCTCCGCAAGTTCTTTCCAATGAATACACTTTTGTATACAAGCAAAGTCTTTTAAAACTATCGAAATCGTTTCTAATTATGTGTTTACGAACACAAACATTTTATGCTGAGGACAACAATGCATACCGAGGATACACATTGGCCTCTAACTTTAAGCCAGCAGAACGGTTAAAAAGAATGAAACTCTCCGAAATACGCCGTTTCTTTAGTTTAGCCCAAGGAATGCCTGATGTCATTAGTTTGAGTTTGGGAGAACCTGATTTTACCCCTCCAAAACACGTTTTAAGTGCTGGTTGGCAAGCCGCAAAAGAAGGTAAGACACACTATGCCCCAACCAATGGGATACCTGAACTCCTAGAACGTTTGGCTAAGAAGGCATATCGCGATTACGGTCTCAAGTATGACCCAAACTCGGAAATACTAATCACTGTTGGTGGAACAGAAGCAATCTTCTTGGCATTGATGAGTTTGGTGAATCCGGGTGACGAAGTGCTAATCCCAAACCCAGGATTTGTAGTTTATGAGCCGTGTGTTCTTTTAGCAGGCGGAATCCCCGTTTACGTTCCTCTCTTGGAGAAAAATGGTTTTAGGCCATCGATCGATGATGTGACGTCACTTATCACGGATAAATCACGTGTGATGATTCTTAACTATCCGAACAATCCCACAGGTGCTGTTCTTTCTTTTGACGAAGTTGCTGCTTTGGCGAAGATTGCTGCTGAACGTGACCTGATTGTGATTTCTGATGAAGTTTACGAAAAGATAGTTTACGATAATGCTGAACATTATTGCCTTTCAACTTTTCCGGCAATGCGTGAGCGTACGTTGATTATCAATTCGTTCTCCAAAACTTATGCGATGACCGGTTTAAGGGTTGGGTATGTTTATGGACCAAGGGAACTCATTTTCCCTCTTTGGCTTTTGCACCAGTATGTAACTGCTTGTGTAAATGGCTTGGCGCAGTACGTTGCGTTAGCTGCGCTAAGAGAACCGCAGAACTTTGTTAGGGATATGGTCAAGGAGTTTGATAAGCGGCGACGTTTCATCTGTAAAAGGCTTAATGAGATTGGTTCCTTCAGGTGTGTAACTCCGAAAGGTGCTTTCTATGTATTTCCAAACATAAAAGGCTTTGACATGTCTTCGGAAAAATTTACAGAACTTCTTTTGAAAGAAGCTCATGTTACAGCTGTCCCTGGATCCGCCTTTGGCAGCTACGGTGAGGGCTATCTTAGAATTTCTTATGCTGCTTCTTTTGAACAGCTTGAAGAGGCATTAAATCGTATAGAAAAGACCGTTGGGCACCTCAGATAGTTGTACCCAGAAGATCTCTCAATTCTTCTATTTGTTCTTGATTTTCGGAGTTTTCTACAGTTAGCAAGGATCATATCTCTACCTTTACGAAGTGTCATTCCGTTTATGTATATTAGGCTGTTGCAACCTCACTCCTGCATGTGCTTTCATAGTTTACACATGTAGTTAAGATGTTTTGGCACCGCTACCTTTGAAAGTCGCAACTCGGTGCTTCTTTATGCGAACAATAAGGCGTTTCCAACACTTCGGAACACCCTTACTCGCTGTTTCTACGCTGCATTATGGATGTTTCCATGAATCTTGTGCTCAACGAATCTTAAAGATTTTCGGCAGTTTCTTTCAGTTTGTCAAATAGTTCTGGACGCAAGTCTTTCAAGACGGGTACGAATATTTCAATGGGTCTGATGTCAGCATATTTAATTTCGCCTAGAACAAGGTCTTCTTCGTCGTATTTTGCTTTGACAAGAACCTTACCGTTAGGTCCAATAAGCCTGCTTCCGCCCCAAAACTGCAAACCATCTTCTATTCCAACGAGATTTACATATGCTAGGAAGGCTGTATTTTCGATTGCTCTTGCAATTGTTAAGGTTTCAAAAAATGTCCGACGAGTTGCTGGCGAAGCGGAAATACAGACCAATAATTGGGCTCCTTTTAGGCGCGTTAGCCGACATATTTCCGGGAAGAATATGTCATAGCAAATGCTTAAGCCTATTTTCCCAAGTTCTGTTTCAAAAGCTGCTGCTTGGTATCCTGGGCGGAAGTACCTCTTCTCTTCGAACACACTGTGTGTTGGGAGGTACATTTTGCGATATTTTCCAATAAAGCCTTCCGGGCCTACAAGCACTGCGGCGTTGTAAATTGTTGTTTGTGTTTTTTCACTACGTTCGGGCATGCCAAATATAATGTATGTTTGTGTTTTCTTCGCTAATTCTTCCAGTACACTTGTTGAATGTCCAGGTATCGTTTCTGCATGTTCATATACTCGGTCTCTCATCATGTAGCCTGTTAGCGAAAGTTCTGGGAAGATAACAAGCTGTGCACCTTGTCTTTTGGCTTTTGTTACTTTACTCTTTATTTTTCTTATGTTCTCGGCTTTGTCTCCTAGTTTACAGCTTATCTGCGCGAGAGCTATCCTGATTGTCTCTTTCGTATGCATAACCTTCCTTTCTAGTGAAGTGTTCGTGGAAGCCTAAAGTCAGCTCCTATTGTTCGATACTGAATTTTTATTGTGAATGGCATATTTCTTTTGTGTTCCATAGATAGCCACCTGAGCTTTATTCTGTTCACTAGCTCTTCGCTTATGTTCAATTGTTGTGCTATATCTTTAATTTTCATGAAGTGTTCGAGACCGTAAAGAACGAGGTCAAGTGTATCATATTTTACTCCGAGCTCATCTTCTGCCAGTTGTCCGGGCCATAACCCTGGTGAGGCTGGTTTTGCCAATATTTCCTTTGGTATACCTATGTACTGTGCTAATTTTTTGACTTGCATCTTGTATAAATCCATTATGGGTGATATGTCTGCTGCAACATCTCCCCATTTTGTGAAGTAACCCATCATTGCTTCAGATTTGTCTGAGCTGCCGCAAACAAGCATGTCAAGCTTATTAGCATAATAGTAATTGTAGATCATTCTTGTTCGTGCTTTTACGTTGCCTTTACAAAGCTTGTTCGTAATTTCAAAAATGGGTATTGAATTATAAAATTCTTCCAAGGTTCGTGTGATGTCAATCATTTCGGTTCTAAGCCCGAACTTTTCAGCTACCAGTTTCGCGTGTTCAGCATCTTTGATGTTGTCTGTTTCTTGTTCTGGCAGGAGAAGCCCGAGGACCTTGTCTCCACCTACAGCTGTCGCGGAAAGCGCTGCTGCAGTGCAACTATCTATCCCGCCCGATAATCCTAAAACTATGCCTCTTGCTCCAGATCCTTCCAGATAATCCTTAATGAACCGTTCTATTTTTGTCTCCACTTCAGCCCAGTCTAGACACAGAACGGCTGGTTCCAATTTCAATGAGTTTCATCCTCATCGATTTATGGTGTAGGCGAATATTTAAGGACAGACATCACGTTTTTTTGAACTCCATAATATAATGTGGCCAAAAAGGCTCTGTTTTTCATGCCATCTGCAGATTCCTGATGCGCACGCTTCTGAATACCGTGTGGCTATGACTTTATCCATCCCGTCGCGGATAGCTATTTCCCATGATGGGATTCCGTCCCTTTTCTACACGACCCCCCCATTTTTGCCGTGTCTCTTCATGTATTTGCGATAATGGAAAGAGTTTCTTCCAGCTGAGTCGTTTGCTTGAATCCAGTAGCGTTGTCATATAGAAAGCCTTTTTCGAATTGTTGAAGCATGTTGTGCATCTAGCCAAACCATAATATATCCATTCCAGAATGTGCGTTAGGAAACCTCCATGTAGATATGAATAGCAGATAAGAGGATTTATGGGAAACGTCCAGACGTATCCAGGGACAAACATAAATAACTGATAAGGTGTGACTCTAAGGATAGAAGGATTCGGAGTATGGGACGGAGAAGAAGGAAAGTTGTTCGCATGCCTAAGAAGCATCTGCCTAAATTCTTCTCTTGTCCTAGATGTGGAAAGGAAACAGTTAGGGTTAAAATTTTTCGTGATGAAGGTCGAGCCGTTGTAAGTTGTGGCAGTTGTGATGCAAGGGAAGAGTTTCAAGTTAGACTTGCGCAGAGCGAGGTTGATGTTTACTGCATGTTTACAGACAAGATCTACGGAAACTCTAAGAAGGTGCTGACCAGTTAGGTTGATTCTTATGTGTGGCTCTGTTGAAAGATATTTGCTCGAAAAAATCCAAGCTGAAGGAGCTATTCACATAGCTCTGATAGACCCTGAAAAGGTAACACCCGCAAAAGCTTCAAGCGTTGCTAGTAAAGCAGAATCAAGTGGCACATCGGCCATAATGATAGGAGGATCAACGTTTGCTTCGACAACTCATCTTGGCAATGTGATTAAGGCTGTTAAGCGTGCAGTAATAATTCCAGTGATTCTCTTTCCGAACAATGTGACAGGTATAAGCCGTCACGCTGATGCCATATGGTTTATGTCTTTGTTAAATTCTGTTGACCCCTACTTCTTGATGGGTGCGCAGGTTTTAGGTGCTCCACTCGTTAAAAAATATGGTTTAGAACCGATTTCTCTTGGATATATCATTGTTGGTGATGGCGGTACTGCAGGTATAATCGGCAAAGCAGTGCCAGTGCCGTACGATAAGCCTAAACTTGCCGCCGCTCACGCCCTAGCAGGGCAATATCTAGGTATGCGCTTCATATATTTGGAGGCAGGCTCTGGTGCCAAAAAACCTGTTCCTCCAGAAATGATTCATGTCGTTAAACGTTCCGTGGACATCCCTCTGATTGTTGGCGGGGGCATAAAGTCTAGAAGTCAAGCGTTGGCTGCAGCATCTGCTGGAGCAGATATAATAGTTACCGGCAATCTCGTAGAGAACACCAAAGTTAAACGTAAGGTTTCGGAGATTGTTGAAGGCATAAAAAGCTGTAGGATGTAAGACCCTTGACGGCTTTTGAAAACTACTTCAGTTCGTTAAAGAAAGTCTTAGGAAACGAAGCTCTTTATGATGTTTGGCCCGATTTTGAGGCTCAACATGATGAATATGAATATGCGTGGACAACATTAAGGGGATTGGGTGAAGTATTAATCCTAAACTGTGGTGTATGTGATGGCCCTTCTGATTCAAGACATGCACGCTGTAGAGAATGCGTGGAGAAAAGAAGCAAAATAGCGAAAGACTCGTATCAAAAGGCAACTGGTCGCCCTAAAGAGAGCTGGTCTACACTATTTTTATGTAGAATTCACACGGATTCAGATTTCTAGCAACAATAGCTTTTGATTTGTTTATGCGACAAAACCAAAATAAGCCTTGGACCGATAAAAGAGTGCGGAGGCACAGTTTGAATAGCGAAATGAGCGCGTCATATAAACAGTATCTGACAAGCTTGGAAATGAAACTAGTGCATTTGTATACTATAAGCGCAAAAGCTAAGGAAAAAGGGCTTGACCCAACATGTAAACCTGAATGTAAAATCGCCAAAGACCTAGCTGATCTTGTAGAGGGACTTGTTGGACCGGAAAGAGTTGCCGAAAGTATCAGAGAATTAGGTGCCAAACTTCCAAGGGAAGAATTAGCCTTCAAAATCGCTGAGGAAATCGTCTACGGCAAGTTTGGACACATGGAACCTGAGGCTGTAGCGGAACATGCCGTACGAACTGCGTTGGCTATTCTGACGGAGGGGCTTACTGCTGCACCCTTACAGGGAGTAGCTCACGTGAAAATCAAAAACAACAGCGATCGAACAAAATATCTTGCAATTTATTTTGCGGGCCCTATACGTTCTGCTGGTGGGACAGACCAAGCTTTGACTCTGGTTATTGGAGATTTTGTGCGTAGATTGCTTGGGCTTGATCGATACAAGCCCACGGAAGAGGAAATCGCGCGTTTTATTGAGGAGGTAAGGGTTTATGAACGTTCCGTAAGCCGCTTCCAATATCATGTTTCAGATGAGGAATTACGTGAGGCGCTTGAATGGTTGCCGGTCGAGGTGACGGGAACGGAATCTGATCCTGTGGAAATTTCTTCTTTCCGGAATCTCCCACGAATCGAAACAAACCACGTGAGGGGCGGGGCGTTGCGTGTTGTAAATGATGGAATTGTAGGGCGTTCAGCAAAGGTTTGGACAATTATTGAAAAGCTAGGAATTCAAGGCTGGGATTGGCTTAAAGAAATCCATCAAACATCTGGAAACAAAAAATCCGCGGGGTTCATGAATGATGTTATCGCAGGTCGCCCAATATTTTCGTTTCCATCCAGACGCGGGGGTTTTCGTCTGAGGTATGGCAGGGCACGAAATACTGGCTTGGCTGCTGTGGGTATTCATCCAGCTACCATGTATGTTCTTCAAGGTTTTCCAGCTGCAGGTACCCAATTACGTTTAGAAATGCCAGGAAAGGGTGGTATTACCCTTCCAGTCGACACAATAGAACCTCCTATCGTTAGGTTGAAGGATGGTTCGGTTGTTCGAGTTTCTGCTGAAAACTTCAGTATGACGAAAGGCAAGATTGAGAAGATTCTGTTTCTGGGTGACATTTTGATTAGTTTTGGAGACTTCCTGTATAATAGTAAGACTCTTGCACCTTCCGGATATGTTGAGGAATGGTGGGTTGAGGACGTAAAGAAGGCGATACTGGAGAAGTTCCATCAAGATTTTAAGAAGGTAGCTGAAATCGTCGAGATTTCGTTGAAAAGGTTAAAAAATCTCTTAGAACACCCGTTTACCAACAAGCCTGATATTAAGGAAGCAATAGCTCTGTCGTCAACCTTGGGCGTGCCCCTCCACCCATCTTTCACCTTTTTTTGGTCGAACCTTGCGTCACTCAGAGAGCTTGAATTGTTGAGAAACTGGATTGTCAATTCAAACATATCATGCGAAGATGGTTTCGTTCGTAAGATCGTCGGAAAAATGGAGGCAAATGTTAAAACGGCTTTGGAAACAATATGCTTACCTCATAGAGTTATAGCTGAAAAAATTGTTGTTGAACATGATGATGCATCTGCGTTTGCGTTTTCGTTAGGTTATAGTGTATTGAAAGCAGATTTTTCTTCTGCACAATCGATATTAGAAGCTGTAAAGATGCTTTCAGGTGTACCCGTTAGAGAGAAAGCTCCTACCTTTGTGGGGGCACGGATGGGGAGACCTGAAAAGGCGAAAAGGCGTGAGATGAAACCTCTTGTACATGTTCTTTTTCCGGTTGGTTTGGCTGGAGGTTCTCGAAGAAATGTTGTTCAGGCCGCTAAGCGAGGGCCAGTCTCCGTGGAAGTTGTTAAACGCAAGTGCCCAATTTGCAGAACTTATACTCTTAGGATAAAGTGTCCAGCGTGTGATGCCGAAACCGTTGTTGAGAAGGTTTGTCCCAAATGTGGAAGAAGCGTAAAGGGGGATACATGCCCAATCTGCAAGGTTTCCGCCAAATCATACGAGAAACAAGCCATCAACTTTAAAGAGCTTCTTGAAAGCGCGTGTAATAGTCTAGGCGTTTCTATTCCGAAAATTCTGAAAGGTGTTAAGGGCCTGATTAACGAGTCAAAGACACCTGAGACAATTGAAAAAGGTGTTTTACGTGCCAAATATGATTTGTCAGTTTACAAAGATGGGACAATTCGTTTTGATGCTACGAACGCTCCTTTAACACATTTCAAGCCTTCTGAAATTAAGGTTTCCATTGAGAAACTCAAGCAGCTTGGCTACACCTACGACGTTAATGGAGCACCTTTAACAGATACAAGCCAGATATGTGAACTGAAAATCCAAGATGTAGTCATTGCCAGAAAATGTGCAGAATACTTCATGCAGATCGCAAACTTCATTGACGAGCTCCTTAGGAAGGTTTATGATATTCCACCTTACTATAACATCAAGACTGTCGAAGACCTTGTGGGACATTTGATTTTTGGTTTAGCTCCCCACACTTGTGTGGGCATTTTGGGACGCATTGTAGGCTTCACAAATCTGAGTGTCTGTTATGCGCATCCAGTTTGGCATTCAGCCAAGCGGAGGGACTGTGACGGCGACGAAGATGCGGTAATGCTTGCGTTAGACACCTTACTTAACTTCTCCCGTGAATATCTGCCTGCACAAATAGGCGGTATAATGGATGCTCCGTTGCTTTTGATTCCAGTAGTAAACACAAAAGAGGTGCAGAGACAAGTGCATGATGTTGATGTTGCTCGTGCTTACCCAGTTGAGTTCTATGAACAGACTTGGGAAAACGCAGAAGCCAGACACGTCAGCGATCTCATGGACCTAATCGAGTATCGGCTAACGACTGAAGCACAGTTTGAAGGTTTTAGCTATACGACCCCTGTTTCAAATGTTAATATGGGGAACTCCGAAAGTTCGTATAAACGGTTTAAGACAATGATCGAAAAGCTGGCCAGTCAACTTGACTTGGCTGAAAAGATCGAGGCTGTCGACGCTGATGAAGTAGCCTTAAAGGTTTTGACGACACATTTTATCCGAGATATTGCTGGGAATCTTAGGGCTTTTTCAACTCAGGGTTTTAGGTGTAAATCATGTAATAGGCGTTTCCGACGTTTACCACTTCTCGGTAAATGTCCAGCGTGCGGTGGGGAGCTGATGTTGACAGTCTATCGAGGTGGTATAGAAAAGTACTTGGATGTGGCGCAACATTTGATTGAAAAGTATCGGCTGCCGCAGTATTATAAGCAGAGGATTATACTTGTGAGGGAGGAGATTAACGCTTTGTTTGATAGTAAGAAGCCGAAGCAAGTCAGTCTGGTGGATTTTGTCTAGAGGTGAACCTTTTTCTATGCTTAGGCATATAATGTTTTTTGGTGCATATGGTTAATGAAGCATATCATCCTAATGCTTATTTGGTTAACTTTAGAAATGTAAAACCTGGTCTACGGGCTAGAACTCGCGTATTAAATGCTTTGGAGAGAGATACGGCCGATGCTAAAACACTTGCAAATCAGACGGGACTTCATTATGGGGTTGTCATGCATCATCTTAAACTCTTAGAAGTAAGGGAATTAGTGCAAAGGAGAGGGAGCAGACCATCAGTCTGGAAACTTACGGGTTTGGGGCAAAAGAGGTTACAGTGATAAACTTCTCTATCAGAGGGTAATTTAGCGCGCGCAGTAGGGATTCGAATAGCGTTATTTTGTGTCTCGTTTAAAGGTGCATTGGCAGGGTGAATGTCCACATTTTGGGCATTTGTCGTCATACTTGTCTAAGGCTGCCTTTTCAAGATCTACGTTGGTGACGTTTGCAAGTGAAGCCAACCATGCGATGACATCTGCAAACTCATTTTCCAAAGCTTTCTTATCACCTGTTTTCGATGCTTCCCCCAGTTCTTCCACCTCATCCACAAGCCAATCAAACGTTCCCACTATGCCACGTTCAGAGTCTCGATGGAAATATATACGCCGCATCATATCCTGAAATTCGCATATACGTATGCTTCCTCACCTCATACTGTCTGAAAATGTGTAAGCGATATTTAAAATAAACAGCAATCCAAACTTTAACGCAGGTGAAAAGATGGCACTATCATTTGTAATTCGGAAGTATCAAGACAATGACAGAGAGCAATGCCGTACTCTATGGAGAGAGCTAACTGAGTGGCATCGTGAAATCTACCAAGATCCAAACATCGGCGGAG